>CACWUV010000050.1 GCA_902764185.1 uncultured Eubacteriales bacterium
TGTACTGAGCCGCGGAGATGAAGTCATTGGCGGTCACATTGGCCACCACGTTCTGAGCGGCGTCCACCCAGGTGGCATCCTTGCGCAGGGTGAAGCTCCAGGTCAGGCCGTCTTCGCTGGTGGTCCAGCTTTCCGCCAGAGAGGGCTTCACCTGACCATAGCGGTCATATTCCACCAGGGTATCGATCAGGTTGGCGCTGAGTGCAAAATCATTGGTGGTGGTGGTGATCAGGTAATTGAGCGTGGTCACTTCGCCGGAATACAGGGCGGAGTACACGCTGCCTTCGGCCATGGCGGGCAGAAGACCGATGGCCAGCATCATCACAAGCAACACAGAAAGCAGCTTCTTCACGTCAGGTTCCTCCTTTTCCTCGGTTCATTCATGCGCGGTAAGGGGAGTTATTTTTATTCGCCGATTATACCATAGCTTCCCCCGATTTGCAACGTCTCCGGAGGATTCTATGGGGAAAACGTGCGGGATATACCAAAAAAGTACAGATGCGCTTTCCCCTTACAGCTTGCATTGTAAGCAGAAAATACGCATCCGTCAATCAAAATATTGTTTTTTGTGCAATTTACTTCCACATTTGCACGATATCCACAGACTGAAAGTAATGCTGTATAATCGCCTGCGCATCCTGTCCGCTCTCCGCCATGGCATATGCGCCCCACTGGCTCATGCCCACGCCATGGCCATATCCTTTGCCCGTTATTCTCAGCGTTTCATTTTCGTACTTTATATCCGTCAGCAGCGTCGATTTCATCCTTTCGCTGCCAATGGCGATGCGGAATTCGTTGGCCGGGACGGGCTGACCATCGATCAGGATCGTCTGCGTCCGTCCGCTTTCGCCCTTGTCCCCCAGGCGGATCTGCTTTACCGGAGCGCTGACCTTCATGCCCACATCCGAGGCGGCCTTGATCACCTGCTGGATTGAAAAGGAAGCCGTCCATACAGCATCGTCCTCCGGCGCTTTTTTGCTCTCATCGCTTTTCACGGATCGCGTATAAGGTGCGGCCTTCTGATAGCTCAAGCCCTCCGCCGCCGTGGCGGTCTGACCGCCCGCGTGAGCATGGAACCAGGCATAGATCGGCTCTCCGTTATAGCAGACGATCTGTCCCCGGGTGGACTGCACAGCCGCTTTGATCCTGTCGTTGACGCCGGCTGCGTCGTAGGCCTGGGCTTCCTCAATATCGGTGGAAATATCCGCTCCGGCGTATTTGCTTTGCTTTTCCGTGATAAACCGGATCACAAAGGTTCGCGCCAATATTGCCTGCGCCCGCAGCGCTTCTTCCGGCCAGTCGTTTTTCATTTCTCCGGCCAGCACGCCTTCCAGGTAGGTTTCCAGGTCCATCTCCTGGATTTCCCTTTCATCCGCTATATATACCCGCAGCTGCGGCACACCCTCGGCATCCACCCGGATATCGTCGGGCAGCACGAAGGAATTGCCCGCATCAGGCGCTGCTGTATTCTCCGGCACGGCCGGCGCCGAAGAGCAGGCCGTACAGAAAGCCACGCAGCAAGCAATCAGGCCCATCAGCCCTTTTTTCCACATAAAAACACCGCCTCCTGCCAAAGAGTATATCCCGCGGGGAGTGCTCTCATGCAGAAGGCGAATAATCAGGACCGACGAAGGCCCAGCAGGGTGATGGCCTGAGCCAGCGTCCTGACGGGCATCAGGGTGATCCCCTCAGGCGCCTTGATCTTGCGGGCGGAATCCGCCGGGCACATGATCTGCTTGAAGCCCAGCCGCACGCACTCGCTGAGGCGGCGCTCCATCTGCGGAATGGCACGCACCTCGCCTGTCAAGCCGATCTCCCCCATCACCGCCAGATCGGCAGGCAGCGGCACATCATTCAGGGAGGAAGCCACCGCCACGCACAGCGGCAGGTCAATGGCGGGCTCGGACAGGGACAGACCGCCCGCCACATTGATGTACACATCCTGATTGTAGAGCCGCAGGCCGGCACGCTTTTCCAGCACCGCCAGCAGCAGCGCCACGCGGCCCTGATCCGCGCCATTCACGGTGCGGCGCGGCACGGCATAGAAAGACTGCGTCGCCAGCGCCTGCAAATCCACCAGCATGGGACGGCTGCCTTCCATGCAGCAAAACACCACCGAACCGCTGGCCCCCAGCGCCCGATGGGAAATGAGGGTTTCCGAGGCGTTCTCCACGGGCACCATGCCCTCCCCCGTCATGGAGAACATGCCCAGCTCGTTCACCGAGCCGAAGCGGTTTTTCACCGCCCGCAGCAGGCGGTATTCATGCTGATAGTCGCCCTCAAAATAGAGCACCACATCCACCATATGCTCCAGCACCCGGGGACCGGCGATGGCGCCGTCCTTGGTCACGTGGCCCACCAGGATCACAGCGCAGCCGTTTGTTTTGGCATAGCGCATCATCATGGCCGCGCTTTCCCTCACCTGGCTGACGCTGCCCGGAGCGCTGGCCATATCCGGACGATACATGGTCTGGATGGAGTCGATGACCACAAAATCCGGCTGCACGGCATTCAGCTTTTCCTCGATGGCGTCCATGGCGTTCTCCGCCAGAACAGCTATTTCGTCCTTGGACGCTCCCAGGCGGTCCGCCCGCAGACGGATCTGCCGCGCGCTTTCCTCGCCGGTGATATACAGCACCCGTTTGCCCCGCCGGGCCACCTGGGCGCAGGTCTGCAAAAGCAAGGTGCTCTTGCCCACGCCAGGCTCGCCGCCCACCAGCATCAGGGAGCCGTCCACAATGCCGCCGCCCAGCACCCGGTCAAATTCACCGATGCCGGTGGTCTCATGGGTCTGGGCGCTGGCCTCGATCTCATAGATCTTTTTCACCTGCGCGCCGGTGCCGCCCCGCTGTTTCGCCGGCCTGGCCGCCAGGGTTTCAGCGGGCGTCTCCACGGTTTCCTCCATGGTGTTCCAGGCGTCGCAGCCTGGACATTTGCCATACCAGCGCACGGATTCATAGCCGCAGGCGGTGCATACAAAGCTTTTCTTGGGTTTGGGCATACTGAACAAATCTCCTTTACGGGATACATTTTCATTCGCCGCCCTTTGCCCTTTTCCTGCAATTTTACAAAAAATGCGCTGCGCAACGCCTTGTTTTTCCCGTCCGCTTTCGCTATAATAATATCAGTTTTTTCAAGGAGCCCTGACTTATGCGCAAAAACCGTACCATCTTCGCAGAGCGTAAACCCCGCCGCACCGGCTGGATCGGCTATCTGCTTTTATTTTTTTTAATCATCGTCGTGGCTGTCGCCCTCAATTTCATTAATAACGGCCGAGTAACGGTAGATCAGGTGTCCGTCACCATCACCTCGCTGCCCAAGGATCTGGAAAAATTTCGCATCCTGCACATCAGCGATCTGCATGGCAACGAATACGGCCCCGATCAAAGCACCGTCAAAACCATGATCGCCGCCAAGAAATACAGCGCCGTGTGCATCACCGGCGACGTGTGCGGGCCGGATGGCGATTATGACGCGTTCCTGAAGCTCATCGACCTGTTTACCGTCCCGGTCTATTTCATCCCCGGCGACGAGGACCCCGAGGCCATCCGCACCACCGCCAACCCGGAAAACGCCGTCAAGGCGGATTATATTCTGGCGGCGGAAGAGCACGGCGCCATTTATCTGGATCATCCCGAAAAGCTGACCGTCGGCAAAAGCACCATCTGGTTTGCGCCGGAAAGCATGTACGGCCTGGATCTGGATTCCTCCTATACCGCCTATCGCAGCCGTCGGGAAACCCTGCTGGCCGCCCAACCGCTGACCTCCGATCAGGAGGCCCAGCTGCGCGCCATCGATTATCGGCTCACCGTGCTGGACGCCATTGCGGAAAGCCTATCTGAAATGCGGCCGGAGGACGTGCAGATCGCGTTGACCCATCATCCCCTGACCGGCGCGACCATCAAGACCCTGCAGCAATGGGCGGGAGCCGACCGCAACGACTTTTTCCGGGGCGTTTCGCTGGTATTGGCCGGGCATTACTGCGGCGGACAGATGCGGCTGCCGCTGCTTGGCGCTATCCGCGCGCCGGAATCCTTGGGCGGCTGGTTCCCTCGGGACAGCGAGATCGTGGGCCTGTCCACCGTCCAGGGCGTCACCCAGTATATCAGCCCCGGTCTGGGCGCATCCGCCATCTATCCCATCCGATTCCGCATGTTCAATACCCCCACCGTCACCGTGCTGACCCTGACCAGCGTCCTCAGCTTTTGACGCCTTGACAAAAAGCCCTGCCTCGCATATAATGCAGTAAGGCAATGAACGGAAAAAACGTCCGGTTTCAGCCGTCCAAGAGAGAGCGCGCCGCTGGCTGAAAGCGCGCTTGGCGGATGCGGACAGTGCCTCCGGGAGCCGCAGGCTGAAAAGAAGAGTAAGCCGCGCCGTCCCTGCCGCGTTAAGGCAGCCGAGTGGAAAGAGATTTTTCTTTCAAGCGGAGTGGAACCGCGGCTATGCCGTCTCCCGCAATGGGAGGCGGTTTTATTTTGTTAAGGAGGGACCTCATGGCGTCCTGTTGGAAAGAAGACATTGCCGCCGTCATGGCGCGGGACCCTGCCGCCAAGAGCAGGCTGGAAATCCTGCTGTGCTATCCCGGCGTCAAGGCGCTGCGCTCCCACCGGCTGGCCAATAAGCTGTACAGGCGGGGGCACACCCTGCTGGCCCGGCTGATTTCCCAGCGATGTAAGCGCAAGACCGGTATCGAGATCCATCCCGGAGCCACCATCGGCCACCGGCTGTTCATCGATCACGGCGCGGGTGTGGTGATCGGCGAAACCGCCGAGATTGGCGACGATGTAACGCTCTACCAAGGCGTCACCCTGGGCGGCACGGGCAAGGAGCACGGCAAGCGCCATCCCACCCTGGGAAACGGCGTCATCGTGGGCGCGGGCGCCAAGGTGCTGGGGCCCATCACCCTGGGCAACAACGTGAAGGTGGGCGCGGGTGCTATCGTGCTGAAACCCGTTCCCGACGGCTGCACCGTGGTGGGCAATCCCGGACGCATCGTCCGCCGTCAGGACGGCAGCCGTCCCACCCTGGATCACAACAATTTGCCCGACCCCATGCTGGAAAAAATGGACGCCCTCTACGAGCGCATCAGCGAGCTGGAGGCCGCCGTCCGTGAACTTACCGATGAAAAATCAAGGAGGAATTGATATGCAGATTTATAACAGCAAAAACCGCCGCAAAGAAGAATTTGTGCCCATCCATCCCGGCGAGGTGCGCATGTATGCCTGCGGCCCCACAGTGTATGACTACTTTCACATCGGTAACGCCCGTCCCTTCATCGTGTTCGACGTGCTGCGCCGCTATTTTGAGCACCGGGGCTACAAAGTCACCTTTGTGCAGAACTTCACCGACATCGACGACAAGATGATCCGCCGGGCCAACAAGGAGGGCATCACCGTCAAGGAGCTGGGCGACCGCTTCATCAAGGAATACTATCAGGACGCCCAAGCCCTGGGCGTGCGTCCCGCCACCGTGCATCCCCGGGCCACCGAGCATATTCCGCAAATCATCGCTCTGGTGCAAAAGCTCATCGACAAGGGACTGGCCTATGAGGTCAACGGAGACGTCTATTATAATACCTCCGCTTTTCCCGCTTACGGTTTTCTTTCCGGTCAAAACCGTGAAGATCTGGAAGCTGGCGCGCGCGTAGAGGTGGACTCCGTCAAAAGGCATCCCGCCGATTTTGCCGTGTGGAAGGCTCAAAAGCCCGGCGAGCCTGCCTGGGAAAGTCCCTGGGGTATGGGCCGTCCCGGATGGCACATCGAGTGCAGCGCCATGAGCATGACCTATCTTGGCGAAACCTTCGATATCCATGGCGGCGGCAAGGATCTGCTGTTCCCCCATCACGAAAATGAAGTGGCCCAGAGCGAAGGCGCCACCGGCAAGCCCTATGTGCACTATTGGATGCACAACGGCTTTATCAACGTGGACAATGAAAAGATGTCCAAATCTCTGGGCAACTTCTTCACCGTGCGCGACATTCTGAAGGAATATGACGCCGAGGATGTGCGTATGTTCATGCTCTCCGCCCACTACCGGAGCCCCATCAATTTCAGCCGCGAAATGATCGCCCAGGCCCACAGCTCTTTGAGCCGCCTATATACCGCCCGGGACCAGATGGCCTTCCTGCTGCAGCACGCCCCCGAGCGCGAAATGAACAAGGAAGAAAACGCCTTTGCGCAGCGCGTCAAGGGGCACGTGGCCAAGTTTGACGCCGCCATGGACGACGACCTGAACACGGCTGACGCCATGGGCGCGATTTTTGAGCTGGTGCGCGACGCCAACCTGAGCCTGAACGCAGAGAGCGCCAAAGCCGCCATCCAGACCGCCATGGACGCGCTGCTGGAGCTGTGCGACGTGCTGGGCCTGCTGATGAAGAAGGCTGGGGATCTGCCCGCGGATATTCAGGCGCTGGCCGATGAGCGCGCCCAGGCCCGCAAGGACAAGAACTGGAAGCGCAGTGACGAGCTGCGCGATCAGCTGAAAGAACTGGGCTACACCGTGGAAGATACGAAAGAAGGACAGAAGGTACGCAAGACCGTGTAAAGCACAACCGCATACGGGCGGCGGCCCGCCTCCTCTGCGTCTGCCTGACAGGCGCGGCGGCAGCGGGCCTGTTGCTGTATGCGGTCTGTTTGCGCCTGCTGACCTATCGCAAGCCGCCGCCCATCCTGCTGCCCGCATATCAGGCGGTGGAGCGGCAGTTACCTGATTTCGATTGCTCGCCCGAAGGCCGGCTGGATATGAACGCCGCCACCCTGGAGCAATTGGTAACTCTGCCGGGTATTGGTGAAAAGACCGCGGAAGGCATTCTGGCGCTCCGGGAGCATATGGGCTATTTCCGCTATCCCGAGGATCTGCTGCGGGTCAATGGCATCGGCGAAGCCAAATTGGAAGCCATACGCGGTTTGATTTATGTACAGCCTGTACAGGAAAGGAACAGAACAGATGGAACTACAGGAAGCTCTGAGTAAGCTGGACGCTCTGCAGCGCAAGATGATCGCCTATAATCATGCCCTGGGGCTCATTGACTTTGACGGCGCCACCGCCGCCCCTTCCGCCGCCGCGGCCAACCGGGCGGAAACCCTGGCTCTGCTGTCCGAGGAAAGCTACAAGCTGTCCACCGGCGACAAAACGGTGGCATTATTGGACAATCTCCATGAAAACATCGATTCTCTGGACAGCGTGCATCGGCGCATCGTGCAAAATATGTACGATGAAATGAACGACATGCGCCGGGTACCCATGGCGGAATATGTGGAATATCAGCGGCTCAACGCCCAGTCCCAGGACGCCTGGCATCAGGCCAAGGAAAAAGACGACTACGCGCTGTTCAAGCCCTATCTGGAAAAGATGATCGCCGCCAACCGCCAGCTGATGCGGTATATGAAACCTGATCTGCCCACCTACGACGCTCTGCTGGATCGGTATGAAAAAGGATTAACCCGGGCACGCTGCGACGCCTTCTTCGATACGGTGCGCAAGGAGCTGGTGCCGCTGATCCACGCGGTCAACGCCGCGCCCCAGGTGGACGACAGCTGCCTGTTCGGCCATTTTCCCATCGCGGAGCAGCGCCGCCTCAGCGATTATCTGATGGATGTGATGAAGCTGGACCGCGCCCACGTGGGCATTGCGGAAACCGAGCATCCCTTCACCACCGCCTTTACCAAATACGACGTGCGCATCACCACCCATTATCATGAGAACAACTTCTCCTATTCCATGTACAGCGTGATCCATGAAGGCGGGCACGCGCTCTATGACGCCCATCCCGCGGATGAGCTGGCCTACACCGTGCTGGGCGGCGGCGTTTCCATGAGCATCCACGAGAGCCAGTCCCGCTTCTATGAAAACATCATTGGCCGCAGCCGCGGATACATCCGCCTGATCGCACCCAAGCTGCGGGAGCTATTCCCCGCTTTGGCTGATGTCAGCGATGAAGCGCTGTATCGCGCTCTCAACAAGGCCATGCCATCCCTGATCCGCACGGAAGCGGACGAGCTGACCTACTGCATGCATATCCTAATCCGCTATGAGCTGGAGCAAAAGCTCTTTGACGGCCAGCTGTCTGTGGAGGAACTGCCCGCGGAGTGGAACCGCCTCTACAAAGAATATCTGGGCATTGAGGTGCCCAGCGACCGGGAAGGCGTATTGCAGGATATGCACTGGTCCGGCGGGCTTTTCGGCTATTTCCCATCCTATGCTTTGGGCTCCGCCTATGGCGCGCAGATGCTGCACGTGATGAAGCAGACCGTGGATGTGGACGGCGCGCTGCAAGCAGGCGATCTTTCCCCCATCAACAATTGGCTGGAAGAGCGCATCTGGAAATACGGCGGGCTTTACGATCCCGGCGTGCTGCTGGAAAAGGCATTGGGCGCGCCCTTTGATCCCCAGTATTACGTCCGGTACCTCCGGGATAAATACAGCGAGCTCTACGGCTTATAACAAAAAGGACAGGCTCTGAAATGGCCTGTCCCCAGATAATCGACATATTGTTGAATGCCTGGGATGCATGAAGGGGCCGTAGCCCCTTCATTTTTAATCCGCAGGCGGCGGCGTGGACGTCGCCGAGGAGAAAATTCCCGAAGGCCCGCTTGCCCGGCCGAGAGGGAATTTTCATTCCGCTCAAATTTTCTGGCCGTGTGCTGTTAAGCGCACAAGAAAATTTGCTTTCCGAAGAAAATGATCCTTCATTTTCTTCGGGGGCATCGACTTTGTCGATGCCCTGAGGACAGGCTCTGAAATGGCCTGTCCCTTTTTTATGCGTTGTGGATTGCCTTGTCAATCACGGCGATCAAATTGTCCCGTCCGTCGCCGTTTTCGCTGGACCAAGGCAGCAACTCCCAAGGCTGCACCTGCAAAGCCCGACAGATGGGCGCGGTGTATTTCATGCGGGCGCCCCGGGAAATCTTATCCGACTTGGTGGCCACCACCTGGAAAGGGATACCCGAAGCCCGCAGGAATTCCACCATGTCGATGTCATCCCGGGTGGGTTCATGGCGGATATCCACCAGCTGCAGCACGATGCGCAGCTCCCGGGTCTGGTCAAAATAGCCCTGCATCATTTCGCCCCAGCGCAGCTTTTCGCTCTTATCCACCTTGGCAAAGCCATAGCCGGGCAAGTCTACCAGGTGAAAGGCGTCGCCGGTTCCGCCGTTGATCTCAAACACGTTGAGCAAACGGGTTTTTCCCGGGGTCCCGCTGGTTTTGGCCAGCTTGCCGTTGCGGCAAAGGGCGTTGATCAGGCTGGATTTTCCCACGTTGCTCTTGCCCGCCACAGCGATCTGCGGCAGACCGATACCGGTGAACCGCCCATACTGGGCCATGCTGGTGACGAATTTTGCGTTCTTTATCTCCATGTTTATTCCTTTTCCAGCAGCGCTGTCTTCAGTACGTCCTGAATATTCTCCGCAAAAAGGATGGTGAAGGTCTTGAGCACATGCTCGGGGATCTCCTCCAGGTCCTTTTGGTTTTCATGGGGCAGCAGAATGGTGCGGATGCCGGCGCGATAGGCTGCCAGCAGCTTTTCCTTGACGCCGCCGATGGGCAGCACGCGGCCCCGCAGAGTAATTTCGCCCGTCATGGCCACATCCTGGCGCACGGGGCGATCCGTCAAGGCGGAGAGCAGCGCCGTGGCCATGGTGACGCCGGCGGAAGGCCCATCCTTGGGCACAGCACCCTCGGGCACGTGGATGTGAATATCCAGATTCTTATGGAAATCAGGCGCAAGGCCGTATTCCTCCGCATGGGCGCGAATCCAGCTGAGGGCCGCCATGGCGCTCTCCTTCATCACGTCGCCCAATTGGCCCGTGAGCTTGAGCCCGCCGCTGCCCGGCATCACCGCGCATTCCACCGCCAGGGTTTCGCCGCCCACAGTGGTATAGGCCAAGCCGTTGACCACGCCCACGCAGGGCTTTTTCTCGGGCAGATCCCGGAGAAAGCGCTGAGCACCCAGATATTCCGTCACCTTGCCGCGGGTCACGGTGACCTGCTGAACGTCGGTCTCCAGCATCTCCACGGCAGCCTTGCGCACCACCCGCGCCAGGGTACGATCCAGGGTGCGCACACCCGCCTCTCGGGTGTAGCCCTCTATGATCTGTCGCATGGCGGGATCGCCGATTTTAACACTCCCTTTTGTCAATCCGTGCTCCGCAATCTCCTTGGGCAGCAGATGGCGCTTGGCAATTTGCAGCTTTTCTTCCTCGGTATAGCTGGGCACCTCGATGATCTCCATGCGATCCCGCAGGGGGCCGGGGATGGTGCTCATATCATTGGCTGTGGTAATGAACATGACCTGACTTAAATCAAAAGGCAATTCCAGGTAATGATCCCGGAAAGCCATATTCTGCTCGCCGTCCAGCACTTCCAGCATGGCAGAAGCGGGATCGCCCCGGAAATCGCTGCTCATTTTGTCGATCTCATCAAACAGGAACACCGGGTTCATGGTGCCCGCCTGCTTGATGCCCGATATGATACGACCGGGAATGGCCCCGATATAGGTGCGCCGATGGCCGCGGATCTCCGCCTCGTCCCGCACGCCGCCCAGGGACATCTGGACGAACTTGCGCCCCACTGCCCGGGCAATGCCTTTGACGATGGAGGTTTTGCCCACACCAGGCGGGCCAACAAAGCACAGGATGGGTCCGCGCATGCTGCCGTCCTCGGTGCTCAGCTGCTTCATGCGGCGCACCGCCAGATATTCGATGACCCGCTCCTTCACCTGCTTCATGCCGTAATGGTCCTCGTCCAGGATACGGCGGGCGCGCTTGAGATCCAGGTTATCGGTGGTATATTGTCCCCAGGGCAGATCGCAGATCCACTCCAGATAGGTCTGGGCCACGGTGACCTCCGGCGTGCCGGGGGCCATGCGGGACAAGCGTTCCAACTCGCGCTCGGCTTTTTCCCGAACCTCTGCGCTAAGAGGCAGCTTCGCCAGCTTATCCCGCAATTCATCGCTTTCGACGGTCAGGCTTTCCCCCAGCTCCTCCTGAATGGCGCGGATCTGCTCGCGCAGATAATAATCCTTCTGGTTTTTATCGATCTGCTTTTTCAGCCGGCCCTGCACCTGCTTTTCGATGTCGGCCAATTCGGTTTCCCGGGCCAGGATGCCGCACAGCGTTTCCAGCCGGGCAGCCACGCTGACCTCCTCCAGGATGGCCTGACGGTCCTCCAAACGGGTGAGCACGTTGGCGGCGATGACATCCGCCAGTTGATCCGGCTGATCCACCTCGCTGACAGAGCGCAGCGTTTCGGGAGAAATGCGCATGCTGACGCGGGCATACTCCTCAAAAAAGCTCTGGGTGGTGCGCAGCAATGCCTGCAGCGTGGCTTCATCCTCGTCCGTCACGTCTCCGACCGGCTGCACATCCGCAATCCAATAGGGCTCCTCCTGCACGATGGACTTGAGCACCGCCCGCTGCTGGCCTTCCACCAGGACGCGCAGGCTGTCGCCAGGGAGATTGAGCACCTGCTTGATCAGAGCGATGGTACCCATGCGGCACATGTCCCCCGCGCCGGGATTCTCCACGTCGCCGTCCTTCTGGGCCACCAGGAAAATGCGCTGCTTTTCCAGCATGGCTTCTTCCAGCGCCGCAATGCTGCGCGGACGGCCCACGTCAAAATGCAGCACCATATGCGGAAATATCATCAGCCCCCGCAGTGGCATCAGCGGAATCCGCTGCGTTTTGGCCTTTCGTTTCGTTGCCATAATCCCTCCATGGATAGAAATTGCATTTTATTTTATCAGATGTTGGCAATGAATGCAAGTTTTTGCGATCAATCCGCCGCTTTTGCCGCAAGAGGGACCAGCGGCGAGGCAATGGCATCCGCCTCTTTCTCCCGCAAAGCAGAAGGCAGAAGCAGTCGGTCCAGCGCCATTTGCAGGGTATCCACCGGATACACCTTGAGGCCGGTTTCCTCCGGACGCTCCGGCATATTCTCCCGGGGCACGCAGGCCTGTACCAGGCCGGAGCGATGCGCGGCATCCAGCTTTTCCGGCACGCCGCCTACGGGTCGAATATAGCCCTGTACGCTGATTTCTCCGGTGATGGCGCAGCTGCCGTCCACCGGCCGCCCTGTAAGCGCGCTGACAGCCGCTACGGCCATGGCCGCGCCGGCGCTGGGGCCATCCACCGGTGCGCCGCCGGGAAAATTGATATACACATCCTGATCCTTCTGCATATACCCCAGCACCCGCAAAGCCGCGGTCACATTTTCGGCAGAAGCGCGCGCCATGGACCGGCGGCGCAGGGTGTGGGCCGATGTGCCCAGCTCCTCTTCTTCCACGATACCGTTCACATGCAGCTGGCCGCTCCCGGGCACTGCAATCGCCTCAATTTCCATCACAGCGCCCTGATTGGCCCCATAAATTCCCAATCCATGCACCGCGCCCACGCGGTTTTCCTGGGGTGCAAGCTGCTCCGGACGGGCGGGATAATGGCCGGAACGGATGACAAAATCCATATCCTCCCGCTTTATTTCCTTGCGATCCGCCATCTGCGCCAACCCCGCGGCCATCTGCACCATATTGACGGCATCCCGTCCGCAGGCGGCATAGCGGCCGCAGAGCCGCGCCACGGCCTGGGGCATGCCATAGCCCGCCCGGCTTGCGGCGCCGGCGGCGATCAGGCTGACCTCATCGGCATCCAGGGGACGAAAAAACACCTCCATGCACCGGCTGCGCAGGGCAGGCGGCAGCTCCTCGGGATTGCGGGTGGTGGCGCCAATCAGCCGAAAATCCGCCGGCATGCCATGACGGAACACCTCATGGATATAGCGTGGCACCGCGGTATCCTCCGGATTGTAATAAGCGGAATCAAAGGAGACGCGGCGGTCCTCCAGGATCTTGAGCAGCTTGTTCATCTGAATGGGATGCAATTCGCCGATTTCATCCAGGAACAGCACGCCGCCATGGGCCTTGGTCACCGCTCCGGGCTTGGGCTGCGGAATGCCCTGAACGCCCAGACTGCCCGCCCCCTGATAAATGGGATCATGCACGCTGCCGAACAGCGGATCAGCGATGGCGCGCTCATCAAAGCGCACGCAGGTGGCGTCGATCTCGATAAAGGGCGCATCCTCCCGGAAAGGCGTGCCAGGGCTTTTCTTGGCCGCTTCCAACACCAGCCGGGCGGCGCAGGTTTTGCCGATGCCGGGTGGTCCATAGATGATCACATGCTGGGGATTGCTGCCGCACAGGATCGCCGTCAGCGCCTTGATGCCCTCTTGCTGGCCGATAATATCATCAAAGGTTTGCGGCCGCACATGCTCGCTGAGAGGCTCCGAGAGCCGTATCCCGCGCATCTGCCGCAGCTTGTCCATTTCCTTCGCTCCCTCATGGCGCACAGAAGGCTGGGTATGCTTTTCCTTGCGCAGCTGGGTATAAAAGTAAATGCCGGTGATCACCGTTACCACCATCTGGATCAAAAACAGGATGAACAAAACTAACGCCCCCTTTTCACACCCATTGTAGGATGCGAAAAGGGGGCGCTGTTCATGCGGGAAACTTCAACCAATCAATAGGTTTCCTGCAATTCGATGTTCTTGTAGCGGCGCAGGCCCGTACCGGCGGGAATCTGCTTGCCGATGATAACATTCTCCTTGAGGCCCAGCAGCGGATCGATCTTGCCCTTGATGGCAGCCTCGGTCAGCACGCGGGTGGTCTCCTGGAAGGACGCGGCGGACAGGAAGGATTCCGTGGCCAGCGCGGCCTTGGTGATGC
>CACWUV010000051.1 GCA_902764185.1 uncultured Eubacteriales bacterium
CGTTGTACCATTTCACGCCGTCCAATTCGCGCACAAATTCGCTGCGGTGCTCCACACCCTTGAAGGTGCGCAGCACGTGGCGGATCACCGAGGCCGGTACGCCGGAGGCCGCCGCCATCATGGCAGCTGCCAGCGCGTTCTCGGTGTTGTGCGGGCCGGGGATGTATACCTCGTCCACCCCGCATACCGGCCTTTCCTCGCCGTTCCAGCGGATGATGATCCTGCCGTCCTTCACAAAGGCTCCCGAATCCACGCTTTGCGCGCGGCTGAACCAGGCGACCCGGGGTTCCAGGCCTCTCGCCATGGCCCGGCAAGCCGGGTCATCATAGTTCAGCACAGCCGTGTCGGCACTGGTCTGACGGTCAAATATATGCCGCTTGACGGCGGTATAATTCTCCATCGTGTAGTGCCGGTTCAGGTGATCTTCCGTAACGTTCAGGACGGCGGCGACCCGCGGGTGGAAGGTATCGGTGGTTTCCAGTTGGAAGGAGGAAACCTCCGCCACCAGCATGTCCTCCGGCTTGCTCTCCATAGCGGCTGCAGACAACGGATAACCAATATTGCCTGCCACGTAGGCGATCCTGCCCGCCGCACGGTAGATCTCACCCAAAAGGGATACGGTAGTGGTTTTGCCGTTGGTCCCGGTCAGGGCCACCAGGGTACCATTGGCTAATTGTGAGGCTACTTCAAGTTCGCCGGTCACGGGGATCTGCTTTTCCCGCGCGGCCAGCACGATGGGGGAATCGATGGGAACACCGGGGCTGATCAGCAGCACGTCGCACTGATCGAGAAGCCCCATGGGATCCTCCGCCAGATGCCATTCGCAGGGCAGGGAATGGAGAACCTGCACGCTCTCCCCCAATTGCTCTTCGGTTTTGCGGTCATTCAGCAGCGGAACGGCTCCGAATTTGCACAGGAGCTGCGCCACGGCCACGCCGCTGCGGGCCATGCCCAGCACCAGAACGCGCTTGTTTTGCCAGTAAGAACGATCCAACGGAATCACCCCCAATCGGTAAGTAAGTGACAATTATATATTTAAGGAAGCTTGATCCAGGCGTGCATGGACAGGATGGCGATGACGGACAGGACGGCCGTCACAACCGCATACATGCGCACGATGGCGTTCTCCGTCATGCCGCACATTTCAAAATGGTGATGGATGGGCGACATTTTGAAGATGCGCTTGCCGTGGGTCAATTTAAAGTAGACGCGCTGCATGATGACGGACACCGAGCTGAACACGCAGGTGAAGCAGATCAGCAGCAGCAGAAATTCGATTTTGAGGACGACGGCGATGCCCACCATCACCGCGCCGATGAACATGCTGCCCGTATCGCCCATGAAGATCTGGGCCGGATAGTGGTTGAAGCGCAGGAAGCCCAGGGCCGCGCCCGCCAGCGCGAAGGCCAGGATGCCGCAAACCGCGCTGTCAATGTGCAGGTTCATCAGGCAGGCCAGGATGCCAAAGGCGATCATGCCCACCACAGTGACGGTGGAAAGCAGGCCGTCCAGGCCATCCTGCAAATTGGCGCTGTTGGTCATGAAGAGCACCGTCAGGGTGATCAGGGGGATGTAGAAGATCCCCAGGTCCCAGGTTTTGCCGGTGAAGGGAATGATGACGTCGCTGCCGATGTAAAAGTAAGCCCACACGGCGAACACCAGCCCGATGGCCACCTGGCGCACGATCTTCTGCTTGGGCTTTAAGCCCTCGTGATCCTTTTTAACATCCTTGATGTAGTCGTCCGAAAAGCCCACCAGCAGCATGCAGGCGATGATGAGGAAGAGCAGCGCCCACAGAGGATTGCGCAGGCTCCAGAACAGCGCGCTGTCCGCGCCGCGCCAGGCGATGAACAGCGCCGCGGCGCACACCGCCGTCACAGGCCCCATGACAATGCCGCCCATATTGGGCGTGCCCTTCTTGTTCAGGTGGCTCTGCGGGCCCAGCTCATACATGGTTTGACCGAACTTCAAAGCCTTAAGCCTGAGGATGCACCTGGGCATTAACACCAGCATCATGACGGCTGCCAGCGCCGCCGCTGCGATCATGTACAACAGCATGGGAAAGCAAATCTCCTTTGGTTACTTTGCGGGCTTGTCCTGCCGGATCTCCTCCAGCAGTTCCCGCACCACCACTTTTTCGTCAAAAGGCCGCTTGACGCCCCGGATCTCCTGATAGGTTTCATGGCCTTTGCCGGCCAGGACCACCATATCCCCTTCTCGGGCCATCATGAGCGCGTGACGGATGGCTTCTCTGCGATTCTCTATTACAGTATATTGGCCATCGGTATGCCGGATTCCTTCTTCGATGGAGGCCAAAATATCATAGGGGTCCTCGTTGCGGGGATTGTCGCTGGTCAGGATGCAGAAATCCGCCAGCCTGCCGCCGATCTCGCCCATGATGGGACGCTTGCCGTGATCCCGGTCGCCGCCGCAGCCAAACAGCGCGATGACCCGTCCCCGGGTGAAATCCCGCACGGCGGTGAGGATGTTTTCCAGCGCTTCGGGAGAATGGGAATAATCCAGCAGCACCTTGTAGGGCGTATGGGTATCCAGCATTTCCGCCCGGCCGGGCACGGCGCGGACGCTCTGCAGGCCCTTGACGATCTGATCCAGGCCGACGCCCAGGGACAGCGCGGCGGCCGCCGCGGTCAAGGCGTTATAGACGTTGAAAATGCCGGTTAATTGCAGGCGCACCATGCGCTCCTCGTTTTCCTTGCACAGACGGAAGATGACGCCGTTTTCGCTGATCTCGATATCCCGGGCATAAAGATCGGCGTTGGTGCTGATGCCAAAGCGCAGACAGGGGATTTGGATGTCCCGGAGGATTTTGGCCGTGGTTTCATCGTCCACGTTCAGGGCGGCCCGCTTGACATAGCCCTGGGTAAAGAACGCCTTTTTGGCTTCAAAATAGCGTTTCATGGTTTCAAAGTAATCCAGGTGATCCTGGGAAAGATTGGTGTAGCAGCCCACGTCGTAGACGATGCCGTCCACCCGATGCATGGCGATGGCATGGGCGGAAACCTCCATGACCACGGCCTGCACCTGCTCGTCCGCCATCCGGCGCAGGAGCCCTTGCAGGTGATGGGCCTCCGGGGTGGTCATATCGCCGTGGATAAAGGTGCCGCCGATCATGTTGCCGGTGGTGCCGATGAGGCCCACCTTCATGCCCGCCGCCTCCAAAATGGCCTTGATGAGATAGCTGGAGGTGGTTTTGCCCTTGGTGCCGGTGAGGCCCACCATCTTCATCTGCCGGGCGGGATGGCCGTAGAGCTCCGCGCTCATGGGGCCAAAGGCTTCCCGGACGTTTTTGACCAGGATCTGCGGAATGTCAAGGGGCAGCAGGCGTTCCACCACCAGCGCGGCGGCGCCGTTTTTCACCGCCTGCTCCGCAAAATCATGGGCGTCAAACCGCGCGCCGGAGATGCAGAAGAACAGGCCTCCCTGCTTCTTTTCCCGGCTGTCCATGAAAGGGAAAAGCACCTCGGCCTCTCCCCGGACCTCCACCACATAAGCGGCGCAACTGCGCGCCAAATCGGATAATTTCATGCGAAACTCCTTTTTTAAAACCACTGTTTCAGGGCAGGACGAAGGTCACTGTGACCCTGCTTCCCTGGGCCGCGTAAGCGCCGCCCGCGGGACTTTGCCGCACGGCGATCCCCGTGCCCTCCAATTGCATTTCCAGACCTCTTGCCCGCAGCGCCCGGCTGGCCTCCACCACGCTCATGCCGCGCACGTCGGGCACGGCGGTCATGATGTCGGGGGTGGCTGCCTCCTGGGGTGCGGTGTAGAGCATCACCTGGGAGCCCGCGGCCAGGAGCGTTCCCCTTGGGGGCATCTGGGCCGTCACGGTATCGCTGACGCCGTCCGTTTCCCATTTCAGCGGCGCGGCCCGCAGAATCCGGGCGGCTTCCTCCAGGGAAAGGCCCACAAGCTCCGGCGTTTCCACCTGCTTCTGCTCCTCCGTCCCAGCCCTGGGATAGCCCAGATATTGCAGGGTATCCGCGATGATCTGCCGGGCGAAGGGAGCCGCCGTGGTGCCGCCGTAATCGATGGGCACGTCCGCCGCGTCCACCGTGACCAGCACGGCGAAGCGGGGATTTTCCACCGGCGCGAACCCGATGAAGGAACCGATGTGCACGGTGCTGGACACCTTGCCGTCGATATACACCTGGGCGGTGCCGGTCTTGCCGCCCACCCGATAGCCTTCGATGTAGGCGTTGTGGCCGCCGCCGTCCCGCACCACCTGCTCCAGCAGATCGCGCATAACGGCGCTGGTCTCGGGCTTGATGGGGGTCAATACCACCTGGGCGGCGGTCTTTTGGATCGCCTCGCCGTTTTCATCCAGCACGGCGGAGACGATATGGGGCTTCATGAGCCGCCCGCCGTTGACCACGGCGGAAAAGGCGGTGATCATCTGGATGGGCGTGACGGCCACGCTCTGCCCAAAGCCGATGCGCGCCAGATCCACGTTTTTAACGTATCGGCTGTTGATCAATATCCCCGCGCCCTCCCCCGGCAGGTCGATGCCCGTGGGCACCCCCAGGCCGAAGGCCCGCAGATACTGATAAAACCGCTCCGCGCCCAGCCGCAGAGCCAACTGCACGAACACGGGATTGCAGCTGTTTTGCAGTCCTTGGGCCAGGGTTTCGGGCCCGTGGCTGTTTTTCCAGCAGCGGATGGTGTCCCCATCCACCTTGATGGAGCCGGAACAGTGGAAGGTATCCGTCACCGTGGTCACTCCGGCGTCCAGCGCGGCGGCGCAGGTGAGGCTTTTGAAGGTGGAGCCCGGCTCGTAGGCATCTCCCACAGCGGTGATGCGCATGAGCCTTGTCAGGGCGGTCACGTCGTTTCGGGGCGGGTCGTTGGGATCGTAATCCGGCTTCATGCACATGGCCAGAATGGCTCCGGTGTTGACGTCCATCACAATGGCGGTGACTGCCCGGGCGTTATTGACGGCGATGCATTCCCGCATGGCCCGCTCGGTAAAAGCCTGGATGCTGCTGTCCACGGTCAATTGCACCGTGTGCCCCGTCTGGGGCGCGATGTAGGTGGTCTGTCCCTCCGGCATAAACCGGGCTTTGCGGTCCACCTCGGTGAGCAGCAGGCCCTCGGAGCCTTCCAGCACGGTGTTGTACAGCTGCTCCAAGCCGGACTGGCCCACGGAATCCACATTGGTCAGGCCCAGCACCTGGCTGAGAAAGGGGCCGTTGATATACACCCGGCGGGCATCCTCGGAAAAGCTGAGGCCCCGCAGTCGCTTGGCCAGGCCGTCGTCCTGGGCCATCAAGGCCCGCAGGCGATCCACCGTATCCCGGGAGACCTGGCGCTTGATCTGAACGGAGGCGTAGGCTTTGTTCCCCACCTTCTTGATCAGCTGTTCCCGATCCACCGAAAGGATGGGCGCCAGTACCTCCGCAAAGGCTTGCGCATCCTCCACCTGGCGGGGATCCGCATTGACGATATAGGCCGTGGTGCTCAGGGCCAGGGTGGACCCGCCCGCGTCCACGATGCTGCCGCGGCGGGCGGCCACCTTGCCCTCCCGCGTCCATTGCCGGATGCCGCGGGCGGTGAGCGCTTCACCTTGTATAACAGTGAGGCTGACAATCCGCGCCGTTACCACGCCAAACAGCGCCACCAGCACAATTATCAGCTTCCAGATTCTCTGCCGTATAAGGATTTCTGCGCGCATACCTTTCCTCCCTCATGGCATGCGCCCGTCCTTCGCCTATTCCATCGAAGCCCGGACATTGCCCGCGGAGAGGGAGAGATCCGCCTGGGCAGGCCGGGTGTTGGGCGCATAAATCTCAGTGGGTACAATGCCCTCGCTGTTGATCATTCCCAGGCGGGACGCCTGGTAGCGCAGGCTGTTGGGCTCCTGCGCCTTGGCCAACTGCTCCTTGAGTACGGCCATTTCCTTTTCGATGGCCTGCATTTCCGTATAGATGGCCTGGCCTTCCTTATAAAGGCTGGCACGGCGGGCCACGGTGTTCAGATAGATCATGGACAATACGAACAGCGCCGCCGCCACCAGGATCACCACGGTTTTAATGGAAAGCCGGAAGGGTTCCCGGCGCACCTTGCCGGTGGCCAGGAAGGAGGGACGTCCGTCGCAATCGGCGCAGACATCGGCAGCGGGCACATATACGTGGCTCTGCACGGCCATGCGCTCATAGGGGCGATCCTGACGGCCCGCCGCTACATAGGGCATGTTTGGATTTCTGGCCAGCGACATCCCATTGTATCCTCCTTTTCCGTATTTTTAGAACCGATGATCAGAGGCCTTTCGCCGCGATGGCTGCCTCAAAGGCCAGCACATCGGGAATATCCAGGGAGAATTCCGCCTCCTCCTTCTCCGCTTCCTCCAGACGCATGACGCGGATGTGGCTGCCCACGCCGCTGACCTCCACCTCTTTGGCGTCAGTCAGGAAGCGGCCGCGCAGCTTTTGGGGCAGGAGCACCCGGCCCTGGGCGTCGCACTCGCAGTCCTCATAGGTATATTTGGAAAAAAGGTTGATCACGCGCTCCATGCGCATGTCCTTTTCCAGCAGCTCCAGCAGCGTGCAGTAATACAGCTCCCAGCCTTGGGTGGAATACAGCGCGATGGCCTTGAAATCCGGCGTCAGGCAGATATTGAACTTTTCGCCCAGCGCGGGACGGAAGGCGGCGGGCACAATCATGCGCCCCTTGGCGTCCAGGCCGTGGACATAGGCTCCGCGGAAGCCGCGGCGCAGCTGCGGCCGATGCTTCTCCAGCAGCGCGGACTCCGACTGGGGCAACGCTTCATTGCGCATTTCGTCCACACTGCTCGCCTCCAATCCACCACAAAATTACACTTTCTGGGATCTGTCACCCATTATAACCCACTTTTTTTCAGATTGGCAAGGGGCCTTTATTTTCTTTGGGCAAAAAAGTCGTCACAATTTTGAAATATTTGTTCTTATTTGAGAATGCTTGTTCGCATTCACGCCGTTATTTATTCTTAAAAAAGACGTTTTTATTTCTTAGCACAGCATAAAATATGTAATTTGTATAAATTTATATATATAATATAGTGCAGTTAATACAAAATTTTACGTCATAAAAAATTAATTTTTCTTTGGCAAACATGAAGAAAATAAGAACAGATCTTTGGGCGGCGCCGGGCAGTCCCCATCCCCCTCCATTTCCCACCAAGCAGCTTCAAATTTCCACACATAAAGAAAAAAGCGGCCTGAAAAGCCGCTTTCATTCCACTATGATTCAACTGAATGCCATTTATTGGGCCGAATTTTCCACCTGATCGGGCAATTGGTACAATTGAAAGTTCAATCCGTCGCAGGAAACGAAGTGATAGCGCACCCCCGCCACCGCGCCGGAGAAAGCGCCGCGGATGGAGGCGCCATGCAGATGGCCGTAAACCACGTCCCCCACATGGTATTGCTGCATCAGCTCGGACACTGGCGTTGGGGTGCCGCCCTCTCCCAGGGGTGGAAAGTGGGTGAGCGCCACCAGCCGGCCCTCCGGATTCTGCTGCCGAGCCTGATCCAGGGACAATTGCAGCCGGGCCAGCTCCCGGGCATAGAGCCGGGCGTCCTCGCTCTGGGCGTTCTGCTGCGGGTTGGTCCACCCCCGGCTGCCGCAGAAGGTGATGTTCTCCAATGTCAGCGCGTCATTTTGCAGGGCGTACATGCCATCGGGCAAGGCGTCCCGCACCCGGGTGATGGCGCCCCACCAGTAATCATGATTGCCGCGCAGCAGGATCTTGCGGCCCGGCAGCTCGCCAATGGCCCGCAGATCGGGCAGCGCGTCCTGCAGCTGCATGGCCCAGCAGATGTCCCCGGGGATCAGCACCACGTCCTCCGCCGCCACCCGGGCGCGCCAATCGGCGCGGATCTTGTCCCAGTGTCCGTCCCAATGGGGCCCGAACACGTTCATGGGCTTATCGTCCCCGCCGGGCAGATGCAGATCTCCTATGGCGAAGATCCTCATTTTCTGCGCTTGGGCTGGGCGCCCATGCCGTCGTCCAGATCGTCGTCGTCGGGATCGTCGTCATCCTCTTCCTCTTCGCCCAGCGCTTCCAGGGACATGGGCCCATCCTGATCGGCGTCGGTCTCGGGAATGATCTCGTCCATGCCGCTGATGGGATCAATGCTCATGGCGGCGTCCTCGGTCACCACGATGCCCTCGTCATCCTCCTGGCTGTTCTCCACGCCGTTCATTTCCTTCATGCAGAACAGGCACACGTCCTTGCCGGGCATGGCGGGATGCTCGCCGCACATGGTGCACATTTCGATTTCGTCCCGCACAGGCTCGCCCTTCATCTCCAGGCGGCAGATTTTGCAATACTGTTCCCCATCGGTGATGTAATTGATCTCACAGCGGGGGCATTTGGTCAGCTTCATTTTTTATCCTCCAGTTTATCTGCCATATATTCTCTTGGCAGGGTTTTGGCAAAGCAAATTGACAGTCGCGGCCTTACGCGTTACAGTGATATGGCGATGTCGCAATACATCCGTAACACCAAGGAGGTACATATGCAATCCATCAAGAATAGTTTGGAACGGCTCGCATGCGTCCTGGCGATTGCCCTTATCGCAGTCTCGGCTTCGGCAGACGGAGCGCCCACGTCCCAATTTGGCTTCAAGGGCTGGCCCTATCGAAACAGCGCGCCCTGCGCCGCGGCCACCCGCAGGCCTTCGGCAGCGCCGCGGCCCACGCAGACGCCCGCGGTACCGTCCGCTCCGTCAACTACCGTTAACGTTGGGGATTATACTACGCTTTCGGTCTCAGCGCAAGAGTATTCTGCATGGAATTTGATAAATGAGGACAGAAAAGCTGCCGGGCTGGCGGAACTGCCCCTGGACGAGACCCTCTGCGCTTTGGCGCGCATCAAGGCGCAGGATATGAAGGAGAACAAATACTTTGCCCACCAGTCCCCCACCTTTGGCCGGGCGGCGGATATGCTCAAGACGTTCGGCTACAGCTTCCGGTCCGTGGGCGAAAACATTGCCCACCATGCCACGGTGCTCAAATCCGAAGCCGCCTTTATGAGCAGCGACGGACACAAGGCCAACATTCTGGGCAGCCAGTGGAGCCGGGTGGGCGTGGGCGTCTGCCTGGACGACAGCGGCTACGTCTATCTGGTGCAGCTGTTCGTGCGTTAAAACAGCCTTTTGACCGATGCGTAAGCAGCCCGCCTCAGCGCCGTTTGAACGGCCGGGGCAGGCTGCTTCTTTTGTTCTATGGCCATGGTTTCCCTGTCTTCGCTGCGGGCCAGCTGACGCAGAGCCGCGCCGCCGCTGAGCGTCCGCGCCCGGGCAGGCAGCATGGCCGCCTCGCTCCAGGTCATGGCCGGTTTTTTGCAATTCAAAAGCCGCATAGCCTTCCCTCCCTTCGGATGGTTCATGCTATGCGGCAGTTTGCTTAACCGTTCTGTGCTTTCCGCAGGAACTCCGCCATCTCGCGGCCGATATGCTCCATTTCCTTGGAGATCGTGCACACGTGGGGCACGTCCTCCAGCCACACCAGGCGCTTGATCTGGGAGGAAACGCCCTGCTGGATGATGTCGGCGCTGTCGGCGCTGATGGTCTCGTCCGCGTGGCTCTGCACGCTGAGCAGCGGGCAGGTGATGCTGTACAGGTTTTTGCGGGCCTGCTTCATCAGGCGGCTGAGATCGGCCACCCGGGCGGTGGGCATGCCCGCGTAGCCGATGTTATATTCCGGCATGAGGCGGGTCTTATCGTTCACCGCGCCGTTTTTCCACATCATTTCGGGCATAAAGAGCGCTGCGATGGGCGCGGCCCAGGTGAACTTCTGCTGGGTCTTCATGGGCGCGGAAATGGACACGCAGGCGGTGACGTCGGTCTGTTCCGCCGCGATCAGGGACAGGCAGCCGCCCATGGACAATCCGGCCACGGAGACATATTTATATTTTTCCTTCAGCTCCCGCACCGCGGTCATCTCGGCCTCCAGCCACTGCTGCCAGGTGGCGGAGCGCATGTCCTTGAGGGTGGTGCCGTGGCCGGGCAGCAGAATGCCCCGCACGGTGAAGCCCTGGGCGTGGAGATAGTCGCCCAGCGGGCGCATATGGGCCGCCGAGCCGGTGAAGCCGTGGGTCAGCAGCACCGCGTGCTCATCGCCGGGCAGGAAAAAGGGCTTGACGTTTTCATGCATGTATTCCATGATGGTCACCTCTCACACAATATATGAAAAGGCCATCCCCCGAAGAAGATGGCCTTGCGCGATCATCGCATTATTTGTCCTCGGAATCCTCTTCGCCGTCGGTGGGGAAGAGCGGCTTGCCGCAGTTGGGGCACAGATTGTCCTCTTCAAAATCGAAGCCGTCGATCTCGAAGGTCACTTCGTTGCCGCAATGGGGGCAGGTGTAGACGACCATCTGATCGTCCTCATCCTCCTCCTCGTCCTCGTCGTCCTCATCCTCGTCGTCATCGTAATCGTCGTCGTCGAACAGGTATTCTTCCATATCGGCCAGATCGTCGTCGATGCTCTCGACATACTCGTCCAGCTCGTCATGGTCGGCACGCAGGGAAGTGATCTCCTCCGCCATGCTCTCCAGCGCGTCCAGCATCTTGAGCAGCAGCTTGCCCTCGTTGGTTTCCTCGCTGAGCTTCATGCCTTCGGCCAGGCCCTTCAAATAGGCTACGCGATCCGTGATATTGCTCATGGAATTCTCCTTTAATTACGCTCTGGACAGATATTCGCCGGAGCGGGTGTCGATCTTGATCTTATCGCCGATGTTGATGAACAGGGGCACCTGCAGCTCATAGCCGGTTTCCACGGTGGCGGGCTTGAAGTTGTTGGTGGCGGTATCACCCTTGAAGCCGGGCTCGGTCTTGGTGATCTCCAGCTCCACGAAGTTGGGCGCTTCCACGGAGAAGGCGTTGCCCTTGAAGTAGCGGATGATAACGTTGGTGTTCTCCTTCACGAACTGGATGGCGTCCTCCACCTGGCTGTGGTTGAGGGGAGTCTGCTCGTAGGTTTCGGGGTCCATGAAGTAATACAGCTCGCCGTCGTTGTAGAGATACTCCATCTCCTTGGTCTCGATGATGGCCTTGGGCATCTTGTCGGTGGGGTTGAAGGAGCGCTCCACCACGGCGCCGGTCATGATGTTCTTGATCTTGGTGCGCACGAAAGCGGCGCCCTTGCCGGGCTTAACATGCTGGAAGTCCACGATGGTCCACACGCCGCCATCCCATTCCACGGTAATGCCTTTTTTGAAATCGCCAGCAGTAATCATTGGTTCTTTCCTCCATTTTTAAGATTGATGAGTTTATGTTGCAAAAGGACGCGGCATTACAGAATGCGCAGCTCCTTGGATGCACCGCACAGGGCGCGCACGCCGGTCTCGGTGACGGCGCAGGTGTTTTCAATGCGCACGCCGCCCAAGCCGGGCACATAGATGCCGGGCTCCACCGTGACGATGTTGCCGGGCGCCAGGATTTGGTTGGAACGGCTGGAGACGCGGGGCTCCTCATGGATGTCGATGCCCACGCCGTGTCCCGTGCTGTGGCCGAAGCACTCGCCATAACCGGCCTCGGTGATGATGTCGCGGGCGATCTTATCGATCTGCGCCGTGGGCACGCCGGGGGCGATGGCGGCCTGCGCCGCTTCCTGGGCGCGCAGCACGATTTCGTAGATCTTGCGCATCTTGTCGCTGGGCTGGCCCACCGCCACGGTGCGGGTCATATCGGCGTCATAGCCGTCCACCCGCGCGCCGAAATCGATGGTGACCATATCCCCTTCCTCGATCTCCCGGTCGCTGGGCACCGCGTGGGGCAGGGAGCCGTTCTCCCCGGAGGCCACGATGGTGCTGAAGGCCAGGCCGTCGGCGCCCAATTGCAGCATCTTGTAATCCAGGGCCAGCTGCACCTCCCGCTCGGTACGTCCCGGCGCGATGAAGCCGCAGATGTATTCGAAGGCCTGACAGGTGATGTCGCAGGCGTGCTCGATGCAACTGCACTCGTCGTCATCCTTGACCTCACGGAGCTTTTCCACCCTGAAATCCAGGGGCGTGAAGCGCATGCCGGGCATGACCTTTTCGATCTCCCGCATGCCGCGGACGGTGATGATGTTATCCTCGACGGCCAGATCGCGGATACCCGCGTTTTCCAGCAGCTCGTAGGCCACCTGCGCGTGGGTGACCCCCGGGCGGATGGCATGCACCGCGAACCCGGGACATTGCTTCTGCGCCGCCTCCACATATCGGAAATCCGTGATCACGGCGTTTACGCCCGGAGCCACCAGCAGCAGGCCCTCGCCCGTATAGCCACTGAGATAGAACATATTGGACGGATTGTGGATCAGCGCGCCGGTTTTACCCGGCAGGCCGGACAATAGCTTGTCAGTACGTTGCATGCTTTTCCCCCAATGATAAGCGAAAGAAATAGAAGCCGGTTGTTATTTTAACACAGATTTGCGGCAAAATAAAGGGCTGCGCGTGATTTTTGGCAAATTTCTATTATATTTGGCTGCTGTAAGCCGTGCAGACCTCCTCCGCGTCGCCGCACATGCGCATTTTTCCGTGATCCAGCCACAGCACGCGGTTGCACATCTGGCGGATCTGCTTGATGTTGTGGGAGACGAAAAGCACCGTGGTGCCGCCCTGCATCAGCGTCATCATGCGCTGATAGCTCTTTTCCTGAAAACGCTCGTCGCCCACCGACAGGATCTCATCCACGATCAGGATCTCCGGCTTGACCATGGTGGCGATGGAAAAGGCCAGGCGGGCGATCATGCCGGAGGAATAGGTTTTCAGGGGCATGGAGATAAAATCGCCGATCTCGGAATAATCCACGATCTCCTGATAGTGCTCCTTGATGAACTTGCGGGTGAAGCCCAGCACCGCGCCGTTGAGATAGACGTTCTCCATGCCGGTCAGCTCGTAATCGAAGCCGCTGCCCAGCTCCAGCATGGGCACGATGCGTCCTTTGCGCTCTATGCTGCCCTCGGTGGGCTCGATGATGCGGGAGATGGACTTGAGCAGCGTGCTCTTTCCCGCGCCGTTGTGGCCGATGATCCCGATGACCTCCCCCCGGCGCACCTCAAAGCTCAGGTTCCGCAGCGCCCAGAAATCCGTGTATACGTTCTGCCTTTTCAGCATCCGCACCAGGTATTCCTTAAAGTTGGTGGTCTTGTTTTTATCCATCCGAAAACGGATGCCCAGGTTTTCCACCCGGATTACAGCTTCATCCATGGAATCCTCTTTTCACATTTATAAGTACAGAACAAAGTCGCGCTGATACTTGCGGAACACCCATATGCCCAAAGCCAGCGGCACAAGGCAGGCCAGGGAGGCGTAGAGATACACGATGGGCTGGGGCGATACGCCGTGGAGCACCAGGCTGCGGAAGAAATAGATGAACTGGTACATGGGATTCATGTGGTACAGATGGATGAACCGGGCCGGGATAATATCCTCGGTGTAGAACAGCGGCGTCAGGTACGTCCACATCATGCGCACCACGCCCCAAAGAAACTGCGTATCCCGGAAGAACACATGGCAGGTGGCCAGCAGCAGACTCATGCCGCATACGAAGATAAACAGCATCGTCAGCGGAATGGGAATCAGCAGCAGCGCCTTGGTGAAGCGGATGCCGGAAAACAGGCACACGACAGCCATGGGGATCAGCGATATGAGCAGATTGACAAAGGAGCTGATGCACCGGGAAACGGGAAAGATATACCGGGGCACATAGACCTTGTTGATGATG
>CACWUV010000052.1 GCA_902764185.1 uncultured Eubacteriales bacterium
GGGCCCCTCTATACTCTGGACGGCAACACCTACATCCGCCTTCCGGCGGACGCGCCGGTATCCATGAACCTGTGGGGCTTCACCCCGGATTTCATGGAGGAGCTGTGCGGCCGGTTCCCGGCCTTCTATCGCAGCGCCATGGAAACCAATCCCCTGAAGGCCGAATACTTCCTGCCCTTCGTGGTCAACGACACCCTGAAAGAAGGCTTGTCCACCGTGCGGGTGCTGGGGACCAACAGCAAGTGGTACGGCGTCACCTATCACGAGGACGTGCCCTTTGTGCAAAGCGCCATCGCCCGCATGACGGACAGCGGCGAATACCCTCCGGCTCTCTGGGATTAATCCCTTCGCCTCGCTCCGCGAGGCTTTTTTACAAGGCGGCTGCCCGCAGCAGAGCGCTTTTTGCGCCAAGCAGCTGCATATCCCGAAGCTGCTCGGCCACCTTATCCTCCAGCCCGTCGATCTCCCGCAGGTCGCAGCCCCAGATCTCATAATCGCTGAGGGCTGCGTAGGCCAGGGACTCCGGCGGCATATCGCAGCTCATGCGGGAAAAGGCAGCCAGGGCGTATTCCTGCTCCAGCACCGGGGTGTCGCCCTCCTCCGTGGGCAGGCGGTATTCCCCCTCCGCGTTTCTGCGCACGCCCGCGTAGAGCATGACGAGGCTGCTGAGGGTGAAGCACAGGCAGCTGGGCAGAGCAGCATTCTCCTTTTCATAGGCTGCCAGAGCGGGCAGCGCGCAGGCCACGAAACGGGCCACCAGGTTTTCCCCCATGGCGGGCCAGGCTTCCTCGGCACAGGCGTTCTCCAGATAGGCGCACACCCGGGCGGCGTATTGCAGGCCTTCTTCCCGGGAGATTTTGAGGCCCGGCATGATCTCCTCCGTCAGCGCCTTGCCAAGCAGGGTGCGGAAATCGCCGTCCCGCATGATGGCGCCCACGGTATTCATGCCGCACAGCATGCCCACCGCCGCCATGACGACCCCCGCGCCGCCCAGCATCCACTGCTTGCGCAGCGCGTAGGGCGTGAGATCGCGGACATAGCGCACCGCGTCCGCGGCCTCCGGCACGGGCAAGGGCTTGTCCGTCTCGATGAGCCATTCGGCGCAGTCCGTCATGATGGAGCAGAAGGCGTTTTCCGTCACCAGCCATTGGAGGAAGCCGGCAGGCAGCTTCCAGGCCAGGGAGCAGGCAATCATGGCCTCCTGCAAATGGGCGGCGTTATGGGGCAGGCCCACGCAAGGGAGCAGCGTCCAGCCCGACAGGTGTGCCTGATAGCGCAGGAAGAGCAGCTTGACGGCCAGGCCCGGCAGGGTTTGCGGGTTCTCCCGGTCGTCCTGCTGGATGGATACGTCCGCGCCCTCATCGCCGATGAGACAGCGCACTTCGGGCTTCACCGCCCATTCCAGGGCGTCGATGCGCCGCTGCAATTTCTCCGACCGGCTGCCCAGCAGGCTCTTCATCCCTTCCCGGCTGCCCGCCACCAGGGCATATACGCTGCTTTCTGCGTCCAAAGGCATGGCCGCGCAGGCCATCTGCATTTCGCTCATGTGTGCCTCCCAAGGTTTGATCTCTTGTATTATACCCTTTATCGCCCTTCGGCGCAATGAAAAGAGGTGAAAAAATGTCCGCATCCTCCCTGCGCGCTTCCGTGCGGCAAATGGTGGAGTTTTCGCTGCGGGGCGGCGACCTGCTGCCCGCCTCCGCCGCTGCCATGGCGGAGGGCAGCCGCGCCCATCGCGCCCGTCAGGACAGCGTATCCGCCCACGCGGAGCGGCCTGTGCGCTGGCAAGGAAGGTGCGAAGGCATCAACGCGGACATTCAGGGGCGCATCGACCTGTTGTGGGAGGAGGCCGATCCCCTGTGCATCGACGAACTGAAGCTGATCTCCCCCTACGCGCCGCTGCCGGGCGCGCCCCTGCCCACCCACCGCATGCAGGCGGTGTGCTATGGATTCATGCTGGCGGAGGAGTTGGATTTGCAGGCGGTCACCGTGCGGGTGAGCTATGTGACGGAAACGGGCGCGGTGCGGGCGGATTTTGAAGAAACCCTGGATCGCGGCGCGCTGACGGAGCAGTTTTTCGCCATGCTGCGCCCGCTGGCCGCCTGGCACAGGCTGCAATGCGCCCACAAGGAGGCCCGGGACGCCAGCCTGCAGGCGCTGCAATTTCCCTATGACCGTTTTCGGCCGGGACAGCGGGAGATGGCCGCCCAGGTGTACACCGCCATCCAGCGGAGAAAGCGGCTGTTTGCCACCCTGCCCACCGGCACGGGCAAAAGCGCCGCCACGCTGTTTCCCGCCCTGAAAGCCCTGGGCAACGGCCTGACCAAGCAGATCTTTTATCTGACGGCCCGGGGCACGGCGCAGCTGTCCGCCCTGGACGCCCTGGGGCGCATGGACGGGCTGGCGCTGCGCCATGTGGTGCTGACCGCCCGGGAAAAATGCTGTCCCCAATCCCCCATGCGGTGCCATCCCGATTTCTGTCCCCGGACCAAGGGATATTACGACCGGGAGCTGCCCGCCCTGATGGCGGCCTGTGCATTGCAGACCTGGGAGGACATGGGCGCGTTTTGCGAAAAATGGATGCTGTGCCCCTTTGAATTTTCCCTGGCCCTGTGCGAGATCAGCGACGTGGTGATCTGCGATTGCAACTATGTGTTCGATCCGCTGGTGTCCCTGAAACGCATCATCGGCCAGGGCAGGCCCGTGACGCTGCTGATGGACGAGGCCCACAATCTGCCCGGACGCACCCGGGATATGCTGTCCGCCAGGCTGGACAGCCGGGACGTGGCGTCCTATCGCAGGGAAGCGGGCAAGCGGCTGGGCAGGCGGCATCCGCTGTATCTGGCCTTGTCCGCGCTGCTGCGTCCGCTGCGGAATGTGGAGGATGCACATGACCTGCTGGCCCCGATAGAAATGCTGATCAGCGAAATGGCGGAGCATCCCGGGGAAGGCGATCACGATTTCTTTCATACGCTGCTGTCCTTCCGCATGGCGCTGAACCGATACATCGACGCGCCGGAGGGATACCGGGTGCTGATCGCGCCGGCCGCGAAGGAGCGCGCCGTGACCCTTCTGTGTCTGGACATCTCCAGCCACCTGGAAAAGATCACCCGCCGCATGACGGGCTGCGTGTATTTTTCCGCCACGCTGGAGCCTTTGGACGCCATGCGCGGCCTGCTGGGCGGCAACGCGGAGGATGCGCTGTTCGCCCTGCCATCGCCCTTTCCGCCGGAACGGCTGCTGGTGATGACCCACCCCTTGCCCACCCGCTATCAGCAGCGGGAGGACAGCGCGGAGGAAGCCGCCGCCTGCATTCTGGCGCTGTTCAGCGGGCGAGCGGGCAAATATGTGGCCTACTTTCCCAGCTACGCCTATATGACCCTGATCCAGGAAAAACTGATGGAGCTCTCCCCCGATCTGCCGCTGAACGTGCAGGATCGGGGCATGGAGCCGGGGGCCAGGGACGCCTTTCTGCGCAAAATGCGGGAAAGCGGCGGGCCGTTCCTGTCCCTGTGCGTGTTGGGCGGCATCTTTGCAGAAGGGATCGATCTGCCCGGCGATCAGCTGATCGGCGTGGCGGTGGTGGGCGTGGGGCTGCCCCAGGTGAACGAGGTGCAGGAAGCCCTGCGCGCCCATTACGAAGAAAGGCTGGGCGACGGCTTTGGCTTCGCCTATCGCAATCCCGGCATGCAGAAGGTGCTGCAGGCGGCGGGCCGGGTGATCCGCAGCGAAACGGACGCGGGGGTGGTGCTGCTGCTGGACAGCCGCTACCGGGAAGTCGCCTACGCCCGGCTGCTGCCGCCCCATTATCATCCGGCGCCAGTGGCGAATGCCGACGAAATTCGCCGCCGCACGCAGGAATTTTGGCGTTTATATGGAATAAAGGAATCATTATGATGAATGGAGGCCGCTATGCTCCCAATCCCACCCGCATTGTTGGATGAACGCGAGCGCAAGCTCTATACCCTGCTGGCGCTGAAGGAATTGGGCAGCTGCACCCACACGCAGCTGCTGTATTTCATGGTGGAAAACGACATTATGTCCTATTTTGATCTGGCGCTGGCATTGCACGACCTGGTGAACGACGGCCAGGCGGCCAAGATCGCCCATCCGGCGGACAGCCTGTATCAGATCACGGAAGCAGGCCTTGAGACGGTGGAGTTCTTCGCCAGCAAGCTGCCCCACAGCAAGGTGATGAAGATCCGCGACAGCGCTCCGGCCTGGAAGGAACGCTTCGCCATCGAAAAGGAATTTTCCGCCAAGGTGGTGCAGCAGCCCGGTGGCGAATATGTCGCCCAGCTGCGGCTGGTGGAAGGCAGCTGCACCCTGCTGAGCATCGACGTGCCCGCCCCCGAGCACAAAATGGCGGATCGTTTTGCCGAAGCCTGGCCCCGGCACGCCGGGGAAATCTATCAATACCTGATGGACACCCTGGGAGAGGAACCGAAAAAGGAATGAGCGTTTGGGCGATTTTGCTTTCCGGCGGCAGCGGCACCCGCATGGGCAGCGCCGTCAACAAAACCCTGCTGCCATTGGCCGGAGAATGCGCGCTGTGCCGCAGTCTTCGCACCCTGCGGCGGCACTGCGACGGCGTGGCGCTGGTGACGCGGCACGGCGATGAGGAAGCCGTAAAGCAAGCATTGAAGGAGAGCGGATTGACCGCCGATCGGTTTGCCTGCGGCGGAGAGGATCGGCAGGCCTCGGTATATAACGGCCTGCAAACGCTGCCGGAGGACTGCGACATCGTGCTGGTGCATGACGGAGCGCGGCCCATGCTGGACGACGAGACGGTGGAAAACGTGATCGAAAGCGTGCGGCTTCGCGGCTCCGGCATTGCCAGCACGCCAGTCACCGATACCATCAAGCAGGTGGACGGCCAATGGCAGGCGACGGCCACCCTGGATCGCAGTCAGCTGCGGGCGGTGCAGACGCCCCAGGGCTTCCGGAAGGATTTGCTTTTGCGGGCGCACCGGGAGATCCAGGCCCGATATACCGACGACGCGGCCTTGGTGGCCGCTCTGGGCATGCCTGTCTATCTGTGCGCAGGCAGCCCGAATAACATCAAACTGACCACACCGGAGGATAAAAACATGGCGGAATTTGCATTGCAGGGCATGCCCCGGGTGGGCCACGGCTATGACGCCCATCGGCTGGTGGAGGAACGCAAGCTGATTTTAGGCGGCGTTGAGGTGCCCTATGAAAAGGGACTGCTGGGTCACAGCGACGCGGACGTGCTGGCGCACGCGGTGATCGACGCCTTGCTGGGCGCGGCAGCACTGGGCGATATTGGCCAGCATTTTCCCGATAAGGACCCGCAGTACAAGGGGATTTCCTCCATATTGCTGCTGCGGGAAACGGCGGGCATTCTGCAAAAGGCCGGTTTTTCCATCCACAATGTGGACGCCACCCTGATCGCTCAGCGGCCCAAGCTGGCGGCCTGCATTCCCCAGATGCGGCAGAACATGGCCGACGCGTTGGGCCTGGCCCTGGAGCGGGTGTCCGTCAAGGCCACCACCACCGAGGGCATGGGCTTTGAGGGGGCGGGCGAGGGCATCAGCGCCCACGCCGTAGCTCTGATATACGAAAGGAAATGACGGGAGGGAGCCCCATGTGGACCTGCGTAAAATGCCATCAGAACGTAAATGATCATCTGGCGGTGTGTCCCCATTGCGGGGCTGCCCGCAGCGCCGGGCGGTTCAGCAAGGAGATCCAGCCCCAACAGACGCCCCAGGCACTGTACACGCCGGATTTTGAGCATGTGCGGGCCGGCCGGGGCTTCATGCTGTTCGGCGCTTTTCTGGCCGTGCTGCTGCCCTCCGTGGTGATACTGGCGGCGCTTCTGTGCAAAAACAGCTGGATCGGGTCGCTTTATTCTCTGCTGAACCCGGAGGCCGTCATGGCCGAGCTGGGCGACGTCAGGACGAATATCCTTTACTGGGCGCTGGCCGTCGCCGCGGCGCTGCTGAGCTCCCTGCCCGGCCTTTGGACGGTGGGATTGGGCAAAGCCCTGCGCAGGCTGAACCGGATGGAAGAGCTGCTATAAAAACACTCTGCCTTTCGCCAGAGAAGGGCGGCTTTTTTGCCCTTTTTCGCGCCATGAACCGACAGCCCCGTGCCTGCATACAGGCTATGATGCTGTATATCTTCACAGCTATCGGAGCGTGACGAACATGCAGCACACCATGACATCCGGCCTGCAGCGCAGCCGGAGCGCAAGGCGCCGGAGCAAGCGGTTCCGGGCGCGGTTTCTCCTGCGGGAAAACGGACCTACCCTGGCCTATCACACGGCGGAAACGCTGCTGTTTTTCTTTCTGTGCCTGAGCGAATGCTTTTCGCTGCCTTCGCCCTTTGCCGCCTGCGCGCTGGCGGCTTATTTGCTGTGCCAAAGGAAGCTGCTGTTCCCCATCGTCGGCATTCTGCTCAGCTTGGGGTTGCGCCTGCTGTGGGGCGCAGATCCCGATCTGTGGCAGTATATCGGCCTGGCCGTCCTGCTGCTCCTGCGGCTGCGGCCGCCGCGCTCCACGGCGGCTGCCAGCGCCTATACGGCCTGTGCCCTGTCCCTGCGGCTCTTTTCTCAGATCATCCTGCCCGACACCCAGGAGGCCATGATCCTGTGCACGGTGTCGCTGCTGGTGGGGGTGCTGTGCACCCCGGCGGTGTGCCAGGCTCTGCAAATGACGGAGGAACGGCCCGCCCGGCTGCGCATGGACGACGTGCTGTGCGCGGCGGTGCTGGCCATGGTGATGATCAGCGGCGCAGGTCGGGTGGCCGTGTCCATCGTCAACCTGGGCTTCGTGCTGTCGGGCTTGGCCATCCTGCTTTCCGCCGCGGTGGGCGGCTGTATGGCGGCGGTATGCGCCGGGCTTTTGTGCGGCGTCGCCCTGGCCATCTGCGGACACTCGGACGGCTATGTGGTGTGCTTTGCCTTTTCTGGCGTTGTGTGCGGGCTTTTTTACGGGCGCAAGCGCGGCGCGCTGGGGATGATCTACCTGCTGTGCAGCCTGTTCACCTCCTACGCCATCCGCTTCCAGCTGGATGCGGGATTTGGCGCGGCGGCGCTGCTGGCCACCCTGGCCTTCTGGAGCCTGCCCAATCGTTGGATCACAAAGATCTACACCCTGGTGCGCACGCTTTCTCCGGACGCAGGCGACAACGAAGCCGCCTATGCCCAGCAGACCCGCGCCCAATGGGTGAACAGCCTGGCCGCCCTGTCCCAGCAATTGCCGGAGGTGCGGCTGCCCCAGCCCGATCCCGCGGAAAAGCTGGAGGACGTGGTGGCCCGCCTGTGCGCGGGCTGTCCCAACATGCCGGAATGCTGGCAGCAAAACGCGAAGGAGACCCGGGAAGCCCTGCAGCGATACTTTATTGACGGCGACCGAGCGGCCCGGATGGCGGATTGCCTGCATCGGGAGGATTGGCCCGCCTTGGCGCTGGAGCACGAAGGCAGCCGTCAGCAGGCCCAGCTGCGCTGCGCCTACGCCCAGCGGGAACGGGAGGCCACCCGCACCCATCTGACCGCCATTGCTCAGGCCATGACCCGCATCGGCCAGAAAGGAAGTCTGTGCGACCAGGACGACGAGCTGCTGCGGGGCGAGGCGGATTACGTGCTGCGGCGCATGCGCATCGCCGGGCGCATCGTCTACGCGCTCCGGGTTTCCGGGCATATCCGGGTGGCCCTGCGCTATGAACCGGCTCTCACCCGGGAAACCCTGCTGGAGCGCTACTGCGACGCCCTGTCCCAATCCCTGGAAAGGCCGCTGCACATCGCCCAGCGCAGCAAAGACATGATTTTGCTGGAAGAGACTGCGCCCATGGCGGTGGAATGCTGCCACCTGTCCGCCTCCGCCGGAGACGGAAGCGGCGAAAACGGCGACAGCGTGCTGGTGCGCACGGCCCTGGGCGGCGTGGAAATCGCCATGCTCAGCGACGGCATGGGCCACGGCAACCAGGCGCACATGGAAAGCAAGCAAACCCTGGAGCTATTGTCCCTGTGCCTGGACGCGGGATACAGCGTCACCGCCGCCCTGGACGCCATCAACTGCATCATGCTGAGCAGCACCGACGGCGAGCAATACGCCACGGTGGATCTGTGCGTGGCGGATCTGTGGCAGAACACCGCCACGCTGAACAAGCTGGGCGCCTGCGCCTCGCTGCTGATCAGCGGCTCCACCCTGCGGCTGCTGGACAGCAGCGCGCTGCCCCTGGGCATTCTGCCGGATGTGCAGGCCTCCAGCCACAGCTTCGCCTTTGGGGACGGCGACATGCTGCTGCAATTTACCGACGGGCTGGCGGACGCCTGCGGCGGCATGCAGGCCTTCGTGCGGCAGGTGGAGCTGCTCTCCCGGGACAAGCTGCACCGCTCCCCCGAGGCTATGTGCTCCGCGCTGATGTCCGCGGCCATGCGGCGCAGCGGCGGCGTGCCCGAGGACGACATGACCATCCTGTGCACGCTGTTTAAAAAACGGCAAAGCAAAAGGCGGGAGAAGGTTCCCCCGCCTGCGTGCTGAACTCAATCCAAAGTCCGATGTGCCTCATCCACCAGGGCGATGACAGCCGCGTCGTCCGGCATGGCTCCATCTCCCGGCCGGATGTCCGCCAAGAACTCTATATTGCCCTTGGGACCCTTGATGGGCGAATAGGTGAAGCCCTCCACGTGCCAGCTGATCTCCCGGGCATATTCCCGCACCGCCATGAGCACATTGCGGTGCACTTTTTCGTCCCGCACCACGCCGTTTTTGCCCACCTGGCCACGGCCCGCCTCAAACTGGGGCTTAACCAGGGTGAGGAAGCGGCCCTTGTCCCCCATGATGGCGGCGGCCACCGGCAGGATGAGCCGGATGGAGATGAAGGACACGTCCATGACGGTGAGGGTGGGGCCCAGCGGCACCATTTCCGGCGTCAGATGGCGGGCGTTGGTGCGCTCCATGACGGTGACGCGGTCATCCTGGCGCAGCTTCCAATCCAGCTGGCCGTAGCCCACGTCGATGGCATAGACGTGGCTGGCCCCATGGCGCAGCAGCACGTCGGTAAAGCCGCCGGCGGCCGCCCCGATATCCATGGCCACCACGCCGGTGACATCGGCCCCGAAAACCTCGATGGCCCGCTCGATCTTGTGACCTCCCCGGCTGGCCAGGGCGTCCACCTCGCCGCGGATCAGAAGGTTATCCTCCTCCTCCACCTGTTCGGAGGCCTTGAGCACCTTTTTTTCGGCAATGTAGACCTGTCCGGCCATGATCAGCGCCTGGGCGCGCTCCCGGCTGGGAGCCAGGCCGCGCTGCACCAGCGCCATATCCACACGCATTTTCATTGTTTGCTCCTCCATGCCAGGATTTGCCGGGCGATGGACGCGGCGTCCAGCCCCTGGGCTTTCAGCTGGCATTCTCTGCTGCCCTGGGTCATGCATGTCCCCGCGAGCCCCAGCGGCAGCACTGGGCCGGGGATATTTTTCTGCTGGCAGGCCAGGCTGATCAGGCTGCCCAGGCCGCCGCGCAGCGCGCCTTCCTCCACCGTCACCATAGGCGCTCCGAGGGAGCACAGGGTTTCCTCGTCCAAGGGCGTCACGCAGGAAGCATTATAGACGGCGCAATGAAGGTCCTGCTCCTCCAACAGCTCGGCGGCCCGCAGCGCTTCATACAGGATGGGGCCCGTGCCAAGGATGGCCAGATCCCCGCCCTGACGCAGACATTGCCATACAGGCCGATAGACCGGCGGCTGGAGATGATCCGGCAGGCCGCTGCAATCGGCCTTATGATAGCGGATGGCCACCGGGCCGTCCTGGGTCAAGGCATAGCGCATCATGGCCCGCAGCTCTGCCCGGGAGGAGGCGCACAGCACCTGAATCCCCGGAAGCTGGCTGAGATAGGACACGCCATAGATGCCGTGATGGGTGGGGCCATCCTCGCTGAGGCCCGCCCGGTCCATCAGGAAGCACACAGGCAAATGCTGCAAACAGACGTCGTGCAGCACCTGGTCAAAGCCCCGCTGCAAAAAGGTATCATAGATGGCCACGAAGGGACGCATGCCCCCGGCTGCCAGGCCCGCCGCCATGGTGACGGCGTGCTCCTCGGCAATGCCCACGTCAAAGAGGCGATCCGGCATTTCATAGGCGAAGTTCAAAAGTCCCGTTCCCGCTGTCATGGCGGCGGTGACGGCCACCACCCGCCGATCTTCCTTGGCCAAAGCCAGCAGCTCGTCGCCCGCGGCGGCGCTCATGCTGGCGGCGCTCTTGCTCAGGGGTTTGCCGGTATCCACGTCGAAGGGCGGGGTGCCATGGAGGCGGGAGGGATGATCCTCCGCCTGGGTGTAGCCGCTGCCCTTGCGGGTGACCACGTGGATCAGCACCGGCTCATCCAGCTGCTTGGCCTTGGCAAACAGGTGCTCCAGCCCCCGGATGTCGCTGCCGTCCACCGGCCCCAGATAGTGGAAGCCCAGGGAATCGAAGAGCCGGTCCTGCACAAAGATATTGCGGATGGAATCCTTGACCCGATGAAACGCGCGGTAGAGGACGTCCCCCGCCACGGGAATGCGCTTGAGCGCGCCGCTGACGACACGCTTGGCGTCAAACCAGCCCTTGCCCGCGCGCATGCGGGTCAGATAGCCGGAAACAGCGCCCACGTTGCGGGAGATGCTCATGCCGTTGTCGTTGAGCACCACGATGAGGCGCAGCTCGTTGCTGCCCGCGTCATTGAGCGCCTCAAAGCACATGCCGCCGGTGAGCGCGCCGTCTCCCACCACGGCCACCACATGATGGTCCTGGCCCTGGGCGTCCCGGGCGCGGCACAGGCCCACGGCGGCGGAGATGGCGGTGGAGGCGTGGCCGGTGCTGAAAGCGTCATAGGGGCTCTCGTCCCGCTTGGGAAAGCCGGTGAGCCCGTTATATTGCCGCAGGGTGTCAAACTGCTCCCCGCGTCCGGTGAGCAGCTTGTGGGCGTAGCACTGATGGCCCACGTCGAAGATCAGCTGATCCCGGGAAAAATCAAAGGAACGGTGCAGGGCGATGGTCAATTCCACCACGCCCAGATTGGAGGCCAGGTGTCCGCCGTTATGGGACACCGTCTGCAAAATGCGCTGGCGCAGCTCTGCCGCCAGCTCCTCCAGCTCCTGGGGCTTCATACCCTGCAGATCCTTTGGAGATCGGATCGCGTCTAAAAGCATAGTGTGCTCCTTCATAAGCGTTGACTATTTATTATATCACAACCGCAAAAGAATGTAAATCCTGGACCGCCGGCAGGAATTTGCCGCGGGACGCAGAAGTATTTAAGGAAGGTCTTTTAGGCCTTCACGTCATCGCATTTTTAAGGAGGCACAAACGCATGAGATGTCCGCAGTGCGGCCGCTGGAACCGCGCCACATTGCCCCGATGCTTTTTCTGCGGCGCGGAGCTGCCGGAGGAGGGGAACGCCCATGCTCCGGCGGATCAGCCCCAGCCCGCCGCATCCATCATATACGCCGTGTCCGACGACGGCAAGGAAACCGCGCCGAGACCCGATGAAAAGGACACCCTAGCCAAGGAGATGCAAAGCTTCCACGTGCGCCGCGAGCGCGGCGAAAGGGAGCAGCAGCGCATCCGACAGGAGGGTTTGCAGGGTGGCTTTGGCAACACCACCACCCGCAGCGTGCGCATCGAGACCGAGCCCACGCGCCGCTTTGGCGCGCCGGATGAAAAGGAGGCCGACACCCAGGGCAACCTGCGGCCGGACGCCATTCCCGCGCCCCGCTTTTCCCGCACGATCCCATCCTATGACGACGTGGAGGAGCCGCCGGAATATCAGCCGCTGTGGAGCGACGATTATCGCCCCCGTCCCCGGGCCCGCGGCATGGGCAAGCGCAACATGCGGCACGTGAATGTCTTTGGCCTGCGGCGGTTCTTTCCCCATCTGGCGCTGGTGCTCATCGTGTGCGCGGTGTTCTATTGCGGCTATCAGTTCGTGCTGATCCCCCTCATGAACCGCGAGCCCGAGGAACCGGGGGCGCAGGTGGAGATCATCCCCAGCATCCTGGGCGACATGGCCGCCCACACCGTGCGCATCCCGGCGGAGGAAGGCGCGCAGATCTACATCAAGGAGCTGCGCAAATCCTACATCGTCACCGGCGGCTACGCGGAGCTGACGGTGGCGGATTACACCTGGTACGAACTGCAGAGCGAAATCGAGAACGAGACCATGGAGGTCACGCTGACGCCCTACATCAAAACCAGCGCGGGCGAGCAGAAGCTGATGGACGTGATCACCTACACCATCGAGATCCCGCTGTCGCCGCTGGTCCTGGTGAGCCCGGACACGGATTACCTGGAGGTATCCACATCGCCCTATAACATCCAATTCCAGGTGGCGCAGAACAGCACCGTGTTCATCAACGGCGAGGACTATTCCAGCTACGTCAACACCCGGGACGGCTACATCAGCTATAACGCGCTGGTGTCGCCCATCGGTGAAAACAAGATCGACATCGTGGTCAACTGCCAGTATTACCGGCAGAACAAAAAGACCATCACCCTCTATCGCGCGCCCCAGGATATTCCGCTGGAGCTGAGCCCCACCCTGGGCAACACCAGCGCCAACGAGCTGATGACCATCAGCGGCACCACCATGCCGGGCGCCAACCTGACCATCACTACGCCCTATGAGGAGCTGAACACCAGCGAACTGACCAGCTACGGCAATTTCAGCTTCAAGGCGCGGTTTACCAAGATCGGCAACAACACCATCACCATTATCGCGGAAAAGGACGGGCTGAGCACGGAGCTTAACAAGACCGTGTACTATGTGCCCTACGCCAGCACCTATACGCCCAAAGCCTGGCCCATGGACGCCACCAACTACATCGAGTTCCTCAACAACGCCAATGTGCGCGTGGCGCGGACGCAGATTTACGTGTGCAAGGGTGTGATTACGGAGATTCTGTCCTCCAAGCCGCAGTTGGCCCTGATGGACACGGGGCCGGAAGGAAGCGAACGGCTGGTGCTGCTGGAGAACATGAGCCGCGAGACCTGGGAGGTGGGCGAGCGCTACCGCGTGTACGCCGACGCCTATGGCATCTACGACGGCAAGCCGCGGCTGGTGGCGCGCTACACCTACGATCCGTAAAAAACAATCCATAATTAAGATCCTTCGACTTCGCTTGCGCTCCGCTCAGGATGACATTGAAAGAAGTTTTTTCGCCTGTTTGTTGGCCGTTGTTGCAGCAAAACAACCAATATGAACAGGAAAAACCATCTTGGATTGTCATCCTGAGCGAAGTGAAACGGAGTCGAAGGATCTTATTTATTTATCCATTATTCGGTTCAGCCGTAGATCAGGTTCTTTTCGGTCTTGGGATCGAAGAGGTGCATGACCTTGGCCGGGAAGGTGATATACATCTTGTTGCCGTAGGACAGCTGCCTGCGCTGCTCCTGGGTCAAGTCCACGGTGGGCAGGCGGACGATGATGCTGTCGTTATTGACGGTGGACAGATGCAAATGAAGCTCGCTGCCCATCATTTCGTTGACGTTGATGGTGCACTCGATGG
>CACWUV010000053.1 GCA_902764185.1 uncultured Eubacteriales bacterium
TCCCCATAAAGCTCCTGACAGACCCTTTCCGCCAGCCGGCACAGCAGCTCGCTGTTAGTGGGCTTGCCCCGCTCCGCGCTGACGGAAAGCCCCAGCAGGGCGTTCTGGGCGGCCAGGTCGCCATGGAGCCAGGCGCTTTCGATGGCGCTGCGCATGCGGCGCTCCACCACGCTGACGGATACGCCTTCCGCCTTTGCCAACGCGGGATACAGCCCATATTGCAGCGGCGGCAGGGGCAGGGGAATGGCGCTGAGCAGCGCCGCGCCCCGGGCCAGCATGGCAAAGCCTTTGAGGGTGGGCGGCATGCCCAGCCCGGCCAGCAGGCGTTCCGCGCAGGCGGCGCGATCCGGCAGGGAGGGCCGCGCCAGCAGCGCGCATTCGCCCAGGTCCGTCAGCGCGTCCACAGCGAAATCCGCCGCAAAGCCCGCGGCGATCCGGGGCGGACGGGCAGGGCAAAGGCGGCCGATCTGCCGGATGAGCCCTTCGGCGTCCGGCGGCGGCACGGCCAGATAGACGGCGTGGGGCTGCATATCCCGCACGCTTTGGGGCAGCAGCGCGGCCTCCCGCACCACGTCGCACACGGCCACGCCGGGCCTGTCCAGCAGCCGCAGGGCGGGCAGGGGATCGGGGGCGTACAGCGTCACCCGGATTTCAAAATTCAGCGGATTCATCCTTCATCCTCCCGCAGCAGAATACCATAAAACGCATAAAAAGTAAATTGCCCCGGGCCGCGGATTGTGCTATACTGACCCGGGAGGAAAACGAAGGATGCAGAAAAATGAAATCGCAGGCAACCGGGATACGGGCCTGCTCAAGATCATCGCTTTTGTGTTCATGGTCATCGACCATGTGGGGGTGCGGATTTTTCCCGGCGTGCCGGAATTGCGCATGCTGGGCCGCATCGCCTTTCCGCTGTATATCTGGTGCATGGCGGTGGGGGCCAGCTATACCCATGATCCCGTCAGATACGCCCTGCGCCTGCTGCTGGTGGGCCTCATTTCCCAGCCCTGCTACATGCTGGGCCTCAATCACAACTGGCAGCAGGGGAGCGTGTTTATCACCCTGTTCACGGGCTATATGGGCATTGTGGGCATCCAGCAGAAGCGCTATGGCAGCCAGTATTGGGCGCCGCTGCTGGCCTTGGCCCTTCCCTGCTTTGTCAGCATGGATTACGGCTGGCGGGGCGTGCTGCTGGTGATGCTCATGTATCTCGTGCGGCAAAACCGCGGGGGCATTCTGGCGCTGATGGTGTCCTACTGCCTCTTCTGGGGCAGCGCATACGCGCCCGTCACCCAGGTGTTTGGGGTCAGGCTGACCGGCAAATTCTTTGATCTGGAGATCGTGAAGGCCTTCATCCGCCTGCAAACCCTGGCCATCCTGGCGCTGCCGCTGATATTGTGGCCCAAAAAGACGCGCACCCCGCTGCCCAAATGGCTGGGGTACGCGGCTTATCCGGGCCATCTGATCGTGCTGTGGGGGATTCAGCTGATCATGGGCAAGGTGACGCTGCAATCCAGCCTCAATCTGCTGTTCCCTTGGATGTAACGGGGGTGAAGGTCCCGGCCCGACGGGCGGCCTGGTTCAGCTGCGCCCGGATGCGGTCCAGGTTGTGGTGCTGGGGCGCGTTTTCCCGCATGTAAGCGGGCATGCGCGGCCGCTGGGGCACGGCGGGCTCCGGCGCCGCGGGCTGAAAGTCCAGGTGCTGGGCCCGGAACATGCGCCATTGCTCCTGCTGCTCGGTGAAGGACAGCTCCGCGAAGGGCGATTTGGCGGAATTCGCCATGGTTGATCACTTCCTTGTTTCGGTCTGCTTCACCCTATGCCAAGGCTGGAAAAAAGTGCATAAAAGCGCCCCTTTCCGCGGACACTACGCGAAAAGGGGTGTTTGTATGTTCATTTTTCTGGTCCGCTTCCTCGCGTCCCGCCGCCGCAAATACGCCGCGCTGCGGGAGATCCGCCGCAACGGCTGGCGCAGTCCCTATCTGGGGGACGGGCGCAGGAGCCTGCGGTGGTAAGCCGTCAAAATTCCGCCTCATGCTCCCGGAAAAAGTCGTAGTACGTCCTTACGTGCTCCAGCTCCGTCCAGCGGCAGACCCGCACGGGATCGCCGCTGAGATCGTATATCTTGGCTCCGCGCATGGAGAGCACAAAGGGGGAATGGGTGGCGATGACGAACTGGCAGCCGAAGAACCGCACGCTGTCCTCCATGAATTTCACCAGATCCAATTGCCTCTGGGGGGACAGGCTGTTTTCCGGCTCGTCCAGCAGATACAGCCCATTTTCACCGATTTTGTTGGTAAAATAGTAAAAGGCGCTTTCGCCGTTGCTTTGCTCGGGCGCGTTGGCCCGCAGATTGGCCCGGGTGTAGCGGCTCTGGGTCGTGTGTCGGGCCTGGTTCACCTTTTTCAATTGCTCGTAATCGTCCAGGCTTTTCAGCTGAAAGGGCGCGTGCTTGTTTTCCAGATATTCCTCAAAGATCTCTTCCCGCTTCAGATCCACGCCCTGGTTGATCCCCCGCAGGTTCAGCATGTAGTCGAACACGTCGTCGCTGGTGATCACCCGGCTGTTGGGGGGGATCCGGCTTTTCAGATCATAAGAGCAAAGATCGGTGTATTTTTCAAAGAAATTGCTGCGGTTATACAGGGTATCCCGTTTGAGGCCCAGCTTTTCGCCTATGACGTTCAGCGCCGTGGTTTTGCCGCTGCCGTTGCCGCCGCACAGGATGGTCACCGGCTCAAAGGTCAGTTCCGCCAGCTCTCGGGCGGACAGCACCCCGAAGGGATAAAAGGTGTCATAGCAGGTGCGCCGCTGATACAGATGAAAGTCAAATTCCCTCTCCTTGTCCGGAAAGGTGAAGCCGCTCAGGTACAGCATGGCGTCAGGCCTTCATTTTGAAGGTGTTTTTGCATTTGGGACAGCACACGTTCTTTTCGCCGCAGCCCCGGGTGAGGCGCATGCGGGTGCCGCACTGGGGGCACTTGAAATATTTATACTGCTTGCGGTTGCGAAAGCGCACCCGGGCCTGCCGGATCTCGGTGCGCAGCTTTTCCGTCTTTTGCAGGTACAGCGCGTTTTCCGCCGCGCGCTTTTCCCGGTTGCGGGAGAACATGCGATAGATCGTCCACACATAGCCCGCGATGCTCAGATACCAGCAGACGGTGCTGCTCAGGGCAAAGCTCAAAAACAGCAGTATCAGGCTGCCGTACAGCGTCGCCTTGCCCAGCTGGTCCGAGCCGTACGCGCCGTAGGTCAGTTTGGCGAAGAAAGCGCGGATGCGCTGCATAAAATCCATGTCGTTGCTCCTTTGTTTATTTTTCTGTTTATATCATACCACATTTTTATCAAAACACAATCAACTTTTTTCCATCTTGTTGACCGGACGTCCTTGGTATCGTATAATATCTTGGGAGGATATAAAGGCATGTTCGGCTATGTTTCCATCAATCCCCAGGCGCTCACCGAAGCGGAAAAGCGCCGCTTCCGCGCCTTTTACTGCGGGCTGTGCCGGGTGCTGCGGGAGGCCTACGGCAACGTGGGCCGCCTGACGCTGAGCAACGACATGACGTTTTTGACCCTGCTGCTCTCGGCGCTTTACGAGCCCGACGAGCAGGCTTATGACGAGCGCTGCGCCCTGCACCCCGTCAAGCCCCATCATGCCGTCACCCACGCCTGTACCCGCTACGCGGCGGATATGAACATCCTGCTGGCCTATTACAAATGCCTGGACGACGCGGCGGACGAAAAATCCCTGCGGGGCAAGGCGGGCCAGGCGGCGCTGAAAAAGGCCTTTATGCGGGTGCGGGCGGATTGGCCCGTCCAGTGCCAGACGGTGCAGGAGAGCCTGGCGGCACTCACCGAGCTGGAAAAAGCGGAATCCACCGATCTGGACGCCCTCACCCGGCAGTCCGGCCGCATGCTGGGCGCCTGCTTCCTCTGGCGGCAGGATGCCTTTGCGCCCTACCTGCGGGAGATGGGCGACGCCCTGGGCCGCTTCATCTATCTGATGGACGCCTATGAGGACTATGACGCGGATGAAAAGCATCGCCGCTTCAATCCCCTGCGCGCCCTGCACGCGCAGCCCGATTATGAGGAGCGCATGGAGGAAATACTGACCCTGGAGATGTCCCGGTGCGCCCGGGCCTTCGAATGCCTGCCCATCCAGCAGGACGCGGGGCTCATCCGCAATGTGCTCTATTCGGGCGTGTGGGGCGGCTATGCCCGTTTGAAGGAGAAACGAAAGGAAAAACAAGCATGAACGATCCCTATCAGGTGCTGGGCGTTTCTCCCAGCGCGTCGGACGACGAGGTCAAGGCCGCCTATCGCGCTCTGGCCAAGCAGTATCATCCGGACCGCAACAACGGCTCGCCCGAGGCGGAAAAAAAGATGATGCAGATCAACGACGCCTACGCGCAGATCGTGGAAATGCGCAAAAACGGGGGCCAGCATGCCTATGGCGGCTATCAGTACGGCTATGGCTACGGCGGCTCGGGCCAGGCCCAGCAGCACATGCCGGAGTATGACGAGGTGCGCCGCCAGCTGCAGTACGGCCAGTATCAGACCGCCATGCAGCTGCTGGAACAGATGAACACCCAGACCGCCGAATGGTATTATCTGGTGGCCCGGGCCCGGCAAGGGCTGGGGGACGACATCGCCGCCCTCAATTTTGCCCGCCAGGCCGTTAATATGGAGCCCAATAATTTTGAATATCTGTCCTTTTTGCAGCAGATGACGGCGGGCAGCCAGCAATATCGCCAGCAGGGCGTGAGCTTTGGCGGCATCCAGAATTTTCTGTGCCAGAACCCCTGCCTCACCTGTCTATTGTTCAACCTGTGCTGCGGCGGTGGCTGCGGCACGCGCGTTTGGTGCTGCTGATCATTACAAATGGAGGCGAAAGCGATGTGGACATGGCGTGCGGAAGGCGCTGATCCCCAAACCGCCAAACGGGAGGAATCCCTTTTCACCCTGGCGGACGGCATGCTGGGCTGGCGCGGCAACTATGAGGAAGGCGTGGCGGCGGGGTATCCCACCATCCACGGCTGCTATCTCAACGGCTTTTTCGAGCAGGAGCGCATCCGCTACGGCGAGATCGCCTACGGCTATGCCGAAAACAGCCAGACCATGCTGAACGTCACCGACGGCCAGATCATCGGCCTTGCCTGCAATGGCAAGGCGCTGCGCGTCGGGTCGGAGGACGTGGCGCAAAATGAACGCGAATTGGACCTGCGCACGGGTATCCTGAACCGGAAAACGGTCTATCGCATTCCCGGCGGCGGCCAATTGACGCTGTGCTCCCAGCGGCTGGTCAGCTTCCGCCGGCCCGGGGTGGCCGCCATCCGCTGGACGCTGACGGCGGATACCGCCTGCGATGTGGAGATCACCCCCGCCATCAACGGCGACGTCACCAACCGCATCGTCACCGACGATCCCCGGGTGGGCAGCGGATTGCAGGGCCGGGTGCTGTCCCAGCCCGAACAGTGGATGACGGACGATGAAGCCCGTCCCGGCTGGACCTTCACCCAGACCACGGAGAAATCCGGCCTGGGCCTGGCCTGCTCCATGTTCTGCCAGATTCCCGGCCAGGAGGCCGCTATCTGGTATCAGGAATGGCAGGCCGGGGCCGCCTATGAGATCAGCCTTGCCCCTGGCCAGACCATCCAGCTGACCAAAACCTGCGCCTATGCCTGGGACAAAAAGGAAAAGCTGCAGGACTGCGCCGATCAGACCGAAAAGGCCGCGGACGATGCGCTGGCGGCGGGCTTTGAAACCCTGGCAAAGGAGCAGCGGGAAGAGCTGGACGCCTTCTGGGCCAGCGTAGGCCTGGAGATCGCCGGGGACGACGCGCTGCTGCTGGGCATGCGGTTCAACCTGTTCCATCTATATCAGGCGGCCGGCCGGGACGGACGCACCAACGTGTGCGCCAAGGGGCTCACCGGCGAGGGCTACGAGGGCCATTATTTCTGGGATACCGAAACCTACATGCTCCCCTTCTTTGACAGCACCCAGCCGCAGATTGCCCGCAGCCTCCTGGCATACCGCTATTCCATCCTGCCTTTGGCCCGTCAGCGGGCCCGGGAGATGGGCCATGCCGTGGGCGCGCTCTATCCCTGGCGCACCATCGACGGTCACGAGGCCAGCGCCTATTATCCCGCGGGCACGGCCCAGGTGCATATCAATGCCGACATCGCCATGGCGGTGCGCCGCTATGTCAATTGCACGGGGGACAGGGCGTTCCTTTCGCAGATGGGCGCGGAGATGCTGGTGGAGATCAGCCGCCTCTATTATGATCTGGGCTTCTACGATGAAAGCAAAAACGGCGCTTTCTGCATTTGCGGCGTCACCGGTCCGGACGAATACAACGCCTTGGTGGACAACAACACCTACACCAACCTGATGGCGGCGGAAACCATGCTCTACGCCGCGGAGGTGGTGGACGCTCTGCCTGCGGATGCGAAAAAAGCGCTGATCGAAAAGGTTGGCCTGCAAGAAAATGAACTGGGCAATTGGCGGGATGCGGCGGCCAAAATCTATATTCCCCGGGACGATCAATCCCCCCTCATCTGGCAGGACGACGCCTTTGCCAGCCGGGTTCCCTGGCCGTTGGACTCCATCCCCAGGGAGAATTTCCCGCTGCTCCTCCATTATCACCCCCTGGTGATCTATCGCCATCAGGTGTGCAAGCAGGCCGACCTGGTGATGGCCATGCTGCTGCTGCCTCACCGCTTCACCCAGGAGGAAAAGCGGGTGGCCTTCGACTATTACGACAAGGTCACCACCCATGATTCCTCCTTGTCCCACGCCGCTTTCTCGGCGCTGGCCAGCCGCATCGGGCGCATGGACAAGGCCTACGCCTATTTCCGGGACAGCGCTGTGCTGGACCTGGAGGATACCCACGGCAACACCGCCGACGGCCTGCACATGGCCAATATGGCGGGCTCCTGGTTCTGCCTGGTCAACGGCTTCGGCGGCCTGGATACGGACGCGGGACGGCTGTCCCTGGACCCGGTGCTGCCGCGGCAGCTGACCTCCTACGCCTTCCGCGTCCTTTGGCAGGGCACATGCGTGGAGGTGCGCGTGGACCGCGGCGGCGCAAGCTATCGCCGGATCAGCGGTCCCGAAATCACGATCAACGCCTCCGGCAAGGAGATCAAGCTATAATACAAAGGAGAGGGTAAAATGCAAAAGCGGTTTACCAAAAAGGAATGGAGCTGGATCATGTACGACTGGGCCAACTCCATCTACGCCACCAACATCATGGCGGCCATCTTTCCCACCATCTTCGTCACCATCGCCGGCGCGGAAGGCGACATCTGGTGGGGCTATGGCACCTCCATCGCCACCTTCCTGGTGGCCGTGCTGGCGCCGCTGCTGGGCGCGGTGGCGGACTACAAGGGGATGAAGAAAAAGCTCTTCACCGGCTTTATGCTCCTGGGCGTGGTGTTCACCCTGTTCATTGCCCTGGTGATGAACAACTGGCGACTGATGCTGGTGGGCTACATCCTCAGCCGCATCGGCTTTGCCGGGTCCTGCCTGTTCTATGATTCCTTCCTCACCGACGTGACCACCGACGAGCGCATGGACAAGGTATCCTCCTGGGGCTACGCCATGGGCTATATCGGCGGCAGCACCATCCCCTTCGTCATTTCCATCGCCATGCTGCTGGTGCTGGGCTACAGCAACCCCATCGCGCAAAAATTCTCCATCCTCATCGTCAGCGTGTGGTGGCTGGTGTTCTCCCTCCCCTTCCTCAAGAACGTGGAGCAGGAGCACTACATCGAGCGCACGGCGGAGAATTCCGTCGGCCAGATCTTCCGCAACATCGGCCACACCGCCCGGGACATCTTCAAGCGCAAGGGTTTGTTCCTCTTCGTGCTGGCCTATTTCTTCTATATTGACGGCGTGGGCACCATCATCAGCATCTCCACCGCCTATGGCACCGTGCTGGGCCTGGGCACCGTGGGCATGATCTTGGCGCTCCTGGTCACCCAGATCGTGGCCATGCCCTGCTCCATCATCTTTGCCAACATCGCGGCCAAGGTCACCGCCCACAAAGCCTTGATCGGGGCCATCATCGTCTATACGCTGATCTGCGTGGTGGGCTTCTATATGGGCTTCAGCCTGGAGCCGCACCAGGAAGCCTATCAGCAGGCGCTGGAGGCGGAGTTCACCCAGCCGCTCTCCGATCTGACCGATGAAAACGCCGTCGCCCTGCGGGATCAGGCGGCCAAGTACTTTACCGACAAGGACGCCCAGGGCAAGCTGGACGCCTATCTGGCGGAGCACGCCGAGGCGGCGGACAGCCCCGAGGCTGGCCGCGTGCTGGAGGCCTTCGCCCGCTTCATTGGCAATCAGGCCGACACCATCAACGGCTTCAAGCGCGCCGTGTTCTTCTCCACCGTCCTCTTCTGGGCCATGGCCTTCATGGTGGGCACGGTGCAGGGCGGCATCCAGGCCGTCAGCCGCAGCTATTTTGGCAAACTGATCCCCAAGGAGCGCAGCAACGAGTTCTTCGGCTTCTTCGATATCTTCGGCAAGTTTGCCTCCGTGCTGGGCCCCTTCCTCTATTCCGTCATCGGCACCTGGACGGGCCGCAGCAGCTATGGCGTGCTGGCGCTGATCTGCCTGTTCCTGGTGGGCCTCGTCATCATGATCGGCGGCAAGAAGGAGTTCGAGGCGCTGGACGTCAAGTAAATGATCAATACAATACGCCAGTCGGTTTTTTCCCGACTGGCGTATTGCATTGCCTGAAAATCAGAACCGCAGCTTATCTTCGATAAACTTCCGCAGGTCCTCCACCTTCACGCGCTCCTGCTGCATGGTGTCGCGGTCGCGCACGGTGACGGTGCCGTCGGCCTCGGTGTCAAAGTCCACAGTGATGCAGAAGGGGGTGCCGATCTCGTCCTGACGGCGATAGCGCTTGCCGATGGAGCCGGTCTCGTCGTATTCCACCATGAAGTATTTGGCCAGCTCCGCGTGGATCTCGCTGGTCAGACCGCCCAGCTTGTTCTTCTGCAGAGGCAGCACGGCGGCCTTGTAGGGGGCCAGCGCAGGATGCAGGTGCAGCACCGTGCGCATGTCGCCGCCTTCCAATTCCTGCTCCTCATAGGCGTTGCACAGGAAGGCAAGCACGCTGCGCTCCACGCCCAGGGAGGGCTCGATGCAGTAGGGCACATACTTTTCGCCCGTGGTGGGATCCAGATATTCCATGCTCTTGCCGCTGTGGTTTTGATGCTGGGTCAGATCGTAATCGGTGCGGTCCGCCACGCCCCACAGCTCGCCCCAGCCGAAGGGGAACAGGAATTCAAAGTCCGTGGTGGCCTTGCTGTAGAAGGCCAGCTTTTCGGGCTCATGATCCCGCAGCCGCAGGTTTTCTTCCTTGATGCCCAGGGCTAGCAGCCATTCCTTGCAGAAGTTGCGCCAGTAGTTGAACCACTCCAGGTCGGTGCCGGGCTTGCAGAAGAACTCCAGCTCCATCTGCTCAAACTCGCGCACGCGGAAGATGAAGTTGCCGGGGGTGATCTCGTTGCGGAAGGATTTGCCGATCTGGCCGATGCCCGCCGGGATCTTCTTGCGGGTGGCGCGCATCACGTTCTGGAAGTTGACAAAGATGCCCTGGGCCGTCTCGGGACGCAGATAGAGTTCGCTTGCGCTGCTCTCGTTGACGCCCTGGAAGGTTTTGAACATCAGGTTGAATTGCCGGATGCCGGTAAAGTCCTTTTTGCCGCACACGGGGCACTTGATGTCATGGTTTGCAATGTAGTCTTCCAGCTCCTGGTTGCTCCAGCCGTCGCCGGTCTCGGCGCCGTTTGTGAACTTTTCAATCAGCTGATCCGCGCGGAAGCGGGCTTTGCAGGCCTTGCAGTCCATCAGGGGGTCGTTGAAGCCGCCCACGTGGCCGCTGGCCACCCACACTTCGCGGTTCATCAGGATGCCGGCGTCCAGACCCACGTTGTATTTGCTCTCCTGGACGAACTTCTGCCACCAGGCTTTTTTGACGTTGTTTTTGAATTCCACGCCCAGAGGACCGTAGTCCCAGGCGTTGGCCAGGCCGCCGTAAATCTCGGAGCCGGGATAAATAAAGCCGCGCGATTTGCACAGCGCCACCAGTTTGTCCATGGTCAGATTGCTCATAGCTTACCCTCCAGTCGTATGCATACCCTGTAATCATACCACGTTTGGCCGTTTTGTCAAGAAAAATGGCGCGCCTTTTGGCGTTGGACAAAGAATGGTTGCCAAATGCAACAAAAAATGATATAGTATGAACGGGTTAGATATTCCTCCGGCGCACATGGAGGAAGGCAAGACGTTTGACAAGTGAAAAGGAGGCAAGTGTTCAATGAAGAAACTGCTGTCTGTGTTCATGATTCTGGCGATGCTGTTCGCCCCCTGCGCCTGGGCGGAGGATGCGGATGTAACGGGCGAATGGTACATGGTGCAGGCGATCATGGGCGAAATGACCTTTAATCCCGCCGAGGTAGGCATGGATATGACCGCCATCTTCAATGCAGATGGCACCGCAAGCATGATTTCTGCCTTTGGGGAGGAGACCGATACGGCAGAGGGCACCTGGACCCGCACGGAGGCGGGCGTTGAAGTGACCATCAGCGAAAGCACCACGCTGTTCGTGATGGACGGCGACCAGCTGAAAACCGACATGGGAGGAGAGGGCGCTTTCATCTTTGGCCGCGAAAAACCCGAAGCCACGCCGCTGCCCGGCGTGATTGCCGCCCAGAGCGAAGATGCTTTCCTGGGCAAGTGGTCCTCCTCGCTGGTGTCTATGATGGGCATGACGGTGTCTGCCGAGGCTGCCAACATGGCCATGACGCTGATCGTGGAGCCCGGCAAGGCTACCATGAATACGGGCGATGGGGAGCCTGAAGAGATGGTGTCCGCCTTCGCCGATGGCGTGCTGGTGCTGACTGAGAAAACCATGGGCGAAATCAAGATGCAGCTCACCGACGACGGCGGCGTTTGCATGGAGGTGCGGCTGGGCGAGGATTCCGTGATGACCATTTATTTGGTGAAGGCCGAATAAATCGCTTCCTGTCTTATGGGGGGGCAGCTGCGCGTTTTTGCGCCGCTGCTCTCCCTGTGTTTTTGGGAAAAGCATTGCCCTGCGGCGAATTCTGTGCTAAAATAGCAATGTACATTTTTTGAGGAGGCACGCGCTGAATGAGAAAGCTGATCGATTGGCTGGAGAAATGGGTTCCACGGTATGCCATGATGCCAGTCGTCATCTGCTTTTTGCTCAACTGTGTGGTGTATGTGGGGGCCAAGATGCTCACGGCGGGTGCGTATCATTACGATCTGTCGCTGCCGCTGGATCATCAGCTGCCCTATGTGCCCTTCTTTGTGGTCATCTATGTGTTGGCCTACGTATCCTGGGCGGTGGGCTTCGTGCTGGTCAGCCGGGAGAAGCCGGAGGACTGCGAGCCGCTGTTTGGCGAAATGATTTCCAAGCTCTTCTGCTTTGTGATCTTCGTGCTGCTGCCCACCACCCTGGAACGCCCGGCGGATACGGGCAGCGGGTTCTTCGGCTGGGGCGTCGGCGTCATCTATTTCTTCGATCCGCCCACCGCGCTGTTTCCGTCCATCCACTGCATTGAAAGCTGGGTGGCCTGGCGCGGACTTTTCGGCCGCAAAACGGTGAGCCGCGCCGTCAAAGCAGCCTTCCTGGCCATGGCGCTCCTGGTGTTCCTGTCCACGCTGCTCATCAAGCAGCACGTGCTGGTGGATATTCCCGCCGCCATCGCGGTCAGCGAAATCAGCCTGTTTATCAGCAAAAAGCTCCGCCTGGGCCAGCGCTATGCGGCGTACTGCCGCGGCCGGGAGGTGAGGGCGTGAAAAAGCACAAGTGGGTAGGGCCTGTGGCGCTGGCCTTGCTGGTGCTGGTCACCATCTATGTGGTCAGCCGCCAAAGCGCTACCTTCACGGCGGAGGGCTTCCTGGAGTATCTGGCGGGCATTCCCGCCTGGGGGCTCCTTGGAGCCACGGCCTGCATGCTGGGCTACATCTTCTTTGAAGGCATGGGCCTGCTGGCCCTGTGCCGCGCCATGGGCTATCCCCGGCATTGGTATCGCGGGGTGCTGTATTCGGCGGCGGACATCTATTTTTCCGCCATCACGCCTTCCGCCACCGGCGGCCAGCCCGCCTCCGCGTTGCTGATGGTGGGGGATGGCATTCCCACCGCCGTCACCACGGTGGTGCTGCTGCTCAATCTCGCCCTGTACAATCTTTCGCTGCTGGTCGTCATGGGCGTGGGCATCGTCATCTATCCCCAGACCTTTTCCGTGTTCAGCGCGCCGGCCCATGTGCTGATCGTTCTGGGCGTGGTGCTGCATGTGGTGCTGCTGGCGGGCATCTGCCTGCTGGTGTTCCATGAAAAGATCTTCCTGCGCATCATGAATCTGTTTTTGCGCCTGGGCCAAAAGCTCCGCATCCTCAAGAACGCCGAGGCCCGGCGGGAAAAGCTGCTCAAGATCGAGGCGGATTACAAGCAGAGCGCCGGCGCCCTGCACCGCAAGGTGCGCTATATCCTGGAGTCCTTCGTCTATAACCTTCTGCAGCGCGTGGCCGTGACGCTGGTGCCCGCTGTGCTCTACGCCGCCTCCGTGGGCGGCATGCATGGCGCGGGCAAGCTGTTTGCCATCCAGGCCATGGCGGCGGTGGGCGCCAATTCGGTGCCTGTGCCCGGCGCTGTGGGCGTGGCGGACTATCTGTATCTGGACGGCTATGGAGCCGTGATGGCGGACCCCGTCAACCTGGAGCTCCTGTCCCGGGCCTTTTCCTTCTATATTTGCGTACTGGTGTGTGCGGCACTGCTGCTGGCGGCCATCCTGACACAAAAGGTATCAAGGAAGTGCGATCAATGATTGGATTTTATGATTATACGGTCTGGCTGACCTATCTTTCCCTCATCTCCGCGGTGGTGGGGATCTTTGTGGCCCAGGCTGGGCCGGGCCATCCCTACATCGCCGCCATCTTCCTGCTGTTCAGCGGGCTGTGCGACGCCTTTGACGGCATCGTGGCCCGCACCAAAAAGGACCGCACGGAGAAGCAAAAGCGCTACGGCATCCAGATCGATTCCCTGTCCGACCTGGTGGCCTTCGGCGTGCTGCCCGCCTGCATCGGCGCGGCCCTCTACCGCAGCATGCTGCTGCTGGAGCCCCGGCCCGAGCAAGCCCTGGTGCTGTCCGTGCCCTATCCTGTGTACGTGGCCGTATTCGTCATTTACGCGCTGGCTGCGCTGATCCGCCTGGCCTATTTCAACGTGTCCGCC
>CACWUV010000054.1 GCA_902764185.1 uncultured Eubacteriales bacterium
TCCTTCGACTGCGCTGCGCTTCGCTCAGGATGACATTGGAAGGTGGACTATTTCTTGTTTAGTAGCTTAATTTGCTGCAAATAGGCCAATAAACAAGAGAAAAACAACCTATCGTTGTCATCCTGAGCGGAGCGTAGCGCAGTCGAAGGATCTCATTTTAACTAACTTACAAATTTCTGTTTTTAGTGTCTTGTTTTAATCAGGGAACAGTATTAGTTGCTTTTCGAACGGCCATTCACAGCCCGCCCGCTCACTGGGCCTGAAGCTGCCGGACCAGCTCCGCGGCCTCGGGATCTCCGGCGTCGGCGGCTTTTTGATACCATTCCAGGGGCAGATTATCCACGCCGTAATGGTTTTCGATGCACCAGCCCACCATGCGCATGGCATCGGGATAGCCGCTGTCCGCCGCGCTTCTGTACCACAGATAGGCTTCCCGGGGGTTTTCCTCGGTGCCGTAGGCGTATTGGTACATGAGGGCGAGGTTGTACATGCCGTCGGGGTTGCCGTTCTCCGCCAGCCTTTTCATCCAGAAAAAGGCCTGGGTGGGGTCGGCTTCCACGCCGATGCCGCTGCGGTAGCAGCGGGCCAGATGATAGACGCCCAGGTCGTAATTGGCCTCCGCGGCGCGGGCATACCAGCGGCAGGCCGCCTCGCTGTCGGCGGCTGTACCGTAGCCGTCCTCATAGCAGGCCGCCGCGTTGACCATGCCGGATACGTCCCCCAGCTCCGCGGCCTGCAAATTCAGCCGGAACACCTGCTGGGGGTCCGCCGCCACGCCGATGCCGCTCAGGTAGCAGTTGGCCATGCCCACCATGCCCTGGGTGCTGCCCTTTTCGGCGGCCTGGCCATACCAGTGAAAGGCAGCCTCGCCATCAGGGGCAAGCCCCCAGCCGTTCTGGCAGCAATCCGCCAGCAGCAGCATGGCGTCCACGTTGCCCGCCTCCGCCGAAGCCTGCAAAAAGGCCAGCTCTTCCGGGTCGATGGTGTCCTTCCGGGCAATGGATACGATGGCCGCGCCGTAGATGTCGAAATTCAGCTTTTGATTCTGCCGGGAAATGACGGCGCTGTGCCACAAAAGGCCCCCCGTGACCAGGGACACGGCCAGCACCGCGGCGGCGGCGGACAGCCGCACCCGCAGCCGACGCTGCTTTTCCCGGTTGACCAGGCGGTTGAAGCGCACGTCCAGCAGCACGGAGGCCACCTTGAGGAAGGCCTTGTATTTGCCGATTTCCTGAATGTTGGCCCCCAGCAGCTCGTCCTCGCCCATGCCCCGCAGCGCCGGGGGAAAGCACTCCAGCTCCGGCTTGTCGCTGGCGGGCTCGCCGGACACGATGAAGGGAATGATATAGCTTCTGCGGCCCAGGGCGCAGAAGGAGCGGATCTCCTCGTTGACCCAGCGGGAGGCCGCGCTGGCCGGGGAGCAGATGACGATGAGATAGCGGGAATTGCGCAGCTCCCGGTCCAGGGAGGCCTGCAGCTCGGCGCCGGCCAGGTCGGTCTGATCCCGGAAGACGCGCAGCCTGCCGTTCTCCCGCGGCTGGGAGACCTCCTTGGGCACATGCAGGGTTTCCAGCCGCCGCTGGAGCCAGCGGCCCCATTTCATATCCCGGTGGCTGTAGCTGATAAAAGCGTCATAGGCATATTCATCCACGGGCGTTTTCCTCCACGGTTTCCTTTTGCATTTGCAGCACGCGGGACAAAAGCAGCACGTTGTTGCGGTCCATCTGCTTATAGTCGATCTGGCCGCCGGTCACAGCGTTTTCCCGTTGGGACAGGCCGTCCAATTCCTCCCAGGGGATCAGGCAGGCCTGCAGGCGCTGCCGCTCGTCCTTGCTGACCCGAAAGTCCGCCGGCGCGCCCTGGCGATAGCGCTGGGCCCGACGGTCCCATACCTCCCGGGGCATGGGCGCGTAGCCCGAAACGTACTGGAAGGCGCACCAGCGCAGATGCTCGGTGCGGGCCAGGTTTTCCAGCGTTTCCGCGTCCGGCGGCCAATCGCCGTCCAGCACCTGCCGGGCCGTCCGGCCAGACGCCCGCAGCACCGCGGGATAGAAATCCGCGCAGGCCCGGCTGCTCCGGCGGTTAAAATAGCTGCACGCCTGCCACTCCTGGCGGGCGGATTTGCGGCTGCCGGTCTCCTTGCAGTAGATATGGTTGATCTGCATGGCCATGGCGTCCAGCGCCTCCAGATCCAGCCCGTCGTCGTCCAGAAAGTGCGCGTTTTGCACCTCGCGGCGGCTTTCGTCCAGCCAGTAATAGCCCTCCTTGGTGGCGTGCAGCAGCACGGGGGGCTTTGCGTCCCAGGGGAGCCAGGCCGCCAGATCCTCCGCGATCTCGTGGTTTTTTTCCTTGCTGCCCGTGCACAGCACGATCATGCTGATTTGGCCTTTGCGCTTTTCCAGAAAGTCGTAAAAGGCGTCCGCCGTGCCGTCCGCGCTGTGAAAGCGGATGTCGTAGGCGTTCATCAAGGGATGGCCGTGCAAAAAGCCGTTCTGGGCGCGGGAGTCAAAGACGTCGGCCCGGAAATGGCTGCCGCAGAACTGGCCGTTCAATATCAATTGGGTCAGCACCGCCCGGCCCATGCGCCCAAAGCCCAGGATCACGGCGGAAAAATCCTCCGTGGCCCGGCCCGCGGCGTCAAAGGAGATCAGGCCGCAGGGCGGATGCGCGCGCAGCATCAGCCGGGCCAGCAGCTCGTAATCGTCAAAGGCGTACACGCTGCCATAGCCATCTCCGCCCAGGGCCTGCAGGGCGGCCACCTCGTCGCCGATGCCCGCCGCCAGTAGGCTGGTCTGCTCAGGCCGGATGCCGGCCTCCGTCATGGTGTTCAGCAAAGCGCGGGCATAGGCCAGGTTGCTTTGCCCGTCGGCGTGCAGCGCCGCCAGCTCCAGCCGCCGGCTGCCGGGCTTCATGTTTATTTGCCGCAGGAAGCGGCTGTTTGCGGCCAGGGCGTCGGCGTCCTTTTCCACGATGGCGCCGAAGGCCTGAACGGCCTCCTCCAGCGCGGGATTATAGTCCTGATCCACATAGACCGCCGAGCGGCGCTTTTCCTTGGCCATGCGGCGGCCGTAGGCCACGGAATGGGCGTTGACCCCATAGATCAGCAGCAGCGGGCCCCGGCGCAGCAGGGTGACGCGGATGTGCCGCAGCAGCCTTGCGCCCAGGGTGGCGATGGCGGTGCTGGCCATGACGTAAAAGGCCAGAAAATGCCCCAGCCAGAAGATCGCCAGGGCGACGGGGGAGCGGAACAGCGGAGCCGCCTGCACCGACGCCAGATCGTTGATGCCGCCCAGCATGCGGCACAGCGCCAGCAGCGCCCGGATGAGGGAGGTCACGCCCCAGCCCATGCACCAGCCGTAGCCGTAGCCGTAGAAGAACGCGCCGATCAGCATGGCCAGGATCAGGAAAACGCGCATGGTTTTTCGCCGGAAGGGGCTGTCCACCGCCAGGTTCAGCACCGCGGCGATGAAGCAGACCGCCAGGGAAAGGATCATGGCGATGGATGAAATCATGATGTTTGCGCTCCTTTGCCGGCCAGCAGCTCGATCTGCAGCCAGGCGTTGTCGTCCTTTTCCTGGTCCTCCCGGGACAATTGCTCATAGGGCACCAGGCAGGGATGGGTGCGGCGGGCGGCGTCCTTTTCCGGGCCGTACCGCCAGTTATACAGGGCGTAAAAGCGCGTCCAGCGCAGGTGCTCGTTGCGGCGGCACAGCGCGCGGTCCGGCAGCTGCCGCCAGCGCCGGGCCGCCTCCTGACAGATTTCCGGGGTGATCTCCCGCACGTCCTTTTCGGGCAGCAGCAGGCGCAGTTTGGTCAAAAGATGATCGGCGGAGGCGCGGTTGGACATTTTGAGAAAAGGAGGCAGGCCGTCCCAGTCTTCGCTTTGCCCCGCCATGCGGCAGTACAGGCCGTGGAGCGTCTTCGCCCGGGCGTCCAGGGCGCTTTGCAGCACGTTTTCCCCGGTATAGGTCTCCTCCGCCGCGCCAAAGGCCACGGCGGGCGCGGGAACCACGGCGGCGGCCACGTGGAGCGGACCGCCCAGGGGAAAATACCGCAGCAGGCGCAGGGCGTCCTGGCCGTTGCGGGCAAAGTCATCCTGGCAGAGGATCAGCCGGTCCGCCTGGGCCAAAAGGTCTGGCTGGGCGGTCCAGGGACCATGATGGAACAGCAGCGCGTCCCCCTCCGCCGAGGAAAAGGCCGCTGCCAGCTGGGGATGCTCCCGCTGATAGTCCGTCCAATCCCCGAAAAGATGATAGACCGTCCGCTGGAAGGGCTCCCGGCAGGCAACCAGAATCGCCTGGTTCAGAATTTCCCGGGCCAGGCTGCCGCTGCCCTGCACCAGCACGACGCGCTCCTCCGCTGCCAGCGGATGGGCTGCCCAGTACGCCCGGGCGATGCCGGAGGCGGCGCTGAAAAACCGCACGCCGGGCAGATCGTCGGTCTCGGGGCCAAAGCAGCAGATTTCCAGGGGCAATTTGCACAGCCTCCGGGCCGCGGCGTAGTTTTCCATGGGGTCCTGGCCGATAAGGAAGACCGCTCTTTTTCCCGCTCCGCCCAGCCGCGGAGCCAGGTCGGTGATGGTCTGGGGCACGCAGAAGACCCGGCGGGGGGAAAGGGGCGCGCCCAGGCTGGGCCGCTCCGTCTCCCGGCAAAAGACAAAGCAGGCCTGCGGCTCTGCGCGCGCCAGATCCCGGGCCAGGGCCAAGGACGGTTCATTGCAGGCGGAAAAGAGATAGCAGTCGCTCCTTTGCAGGGCGCTGAGCCGCAGGGCGGGCAGCACGCGCAGGCGCAAAAAGGCCATCAGCGCGCCGATCAGGGAGGCCAACGCCCCGATGCTCAGCAGCACGAAAAACAGCCCGATCACCCGTCCCAGGGGAGACAGGGGATACAGATCCCCATAGCCCACCGTGGTCAGCGTCACCAGGGAGTACCACAGGGCGTCGCTGAAGGACCGGATGCTGGCCTGCGGGTTTGCGCTTTCCGCTGCCAGCAGCAGCAAAAGCAGCAGCACATAGACCAGACCGGCCAGGGCGATCCCCGTCAGCCATCGTCTTTTCATCCGTTCACCTCCTTGCAGGGGCCGCCGTCAGCGGAGGGGCTCGGCGGTGGAATGGAAGGTGCGTATGGCGGCGTCCAGGGCCAGCATGGTTTTGTCCCCCGCGCCCTGGATGTATTTGGCGGTGAAGGCCACCGTGCGCGGGCCGGTGGAATCCAGGCAGCGCAGCATGATCACCCGATGCTCGCCCACCATGTATTCATACCAGCCCACGGGCAGGCTTTTGCCGCCGATCTGGAAATCCTGGTACTCATAGTGGTATTTGAGCTTGCCGCCGTATTGCTCCTGCATGTGCGGGGTGTACTGCTCCTGCAAATACTCGTAGGCCTCCACCACCAGATCCTCGCTTTGGTAGACCATCACATAGGGAATGGAGCCCTGGGACTGGGTGTACACCGTGACGCCCTCGCCGGCGGCGTATTTCCAGGGATAGGCCGGATCGGCGGAGAAGGAAAACCGCTGCTCGGCGCAGTCGATGGCCTGGCCGCGCTGGGCGGTGGCCTTGGGCGCCAGGGTGGGATTGGTCACGCTGCGCACCAGATTGCTCAGTAGGGTCAGCACAGCGTCCGGGTGATCGGGGGAAAACAGCGCGTCATAGCGGATCACCATGCCGTTCCAGCGGTCCAGCAGCACCCATCCCGTTTTGGGGCTGACCAGGGAGGCGTGATACAGGCGGCCCGTCATTTCCCGGCCGGCGACGGTGTAGGGCTGCACCGGGTCCACCTGGTCCAGATAGTTGTAATTGCGCCCCGTGTACCAGAACGCCAATTCATTCTCCAGATCCTTTTCCAGATAGGCTTTTTCGCTGAAATCGGCGCCGACGGACAGCACCCGCACGCGGCAGTAGCCGTCCTCGTTTTCCTCGTTGAAATTGACGCTCAGGCCGATGTTGTCCCGATAGAAGGATTTGCACTGGGCCGGGACGGCGATGGAAATATCCAGCCCCGGATACTGCACGGCGCGCCGGGCCGGGGCGTCCTCCGCCAGAGCGGACAGGCACCCCGTCAGCAGCAGCGCCAGCAGGAGGCAAAGCAGTTTGCGCATGGTTTTCTCCTTTCGTCCAAAGGGGTTTTATTGGGTCAGGGACAGGCGCAGCCTGCCGCCCTTGGTTTCGATCCGCAGGGTTTCGCCGCCGGACAAGGGAACCTGGGCCGTCAGCGCGCCTTCTTCGTCCGCCACCGTGGGGAACAGGCGGGCCAGCCCCTCCCACAGCGCCTCCGGCGCAAGGCCCAGATATTCCACGGCCACGCCGTCGGCCCACAGAAAATTGAGGGTCACGATGGGCGCGTCCGGACTGCCGTCCGCCGTGCGGGCGTAAAACCAGCTTGCATTTTCGGCATCATAAAAGGCGTAAACGCCGTCCGGCTCCACCTCGCAGGTCCAGCCCTGCCGCGCAAAGGCCGCGGGCGTGTCCGCGCCCAGCCTGTACTTTTCGCCGCAAACCGTCACCGTGCGCAGGGCGTCCTCCGTCGGGAGCGCCGTTTCTCCGGCGTATGCGCTGCAAATCAGCAGCGCGATCCCCAGCAAAAGCGCGGCCATCCGTTTCATCGTTCATCCTCCTTTGCTTTTCCGCTTCCTTGGACGGAGGCGGATTCATTCCTTTCTTCGGTGGAGGAGGGTAAATACCAGGTACAGGATCAGGGCGCAGGCTAAAAACGGGATCCAAAACAGCAGCAGGTCATACTCCACCACGCCGCCGCCCCGGAAGCCCGTCATGATGTTGCACATGCCCACGGACTGCTGCACGGCATGGGCCCAGCCCTGGGTGCTGCGGTAGATCAGCAGATTGTAGGTCCTGTTGTAATGGACCAGGTTGATGAGCATCACCGCCAGGTTCAGCGCCGCGGAGAGCGCCAGGGCCAGGGTCAGCCGCCGGGACGAGCCGTTGCCGCTGCGCTTGCGGGCTTTGTCCGTCAGATGGGTCCAGATGTATTCCCGCACAAAGTCGTAGTCCTCCCGGGGAATCCAGATCTGGTTTGCGCCCGTCAGCTCCCGCAGGTTGATGGCGTCGTACTGGGGCCGCGGGGTCATGGCGCGCACTTGTTTATATTCCGTATAGTCGCTCTGGGCGGCGGACTGCAGATTGTGTCCGACGCGGCGATCCATCATCACGGCGGCGTCCGACACCAGGTTCATGAACCGCTGGGTGGATTCCTTGCGGATCAGGCAGATGGCGTTTTCGTCCATTTCAAATTGCAGATGATAATTGCCGTGCATCACGGCGGCGCAGATATAATAGATGGCCGCCGCCAGCAGCACCACGCCCAGGTAGACGAGCCCCAGGATCAGCGCGATCCGCAGGGACAGGCCGTCCTGGGAAAACAGCGTCAGCGTGAGCAGATACAGGACCAGGCACAGGATGCCCGCGATCTTGAGCACCACGTTGCGCAGATAGGGGTTTTGGTACATGTCCAGGTCGTAGGACCAGCGATACACGCCGTCCTCGCCCTGGGTGACGCGGGGAGGAAATTTGTTTTCCGACATGGGTTTTTCCCTTCCTTGCAGCAAAAGTCGGGAAGCCGCGGCTGGGCGGCTTCCCGCTGGAGGCTTCTTTTACTTGGTGATGTAGTAATCCGCGCCCTGCAGATAATATTGCTCCGTGCCGCTGTCCACCAGCTGCAGGTTGGCGTTATTGTATTCGCCGCGGTGCAGATCATAGCTGTCATAGAAGCCCACGTCCGCCAGGTACACCTCGCCCGTGGCGCTGTCGTACAGCCGGTCGTAGCCCATAAAGCTGTCGCTCCACTTCTGGAAGGCGATGTCGTGGGATTTTTCCCGGGCGTACCAGGCGTCCACCATGGCGTCGTGGGCCGCCTGCATGGTGCGGCCCTGGGCCAGCAGGGCCTGGGTTTCGGCGGTGGAGATGTTGACGGCCTGGTTGACGTAGCTCGGGGTGAAATCAAAGGAGCCCAGGCACTGGGTCAAGGTCGATTCCAGCTCCGTCATCTCGCCCATGGGGCTGGTGACGCCCATGAAGAGATAGACCGTGTAGGGCCAGCCGTCCACGCCGAAGAAATCATAGCTCATGGTGTTCACGGGCTGGGCCGTCACCAGCCCCTCGCACTTCTGGCCCAGGTAATCCTCGAAGGTGATGCGGCCGATGACGTTTTCACCGCAGGTATCGGGGGCGGGCAGGGAGCTGCGGGTCTTTTCCACGATCTGCACGTTTTGCATCTGGGGCAGCACGCCGGGATTGATGGTGAGGCCGGACGTAAAGTATTCGCTGCAAAAATCATACACTTGGGGCAGGCTGTCCAGCAGCCCCTGCAGGGTGCAGCTTTCCATCACCGGGGCGTCGGCGCTGAGCTTATACATGGAGTTGCCGCCCAGGCTGTCGTTGACCTGCTGATAGGTGGCCTTGGCCGCCCAGCTCTTGAGGAAGGGTTCCAGCTTCATGAACAGGAACACCGTGCGGTTGGGGTTGCCGGGGTCCCAGGCCTTGAAGCAGAAGGAGGTGTATTCGCTCTGGGTCATGATCTGCCAGCCCTCGGGCAGCTGCATGCTGAAGCGGCCGTCGTTGTACTGGATGGTTTTGGCCACGATGGGCTGGGCGGGCACGGCGTTCAGCTGCTTTTCGGCAGCCTTCTGGGCGGGCTGGGAGGGAGCAGCGGCGGCCTTTGTGGGCGCGTAATAGCGCACGGCCACGTCCAGCAGGTTCAGGGTGGCCTCCCTTTCGTCGTTGAGGAAGCGGGCGTTGTATTCCACGTCGCCGTCGTCCCGCACCTCCACCACGTGCACCTGGTTGATGGACGCGCCGGAGGAGCCCTTGTAGATATAGGTGGCGCCCAGCAGCTGCTTGCCGCCGGTCACATAGTATTCATGCAGGGAGACGCCCACCAGCCTGTCACCGTAGGTCTCCTTCATGTAGTTGGTGTAGTCCTCCCGCACGTATTTTTCGGGGTCGGACAGCTTGGTTTCCCTGCGCCAGATCTGCACGTTGGGCACATAGCCGGGCTCGCCGCCCCAGATGCGCAATCCGTTGCCTTCCTGCCAGGTGGTGGACAGACCCTGGGGCATCCGGGTGGTATAGCCCTGCTCGGCGCAGACCACCTCCGCCAGGCCCTCGGCCTCCTCGGCGGCGGTCTCGGCGCCGTCGGGCTGATAATAGCGCACCACGGTGTCCAGCACGGCCAAGGCTTCCTCGGCCTTGCCCTCCTGATACTTGGCGTGGTATTCCACGTCGCCGTCCTCCCGCGTTTCCACCATCAGCGTCAGCACCAGCTGGTTGCCGTTGGCCACGTAATGGTAGTTGGCGGCATACAGCGTTTTGCCGCCGATGTCATACTGGGTGCAGGGATTGGTGCCCACGTTGTTGTCATACCGGTTTTCCATGTATTCCCGGTACACGTTGTTCAGGTAGTTGACGGGGTTTTTGAGGTTTTCGGGCCGGCGGTAAACCGCGATGTAGGGCACATAGCCCGGGGTGCCCACCGACACCCGCATGCCCACATCCTCTTCCCAATAGGCGGTTTTATCGGCGGGGATGCTGAGGGAAAAGTTCTGTTCGTCGCAGTGGGCGGTGACCAGAGGCGCTTCCGCCAGCGCGCCGCAGAAAACGACGCCGGAAAGCACCGCCGCGGTCAGCAGCAGACACAGAATCCGTTTCATGGTATTCCTCCTTTAATCGATATGATGGATGCAGCGCATGTGTTTCGGTTGCTTCCATTATACAGGAAACCGCCGAAAACTGCGAGGGAAAAAGAGGCCATACCAGGGGTAGTTTTGGGGTAGGTTGGGCCAAAACGGCAAAAAAAGCGGCAAAAGGCGCTGCCCAGACGCCCCATCCCTTGACACGCGCGGCGTCCTCCATTATGATGAAGCTGGACCTTTTGCAGATGTATAAATAAGGAGGCGCGGCCATGATTCGCAGGACGTCCCATCCCCGCCCGGACCGGGTGCGGCAGCATTGGCAAACGCTGAACGGCCCCTGGCGGTTCCGCTTCGATTGGAATAACGAGGGGAAAAAGCAGCGCTGGTACGCAAACCCCCAGTTTGATATGACCATCCAGGTGCCCTTCGCCTATCAGGCGGCGCTGTCCGGCATCGAGGAAAAGAAGCACTGCGACGTGCTGTGGTACGCCCGGGAGATCGCCATTCCGGAAAGCATGGGGGATCAGCGGGTGCTGCTGCATTTCGGCGCGGCGGATTATCAGGCCGACGCATGGCTGGCCGGCCAATATTTGGGCGGCCACACAGGCGGCTACACGCCCTTCACCTTTGACATCACCGATCTGGTGGAAGTCGGAAAAACCTATACCTTGGCGGTGCGCTGCGAGGATCGGCTGGATATGGAGCAGCCCCGGGGCAAGCAGAGCTGGAAACCCGCGCCCTTCGCCTGCTGGTACACGCCGGTGTCCGGCATCTGGCAAAGCGTGTGGCTGGAGGGTGTGGGGCCGTTTTATCCCGTGGATTTCCGGCTGACCCCCCGCATCGACAGCGGCAGTCTGACGGCCGAAATCGAACTGAACGAACTGCTCCAAAACGGCACCGTCCGCCTGACGGCCTCCTTCCGGGGGCAGACCGTGGCCCGGCAGGAAACGGCGGCGCTGGATCGGCATATCCTCACGACGCTGCACCTGAACAGCACCCAAAGCCGGGAAGGGGTGCGGCTGTGGTCGCCGGAGCATCCCAGCCTCTACGATCTGACCATCGAAACCCTGGCGGACGGCCAGGTGATCGACCGGGTGGAGACCTATTTCGGCATGCGGCAGATCGAAATCGCGGGCGATCAGATCCTGCTGAACCACGAAGCCCTGTATCAGCGGCTGGTGCTGGATCAGGGCTATTGGCCGGACGGCCTGCTCACCGCGCCGGACGACGAAGCGCTGAAAAAGGACGTTGAATTGACCCGCGCCCTGGGCTTTAACGGCGCGCGGAAGCATCAAAAATTTGAGGATCCCCAATATCTGTATTGGGCCGATCATCTGGGCCTGCTGGTGTGGGGCGAGCTGCCCAGCGCCTACGCCTTTGGGGACCGCGAAAAGCGGAGCCTGCTGCGGGATCTCTCCGAGGCCATCCGCCGGGATTACAACCATCCCGCGCTGATCGCCTGGACACCGCTGAACGAAAGCTGGGGCGTGCCGTGCATCCGCAATCAGCGGGAGCAGCAAGCGCTGGCCGGCGCCCTGTACGCCCTGGTCCACGCCCTGGACGGCACCCGGTTCGTCTCCGGCAACGACGGCTGGGAGCAGGCGGCCACCGACGTGGTGACGGTGCACGATTACACCGCCTGGCCGGAGCAGCTGTCCGCCGCCTACGGCAGCGCGGAAGCCTTGCTGCAAGCCGCGCCCGCCTCTCGCGCTATCCAGGCCGCGGGCTATGATCACACCGGCAAGCCGCTGCTGATGACCGAGTACGGCGGCATCGCCATGGCGAAGGACGCGGAGGGCGAAAACTGGGGCTATAACGGCGCGGCGCGGGACGAGGCGAGCTTCCTTGCGCGCTACGCCGCCATTACCGGCGCTTTCCGGGCCATGCCTTATTTCCGGGGATACTGCTACACCCAGCTGACCGACGTGTTCCAGGAGGTCAACGGCCTGCTGGATATGCAGCGCAGGCCCAAGGCCGACGTGGAAGCCATCCGGAAAATCCAGCTGGGCGGCGGGGAAGCCTGAGCAGAAGAACGTTCAAGGAGGCAGTATGTGCAAGGTGCGTTCAGGGCTGATCGGCATGGGCGTCACGGAATACGCCCTGATGGAGCAGGACGACTGTTGCGGCGGAGCGCCCTTTGACTGCCTGCGGCGGAGCTTGGGCCATCTGCGGTCCATCGACGCCGATTGAACAGGAGGAAACAATATGAAGCTGTTGATTTTGGGAGGCACCGGTTTCGTCAGCGGCCGTCTGGCCCGCATCGCCCTGGAAGGCGGCCACGAGGTGTGGACGGTGACCCGGGGCAACCGGCCCATGGTCCCCGGCGCCCATGGGCTGACCGGCGACGTTCACGACGCCGCTTCCCTGCGCGCCGCATTGGCGGGCGCGGGGGTTCGTTGGGACGCGGCCCTGGACTGCATCTGCTACACGGCGGATACGGCCCGGACGGATCTGGCGGTGCTGCCCGATTTTACGTCCAGGCTCGTGGTCATCTCCACAGATTCCGTGTATCATCCTTTTTTCAAGCGCGTGCCCCAGGACGAGACGGGGGTTTATCTGCACGACGGCGGCTATGGCAGCAGCAAGCGGCAGATGGAGGAAGTCTTTCTGGACGCGGCGGCCCACGGCAACGGGGATTTTGGCTGGACGATCTTCCGGCCCGGCCATATTTTCGGCCCCGGTTCCCAGCTGGGCAGCTATCCCGAGCACACCCGGCAGCCCGATCTCATCGCCCACATGCGGCGGGGCGAGCCCCTGCGCCTGGTGGGCGGCGGCAAGTTTCTGCTCCATCCCATCTACGTGGACGATCTGTGCCGGGCCATGCTGGGCTGCGTTGATCTGCCCAAAGCCCGCAATGAAATCTTCTGCATCGGCGGCCCGGAGATCCTCACCAACGCCGCCTATTTTGAAACCCTGGGCGAGCTGCTGAACACTCCGGTACGGATCGAGGAAGTCACCCTGGAAGGCTATCTGGCGGCCCATCCCCAGTACAGCGGGCATCTGTGCCACCGCGCCTACACCCTGGAAAAGCTCCGGGCCGCCGGGATTCCGCTCCCCCAAACCTCCCTGCGGGACGGCCTGAAAAAGCAGGTGGATTGGCTGCTGGCGCAAGCGGAAAAATGATTCTTTGTTTGTCTTTGGGGCATAAAAACAGAAATTTGGCGGAGAAAACGATAAGGGCCTCCGCGGCCCTTATAATCCTGCGGCAAGGGATTTCATCCCTTGCATCCCAGTGGGCGAACTGGCTTGGTTACACTTTCAAGCAGTTTTCGCCAGTTTAGCTTATGGGGTGGCTGCAAAGAGTCGTCTGGGGCAATGAAAAAGTCATCTGCCGTCAGATACAAGCAAGCTTGATCTGCCGTCAGCCGC
>CACWUV010000055.1 GCA_902764185.1 uncultured Eubacteriales bacterium
ACCAGGCACACGAAGGGCGCAAGCCAAATGACGCTCATGCGCACCAGGATCACATAGATGCCGGTGTTCACCCGGCGCTCGTGTCCCTTTTTGCTGCGGGTTTTTTCCGGTTTGACCTCGCGGATGACGCCTGCTTTCTCGTCCACCACGATATCGACTTCCGGTATTTCATTTTTCTTGCTCATTACTGGAAATCCTCCTCATTCTTGACGGACGGGATCAGGTTGTAGGCCACCAGGTTGATGACAGCCAGCACCACAAACACCAGGATGCCCATGACGGCGGCCAGCTTGTAGTTGGTATCGTTGACGGTCATCTTGTACAGCCAGGTGATCAGCAGATCGGTATAGCCCGCGTTGCCGGCCAGCTCCAGGGATTGGGGCTTGCCGCCGCTGAGCAGGAAGATGACGTTGAAGTTGTTGATGTTGCCCGTAAAGGACGTGAGCAGATAGGGTCCCGTGACGAACAGCATGTAGGGCAGGGTGATCTTCTTATACATCTGGAAGGCGTTGGCGCCGTCGATGCGCGCGCTTTCATACAGATCCGCCGGGATGTTCATCAGGATGCCGGTGGCGATCAGCATCAGGTAGGGAATGCCGATCCAGACGTTGATCAATATGACGGTGAAGCGCGCCCAGCCCGCCTGGGTCCAGAAGGGAATGGGCGATTTGATCCAGCCCCACTTCATGAAGTAGGTGTTGATCAGGCCGTCCTGGGCGAACATCTTGCTGACGTAGAGCAGGCTGACAAACTGCGGGATGGCGATGGTCATGACCAGGATGGTGCGCCACAGCTTCTTGAGCCGGATGCCCTTCTTGTTGATCATGATGGCCACCAGCATGCCCAGGAAATAGTTGAGGAAGGTGGCGAAGAAGGCCCAGATCAGGGTCCAGAGCAGCACCTGCTTGAAGGTGCCGCCATAGGCCGCGGTATCGGTGGAGAGGAGCTGGCGGAAGTTGTCCCAGCCCACCCAGGTGAACAGCTTGCTGGGCGGCTGATGGGTGGCGTCAAAATTGGTGAAGGCCACCAGGATCATAAAGAAGATGGGCAGGATGGTGAACACCGTGACGCCCAGCACCGGCAGCGCCAGCAGGGTCTTATGGAACTGCTCGTCCATGAGGGCTTGCAGGTCTTCCTTGGTGGATTTGAGCTTGCGGCCGGATTTGAGGATCTGCTCGCTGACCTTGTTCTGCTTGACGTTCAGCCGCCAGGTGTAGATGAACGCCAAAATGAAGAAAATGGTCAATACGCCGTAGAGCAGAATGAAGAAGGAGTTGTCGCCGTACACCGTGCGGCGGCCTTCCTTATAGGTTTCCAACGTGCCCAGGGTGCCCAGCTTGCCCAGATAATAGCAGCCGGACAGGGACGCGTTGGGGAAGAACATATAGAGATTGAACACCGTCTGGAAGATGAAGAACAGGATGCCGCGCCCCCATTGTCCCCGGGCGCAGGAGCCAAAGCCCATCACCAGATAGGAAAGCCGGGTTTTCCAATCGCCGTTTTTAAAGGTGGACACCAGATCGGCAATGCTGAGGCCCAAGCCCTTGAACAGCTTCACAAACCATTGGCCCAGGCCCTTGAGTCCCTTTGCGATGCGCCCCGGGATGGCGGCGATGCCGCTGCCCAGGTCGTGGGCCATCTTGGCCGGCTTGCTCAGTTTGAGATAATCCAGGTCAGTCATGCTGGCCTTACCCCCTTCTCAAGTAAGAATCACGGATAAAAACAGGCCGGGAGCATTGCTGCCCCCAGCCTGTGTGGATTTGCGATTACTTGGCCAGATAGGTCAGGCAGGTAGCCTCGAAGTCCTGCAGGGTCTTGAGCAGGGTGGCGTCATCGGCGTCATCCAGCTTGTCGGCCAGCACGTCATCGCCCAGGGCGGTGGCCAGGCTCCAGTATTCACCGGGATACTGGCCCTGAGGAGCGCAGAAGGCCAGCTGAGCAGCCAGAGCGGACAGGGCTACGTCAGCCTGCACGGCGTCGCTCTGCTGAGCAGCCAGGTTGGAGGGACCCCAGCCAACCGCGTTGTAGCGGGCCAGCTGCACGTCTTCGCTGGTCAGGAAGGCAGCCAGCGCGTCGCAGGCAGCCAGCTTGTCATCCTCGGTCTGGGGCTTGACGCCCAGCATCTTGAAGCCGCCGAAGCCGCCCAGCTGGAAGCCGTCCACGGTGGGCAGCTTGGTGGCGGCGTAGTTTTCACCAAACAGTTCCTTGGCGGGGGTGCTGTCCCACACGCCGTCCACGATGGCAGCCAGGTTAGTGGCGTTGGAGATGGAGGAGCCGTTGACGAAGGCGGGAGACTTGGCAGTCTCGATCATGGCCTTCAGCGCCTTGACGCCGGCGTCGGAGGCATAGGTGGAGTTCATGGCCACCAGGTTGCCCTCATCGTCGGTATCGAAGGTCAATTCGCAGCCCGCGCCGAAGAAGAAGGCGGTCTGATACCAACCGGAGTTGATCTCGAAGTAGAAGCTCTTGCCGGCGGCTTCGCAGTCGGCCAGGATCCGCTCCAGAGAGGTGGGATCGGTGACAACGCTCTTGTCATAGTACAGGAAGTAGCCGTTGTCGCTGGTCATAGGATAGGCGTACATGGTTTCGCCCAGGGTGACGGCACCCACGGAACCGGCGTCGTTCTCCGCCTTGACGACCTCGGCGTTGCCGGGCTCCACTTCTTCCAGAGCGCCAGCGGCCACCAGACGGGCCAGCTGGTCCTGGGCGAAGCCGAAGATGTCGGCGCCGGCGTCCACGTCGGTGATCATCTTGCCAGCCGCGTCGCCTTCGCCCACGGGCTCGACAAGCACGGTCATGTTAGCATACTCAGGATGGGCAGCCTTGAAGGCCTCCACCTGCTCCTTGGTGAAATCGACGGTCGCTTCGGCGACCCAGATCTTGATTTCGCCGCTGAAGCCTTCAGCAGAAGCGAAAGACGCGAGGGACAGGAACATGGCCAGCGCCAGAACCAGGGCCAATACCTTTTTCATGGAAAATTCCTCCTTTTTTTAGCGGATAAACCGCCATTTTTCCAAACAGCATACGCTGTTAAGAACCCTATTTAATTCCTATGTATCGATAAAATAATAGCACAATTCACAAAGAAAGTAAATATTTTTCTCAATTTTTTATTAAAATCACGATGCCGTAAGGTGGAACGGTCAAAACGCCGTCCCGGATCTCGGCCCGCTGCTCCCCCGTTTCCAGCGCGTCTCCCAAAGCGAGCCCGTCCTCCGGCAAATATTGCTGCGCATCCTTTGCGGAAAAGTTGAGCACGAGGACGCACGCTCCCGCCGCCGAACTTCTGCGCATGACGCACAGATCCCCCGATACAGTCAGAAATTCATTTTCGCCCTCGGCGATCATGGGATATTTTTGCCGCAGCAGATTGGCCCGCTGGCAATAGCGCAGCAGGGAATCCGGATCCGCCAGCTGGTCCGCCACCGAGGGATAGGCGTACTCCAGGCCGGTGACGCCGGGCGGCTGATCCGTCATATCGCCGTCGACCCAATACATGGCCAGGCGCTTGTTGGGATCGTCGCCGCTGCCCACCATGCCGATCTCCTCGCCGTAATAGGTGTACACGTCGCCTTGCAGCATATTCAATACGCCCTCGGCAAACTTGGCAATGGGCAGGTTTTTGCGTCCCTGCACGCTGCCAAGGGTACGGCCCGTATCGTGATTGCTGAGGAAGGGCGCCAGGATGCCGTCAGGAATGGCGTCCAGCACGGCTTGATAGCTCTTGGCGAACTTCTCCGCGTGGCCCGATCTTCCCCGCAGGCTGGCGGCAATGAAGCCCTCCGCCTGAGAGGCGGGAAACAGGAAGAAGCGCAGCCCGCTGCGGTAATAATCCGCGATGGTGCTCAGGCCCGTCCAGCATTCCCCCACCAGGTAGGTATGGGGCTTGATGGCTTCGCACATTTCCCGGAATCTGGTCAGCGCCTCGATATTGCGGCGATGATCGCCGGTATAATAGCTGGTCACGGCGTCCAGACGGAAGCCGTCCGCGTCCATATCCACCAGCCAGAAGCGCACGATCTCCTCGATTTCCAGCCACACCTGTTCGTTGTCCAGGTTCAGATCGGGCATGCCTCCGCCCGCAAAGCGCTCCTCATAATACCAGGGCGTGCCCGCCAGCGGCGCAAAGCCTGTTTCTGCCTGCTGCCGGAAGGTATAATAGGCGATATAGGGGCTGTCTGTGCCGTTGCGCAGCGCTTCGCAGGCCGCCACGAACCAGGGATGCCGGGTGGAGGTGTGGTTGACGGGCAGATCGACGATCAGCTTGATCCCGGCGGCATGGGCCTGATCGATCAGCGCCTTCATATCCTCCAGGGTGCCGTATTCCGGATCGATGGCGCAATAATCCGTCACATCGTATTTGTGATAGGAAGGGCTGGGCATGACGGGCATGAGCCACAGCCCGTCATAGCCCATTTTCTCAATGTACTCCAGCCGGGACGCAAGACCTTTGAGGTCGCCGATGCCGTCGCCGTCGCCATCCTGATAGGAGCGCACGAAAACCTCATACCAGTTGTGGCTTTCCGCCAGGCCGGGCAGGATGGAAAGCGCGGCCAGAACGCAGAGCAGGAAGCAGATAATCTTTTTCATGTTACATCACCACGGTGATCTGATCGCCGTCCTGGAGCAAGGCGTCCGTCAGCACGTCCTGGGCAATTTGATGGCCGTTGATCAGTGTGCGCTGCACGCCGCCCTGATGGTGGGCGCTGTTGTCCACGGTGATATGCAGCCGCTTGCCGCGGAAGGTCTTTTCCATGGTGAAGCCGTCCCAGGCTGCCGGAATGGCGGGCGAAATGCGTAGGCCCTCCGGCGTGGGGCGCAGCCCCAGGATGCCTTCCACCATGCCCACCATGACGGTGGAGGCGGTGCCCGTCAGCCAATGGACGTGGGCGCGGCCGGGCTGGGGAGACTCGTGGCCTTCGATGAACTGGGAATGCACGTAGGGCTCCGCCTCGCGGATCTCCGCCCGGTCGTTATAGGCCGCAGGACAGGATTCCTTGAAGTACTGGAAAGCCCGGTCGCCATGGCCCAGCAGGGCTTCCGCCAGGATGGCCCAGCCCTGAGGCTGGCAGAAGATGCCGCCGTTTTCCTTGGTGGTGGGGTTGAACAGCAGCATGGCCGCCCCCTGGAAGGCATGCCGCTTGTAGCAGGGGGTCATGAGCTCCAGGCCATTGGGGGTATTGAGCAGGTCATGGGCCGTCTCCATGCTCTTTTCCATCTGCTCCCGGGTGCCAGCGCCGGAGATGACGCTCCAGCTTTGGGGATTGAGCCACATGGCGGCCTCGGGATCGTGCTTGGAGCCGATGACAGCGCCGTCCTGGGTATAACCCCGGCGGAAGCGGTCCTCCTCCCAGAAATGCGCATTGATCAGTTTCAGCTGGGCGTCCGCCTGCTCCTCCAGCCATTTCTTGTACGCCGCGTGCTCCGGGGTGTCGGGCAGCAGCTCATGGAGCTTCCGCATGGCCATATAGAATTGCAGGGCCACAAAGCTGCTTTCCCCCTCAGCGCCCAATTGCAGGCAGTCGTTCCAATCGGCATGCAGGCCCGCGGGCATGCCGTGGGCGCCCAGATGATGCAGCGTAAAGTCGATGGCGCGCTTGAGGTGCTCGATCACCGTGCCTTCATCATAATCGGCAAAGGGGATCACCTCGTTCAAAAAGTCCCTGTCCCCCGTCTCGGCAATGTACTTATACACCGTGGGAAACAGCCACATGGCGTCGTCCGCCCGATAATGGGGATGGCCGGTGGCCTTGACGTAGCTTTCCTGCTCCGGGGTGTCCTCATGGCCGGGATTGTGATCAAACTTGACCAGCGGCAGACCCGCGCCGTGATGCACCTGGGCGGAGAGCATGAAGCGGATGCGCTCCTTGGCCATCTGCGGATCCAGATGGATGATGCCCTGGATGTCCTGCACGGTGTCCCGATAGCCGTAGCCGTTGCGCTCACCCGCATAGACCAGGCTGGCGGCCCGGCTCCAGATGAAGGTGATATAGCACTGGAAGGCGTTCCAGGTGTTGACCATGGTGTTCAGGTCGTCATCCGGGGTGCTGATCTGCAAATTGTTCAGTTTGCCGTGCCAATAGGCGATAAGCTGCTTCCATTCATCGTCCACGGTTTTTTCGGCGTCCTGATAGCGGTCAAGCAGGGTGCGGGCTGCCTTTTCGCCTTTCTGGCCCAGCAGGAATACGAAGGTTTTGGTTTCGCCGGGAGCCAGCGTCAGCACGGTATGCAGCGCGCCGCAGGGATTGCCGTTGAAATTGAGAGAATCATCCAGCCTGCCGTCCAGCACCCCCTGGGGCTCATGGAAGCGATGGACGCCCAGAAAGCGCTCGCGGCGACCGGTATAGCTGCACACCTTTGCGCCCGCCATGCCGAAGAAGCGCTCCTTGCCGTTTTCGCCCTCGGCATTCACGCCGCAGAACTGATTGATGCGCTGCAAGATGTGGTCGCCGTGGAACTCAGTCGTGGTGATGAACTGGGTGTACTGCATGTTCACCAAGTCCTGGGTGTAGAAGCTCTCGGTGGTGAACTCGCAATAGCCGAACACGCCGATGCGCCGAGGTGTATCGCCGGCATTCTTCACCTGCACCCGCCAGACCTCATGGGTGGCGTCCAGAGGCACATAATAGAGCACCCGGCTTTCGATGTCCCGATAGGCGGATTCGATCTGGGTATAGGCGGTGCCGTGGCGGGTGACGGTATGATAGTCGGTCAAGGGCTTTTCCACCGGACGCCAGGAGGCGGACCAGAAATCGCCCGTATCCTGATCCCGCAGGTACACATAGCGGCCCGGCTCGTCAAACTGATTAAAGGTGTAGCGCAGGATGCGGCCTGCCGCGCCGGACTTGACGAAGCTGTAGCCGCCGGCGTTCTGGGTGACGATGGCGCCGTATTCCGGCGAGCCCAGATAGTTGGCCCAGGGCATGGGCGTGCGGGGATCGGTGATCACATATTCGCGCTTCTCGTTGTCAAAATAACCGTACTGCATGATGGTATTCCTCCTTACCGGGTCAGGATATGCAGATCATAGTCTGACAGACAGCGTTCAAAGCCCTGCACGGTATCGGAAAAATGGATGCCGTGCCGCCGGAGCTTCTCGCAGTTCATCCACAGGTTATGATGGGGCTGGGCATCCCCCTGGATTTCCACCGGCAAACCCCAGCGATGCACCATTTCTGAAAGGGTGTCGAACATGGACAGGGGGTTTTCGCTGCCGTAGTTATACGCGCCGCCGGGCACATCCACCAGCCGCGGGATATGCTCCGCCACCTCGCGCACATAGGTGATGCCCCGGTATTCCGACCTGGAAAAGGTCATGGGCTCACGGCGGATGGCGGCGCGCAGCAGCAGCGACAGCAGATTGTGCCGGTTGGGCACGCCATACAGCGGCGCGTCATACATCCAGGTGGCCCGCAGCAGCACGGCGTCGGGAGAGATATCCAGCACCCGCCGCTCCATCTCCAGCTTTTCCCGGGCGTAGAGATTGGCGGGAGTCACGGTATCTTCCGCATAAGGACCACTTTCCGCGCAGCCGCCATACACCTGGTCGCTGCTGAAAAAGATCAGCTTGGCGCCGGTTGCTTCCTCCGCCAGCATCACGGGAATCGTCACATTGGCATATTGAGAAGCCTCCGGCTGGGCGTCGCAGGCGCCGATGTCGGAGATGGCCGCCGTGTGGACGATGACGTCGGGCCGGCTTTCAGCCAATAGACGCCGGATGGCGGCGCGATCCGCATTTCGCAGAGACGGCGCTTCCACCACCGGCAGCGCCTCCCGAATGCGGGCGCCCACAAAGCCCCGGCTGCCCGTCAGCAATACGCGCACTGTTCACTCCTCCTGTTCAAGCTCGGCAAATTTCTGCTGCATGGTGGGATTGCCCCGCGTCAGCTTTTTGATGGAGAGCTCCTCCGCCTTGTCGTTGGCCAATCGGAGCTGGCGATCCGAGGCGGTCAGCGCCTTTTTGATCTTTTCCAGGTGGTCGATGGATTTGTCGATCTCGTCGATGGCCTCCTGGAAGCGCTTGCTGGCCTGCTGATAATTATAAGAGAATTTCTCCTTGAATTCGTTCACTTCGTTTTCAAAATTGGTGATGTCAATGTTCTGCTCCCGGATCATGGCCAGCTCCCGCCGGGCCTGCACCGCATGCAGCGCGGCGTTGCGCAGCACGGTGATCATTGGGATAAAGAACTGGGGGCGGATGACGTACATTTTTTCATAGCGATAGGAAACGTCCACGATGCCGGTGTTGTACAGCTCGCTGTCCGCCTCCAGCAGAGATACCAGCACGGCGTATTCGCACTTTTTCTCCCGCCGGTCCTTGTCCAGCTCCCGGAAAAAATCCTCGTTGCGGTGTTTGGTGGCGGTGGTGTCCATCTCGTTTTTCATCTCGAACATGATGGACAAAAACGCAATGCCGTCCTCCGTCTCCTCCCGGTAGATAAAATCGCCCTTGCTGCCGGTGCGGGCGTCGTTGTCCTTATCGAAATAGGCGTTGGGGAAGGCCGTCATGCGCAGCTTGTTGAATTCGTTCAGGCAGTGCTGCTCCAGGCTTTCCCCCACCATTTTGGTGGATTGCCGGGCCTTGAAATCCCGATACTGGGCGATCTGCTCATCCTTCATGGCGAGCTCGACCTTATGCTGCTCCCGCAGCATGTGTTCCCGGCTGGCCCATTGGTCCTTTTCGTGGCGCAGATCGCTGGTCAGGGTCTGGATTTTGAGCGCCTGCTCTGCCAATGCCGCCTGGAGCGCCGATTTGGCCCGCTCCTTTTCCAAGGCCAATTCCCGCTGCCAGTTTTCCGCCTGCTGGCGTGCCTGCAGCGCTTCCAATTCGGCATGGGCCTTGAGCTGTTCTTTTTCCCGGGCGGCCTGGGCCAAAGCCAGCTGCACCGCGTCCTGCTCCCGCCGGGCCACCTCTTTTTTGAATTCGGCGTCCCGCACCTGCTGGGCGATGGCGGCATAGCCCGCCTCGTCCACCTGGAACACCTCGCCGCAATGCGGACACCTGATCTCCTGCATGTTCATTCCTCCTCCGGCCCATGAAAAAGAGCTGGAAAAACAGATGCGCCTGTTTTCACAGCCCCACTGGCTTTATTCCTCTTCCTCCCGGGCGAACCAGTCGTCCGGCTTCTCGCCCTGGTTTTCCAAAAACTGCCGGAAAATGCCCAGCTGCCGATCCGACCATTGCTTCTGCGGCAGGCAGGGATAATCCAGGCTGTCCTTCATCAGCGCGTCGATGCCAATGCCCAGGCGATTGGCGATCATTACCAGGGTGGGCACGCTGGGCACCCGATTGCCTCTTTCGATATGGCCGTAAAAGGACAGGCTCAGCCCCAGGCTGTCCGCCATCTCCTTTTGCGACAGGCCGTATTCCTGCCGTTTGCGGCGAATTCGCGCCCCCAGCGCTGCTCCATCAAAAGTCTTCATCGGCGCCTCCTGTACAATTATCCTGATGAATGTATTATAGCACAATAAAAAAGTGTTTCAAGGATTTTTTCCCTGAAACACGGGATGGCCGAAGGATGGAGCGCAATCGGCGTCTGCTTGGGGGCGTCAATGGGCCCCGCCTTCAGCGTATGATGCGTGGGTTAAGGAAGATCTGATGAAATGCGTTGGTCGGATGACGGCAATATTTTTTATGCGCAGCGGATCGATAAAAAGATGCCGTCAGCCGTGCCATCGAATGAATCAGAGTTTCCTTAAACTACAGAGTGTCCAAAGCGCCGCTACGATTGCAGACGGTCAGGTTCCGCTTCAGCGTTTTCAACGATTTCGTATTCCACCCACGTCTTGATCTGCATGCCGGCAAAGGGAATCTCCACCAGCATTCGCATATTTCTCCGGTTCACTTTCAGGATTTTTGTTTCGGTTCCTTTATATGCACCTTCGCAAATTCTGATCATCTGGCCTTCCTGATATACCTTTGTTTTGCCGATGACGCCATCATTTTCCAGCAACATCATGGCAAATTGCTTATCGCTTCCCCCAAGTTCGATCTGATCATCCTGATCCGCCAGGCAGCGAATAAAGCCGCTGATGCGCCTAAGAAGTGAAATATCCAATTTTTCTTCGGCGTACAGAAACACATATCCCGGCAGCAGATCATGCTCAATATCGATCATGCCGCCTTTGCTCCAGGTATGCTGCACCTGTTTGGGATAGATGGCTCTGCAATCCAATAATATCTCCGCCTCTTTTGCGATCAGACGGCATCTTCCTGTTTCGCAGAAAATACAGTAGGCGTTCATTTTTCACCTCTCTCGGACGCGGATTCACCAAAGCGATGGACAATCTGCCCATCGCCTTGATGTTTCTTCCTTTGCGGAACGAACTGCCCGGCCCGGTGCCGCTCTGTCCATTCGTTGTCGTCCGTTTGCCCGGTTACGCCGCTTCCGGCTTCTTTCTGGGGTTGGCCTTGATCATCCCATACATAAAGCCAGTTCCCAGATAGCCCAGCAGCAGCACTACCTCCAGGATCATCATGTACTTGATCCATTTTCCCTGCATGATCCCCTGCGTTTCCGCGGTGGCAGGAACGACAATCCGCAGCGCGTTCTCCCGGACAGCCTTTTCGTAATACTCTGTCACCGTTTCATTCACATCTTCAATCAGGTGGTTGAGCTTTGCGTTAAAGCTTGTCAGATACTCATCCGCCGTATTGATGTTTTCCTGAACCACCGACTCCCGCTGGCTCAGCTTTTCAATGACGCTTTCATAATACCGAATTGTGGTATTGCTCTCGGAGATTGCCTCCTGCACTTCCAGCTTCTGGAGGATCATGACATCATAAGCATCCGCTTCGTCCTGGCTGCTCTTCACCAGCATGCCGGTCTCATCCGTCGTATATACCAACGGCTCGCGGGTATAGCCTCCGATCGTCTGCTCCAAAGAAGTCAGCTTGGATTCCTGCACGCTCCGGGCGCGCTTCTCCTCCTGGATCAGCCATTCATAATGCGCGATCTCCGTCTTGATATCCTTGGAAGTAACGCCATTTGCTTCAATGAAAGAGGAAATCCGGCTCAGTTCGGTCTGCCGCAGCATCTGTTCAATCTGGAGCAGATCCGCCAGCGTATAACCCGTGGCATTGGAACGGAAGGTATTCATATCTCCTTCCATGGCCTGTTCCAGATATTCCTGGATTTCGTTCATCGTCTGCCGGAAAACGTTCAGGGCTTCGGCATAATCGTAATCCTTGTAATCGATCACCTGCAGAGAACTGCCCAGCATCGCGTTGTCGTTATAGGTGCTGTTAAAATAACGCTGATATGCGGCGATGATGGCATCCAGTAAGGCGATCCCCTCTTCGCGGGTCAGCTTGGCCTCCTGATAATCCAAGGAGACGATATACCGATTGGACGTATCATTCGTGTTCAGCAGCGACCGGACGATTTCGATGTTTGTTCCATTTTTCGCCAGCATATTATAATACAGCGTCTGCTGGTCATACGCGTCCTCGGACATCAGCGCGGTGATCGAAATGCCATTGCGAACAGCATTAAGCTTATCAACGCTTATTCCCACGCTATTCATGGCTTCTTCAATCAGCGAAGGCATCTGCAGCCGGGAAATATCCACGGCGCTATCCTCATCCAAATCATATTCGAGCAGCGCGCTTGCATCGGCGGCATGGACCAATTTTCTTGTTCCAATCCCTATGCCGGCCGCAATGGCTCCCACGGCAATGGCCAGCGCCAGCCACAGCGCAAAAAAGCGTTTTACTCCATGCCAGATTTCATAAAGATCAATACTGATTTCATCTTCCTGATCCTGGGGCTGGATCACAGTAAGCTGAATATTCTTCTCTGGTTCCATCTTGCCCGTCCTCCTTACGCTTTCTCACTCACTGCCTGTTTGCCGCGGATTTTCTTTGGCTTGCTCTCTTCTTTTCCGCAGGCCTTCAGCGTGGCGGCAGCCAGGAAAATGCCGAAGATCAGCGCTTCCACAGCCACGCCATCGCCCAGCGAACCCCTGATCACTTTCACCAGGTTCACCTTTTCAGCTCTAACCAGTTGGAAAGCGTTCTCCAGGCCCACCGTGTTGTAGTATTCTTTCCCAGTTGCATCCAGATTCGTCAGGACGCCTTTGATCTTCGTCACCACCCCATTGAGCTGTTCCTCAACATAAGCGGTCTCCTCGGCAGAGCTGTTGCTCCTCATCTGGGAAATCTGCTGCTTGTACAGGCTGATGTTTTCCTTCAGCTCGGAAAGCTCCGTCTGCAGCTCCACGCGCTGCTGTACCAGCGCATCATACGTCTCGGAACGCTGGGAAATCTGGTAGGCTGCCACCGTGCCGTCAGAAGACGTAACGCCCGCCGTGCCCATGACCACAGTCTGCGGCTTTACATAGGCGCTGATGGTGGCATCCAGCATAGCCAGCCGCTCTTCCAGCGCCAGCTGACTGCGTTCCGCTTCCTCCACCATATATTTGTACTGCTCCGCCCGTTCTTTCCAGGAGCGGGTAACATTGTTGCTGCTGATATAGGAAGACAGCCTGCTGATATCCTGGGCGCGAATGGTTTCCACAGCGGATTGAATATCCGCAAAGGAATAACCCGTCACCTTGGAGCGGAAGGCAGTTTTATCCTGCTCCATCAGGGAACTCACATAGCCGCTCAGCACCGCCATCCGGCTGTCAAGCACGGTGATGGCGTTTTCGTAGTCGTATTCGCTGAAATCAGCGGAAAGCACCGTATTCACCAGATCTGCCTTGTAGCCATACTTATTGTAGAAATAGGTTCTATATTCCGAGGTTATCGCCTGCAAAAGCTGTTCTCCCTGCGCCTTTGTATATCCCAGCGCGCGATAGTCCAAACGCATGGTATATTGGGTGGGATAATAAGCGGTGGCACGCGTCCGCGTTTTTGTGGAAATGCTGCTGCTCTCATAGGCGGAGCTGTAGCTGGTCATGGTGCCGATAATATCCTTGGGCAAGCTGCCGGCGATCGTAATATTCTGCCGAAT
>CACWUV010000056.1 GCA_902764185.1 uncultured Eubacteriales bacterium
TTTCCTCGATTTACCGACAGTAAACCATCGTCAAAGCGCCTTGAATTGCAGGCTGATATGCTCGAAACTGCACATTCCTCATTTTAGAAACAGACTCTACTTGGCGGGAACAAAATCCAGGTCGGTCAGGAAATCGATGCACATGCCGATCTGGGTATAGGTCAGGGTCTGGTTGGCGGCGTTGGGACTGGGCGTCATGTTGAATTCGATCATGTAGCCCTTGTAGATGGACAGGATGTCCACGAAGTCGGTGTCGCTGCCCACCTCGCGGGCCACCAGCAGCTTGGTGCCGTGGCCAGTGGTCTGGTAGGTGATCTCCACGTCGTTCATATCGGTGTAGGTGGCTTCCAGGGCCGCCAGCCGCTCGGCGGACAGGTCGTTCATGCGCTCCACGTCGCCGTACATCTCGTCATAGGCGATGGACAGGTACAGCTGGGGCTTGGACATGTCCTCGGAGCGGATATTGGCCAGGATCTTGCCGCCGCGCTGGGTGATCACGTGGATGTCATAGCTTTCGGGCAGCTTGCAGGTCAGGTCAAATTCGCCGTTGACGGACAGGGAGCCCAGCTTTTTGATGGTTTTCTGCTGGGGCGCCTGGGTGGGCGCTTCCACGCGCACGATGGGCGCTTCGGTCTCCACGGCCTTGTTCAGCCTGACGGTGTAATCCTTGAAAATGTAGCCCACCGCGTTGGTCTGGGGATCACGGGCGCGATACCAGCGGTTGGTTTCGGCCTCCACGATCAGCTCCTGACCGTCGGGATAGGAGGCCAGCCGCTGGGTGGCCTTGGAGGGCTGCTTGCGGAAATTGACCCAGCTGGTGGCGCGGGGCGTGCGCACTTCCACATAGAAGGGAGACACGCTCTTCTCGCTCTTCAGCTCGGTGCGCATCTTGGCTTCTTCCTGCGCGGCTTCATCCTCGGGGGTCATGGTCGCCTTGGGCGCCGCGGTGGGCGCGGCGGTGACAAAAGGAACGGGCTCGATGGCCACCAGATAGCGGTTCTGCACATAGGCGGGCACGGAGCCCCACACCACCTCGGACCAGCCGTTGCCCAGGTCATGGTCAATGGGCACCTTTGCGCCGTAGTCGTAATGGCCGACCACCTTGCTTTTGGCGCTGGGCTCGTCGCGCACGTTCAGCCTGCCGCCGTTGGGGGTGTAAACGTACATCTCATAGACCGCGTTGGCCATCATGGGCGCCAGCAGGCCCGCCAGCATCAGCACGGCCATCATCAGGGAAAGCAGTTTCTTTGCCATGGGTATTGCCTCTCTCTTTGTATGTATTTTGAACCGCCGCAGGCGGCTTCAATCTTTGAGATCAGTCGGCAAAAAAGCTCTCTAGTTTGTAATCTGGATGCCGGTCATGCTGTACCAGGTGCTGCGCAGCACCTCCTGGTTCTGCACGCCGTAGCTGGGATCGTTGGCTTTGGCTTCGCTCATATCCCGCAGGAAATGCACGCAGTTCTGGCCGCCAAAGCCGTTGTTCATGATGGTGTTGGCGCCGTGGGGATAATCGTGCATGGCGGCCAGGCTCCAACGGCCGTCGGGCAAAAGGATATACACGGTATGAATGTCCCAGCTGGTGGTGACAAAGGATTTTTTCTGGATCAGGGTGTCCTCCAGGCTGGCGGGCTCCACGTCCAGATGCCGGCCCCGGGACAGGATGTTCAATTTCCAGCTGAGGCCGGTATTCGGGTCGTAGGCGGTGACGGCTTTCTGGCCGCTGAGGGCCGCCTTAACGTCGTTGTTCCAGTGCAGCAGCTGCACGCCCAAAGGCGCGCTGACGCTGCGGCCCGCCGAGGCGGGCAGATAATACCGGGCCGGGCTGGCAGCGTCATGGGCGCTGCCGGAATACAGGGCGGCCTGGGTGGCGGCGTCCAGCACGCCGCTGGCGGTGATGCCGTTGCGCAGCTGGAAGGCCACGATGGCGTCGTGGGTGCGGGCCTCAAAGGCGCCGGTGAGGGGCACGTTGTAGTTCAGCTCCCGCAGGGCCTGCTGAGCCTTGCGCACGGCGCTGGTCTTGGCGCTGCTGGTGTTGCCGTTGTAGTCCATCACATAGGTGTTGTAGGATCCGGTCAGGGTGGAGCCGGCCGCCAGCGCGCCGTCGGAGAACAGGGAGGAGAAGGTGCTGGTTCCGGCCAGGCCGTCCGCCGTCAGGCCGTTCTTTTTCTGGTAGGCGCGCACGGCCTCCATGGTGGCGCTGTCATAGCTGCCGGACAGGGCGGACAGATAGCCCAGATCCTTGAGCCGCTGCTGCACCACGTTGACGTCCGCCCCGGTGTAGCCCGAGCGCAGCACGCGGGTGAGACTGGAGGTGTCGTAGCTGTTGGCCGCGGGCGCGGCCTGGACGGCGGAGGTGGAGGCGGCCTGAATGGTCAGGTACTGCCTTTGCACGTAGCCTTCGATGTCGCCGTAATACATGGCGCACCAGTCGCCTTCGATGGAGGAAATGACGATCCGGGTGCCGGTTTTGATCTCGCTCACCCGGCCGTAGGTGGTGCCGGGACCCTTGCGCACGTTGAGGCTGCCGCTGCTGGTGTTCACCATGGCGTAGCGGAATTCGCCGTACTGCAATTCGTTGACCGCCGCGCTGGTCGCAGGCGTCACGGGGGTGGCGGCGGTGGCGCCGCCGGTGGCCGCCGTGCCGGAAAGCTGCAAATATTTGGCCATCACGTAGCCCATCTGGCCGTTATAGACCACGCGGTACCATTTGCCGTCCACCGCTTCGGCGGACAGGGGGGTGCCGTTGGGGATGCGGTCCAGCACCTTGCCGTTGGCCGCCGGGGTTTGGCGCAGGTTCAGGCTGCCGCCGTCGCTGGTAAGCACCGTGGCGCTGACGCCGGAGGCTGCCGGCGGCGCGGTGACCACCGCGGCGGGAATGGGCGTGGCCGTGGCCGCGGCGGCGAAGGACAGGAAGGAGCCCAGCACATAGCCCGTCTGGCCGTTATAGGAGGCGAAGAACCATCTGCCGTCCACGGGAGAGACGGTGAGCACGGTGCCGTTGGGAATGCGCTCCAGCACCTTGCTGCCGGAGGCCGGGGTTTTGCGCAGGTTCAATTTGCCGCCGTCGTCGCAGACCACCACGGCGGTGCCGCCGGACAGGCCCGCCTGGGGCGGCGCGGTGACCACGGGCGCGGCGGGCGCAGCCGTAACGGCGGGCGCAGCCGCGGAGAATTGCAGGAAGGAGGTCATCACGTAGCCCGTCTGGCCGTTATAGGAAACCCGGCTCCATTTGCTGCCCTGATCGAGCACCGTCAGGGTGACGCCGGTGGGAATCTTGGCGATGGATCTATAGCCCGTGCCCGCGCCGGTGCGCAGGTTCAGCTTGCCGCCGTCGCTGCAATAGACGGTGGCGGTCTGGGCGGAGCCCACGTTCACGGGGGTGGCGGCGGTGGAACCGCTGGCGGGCGTAGCCGCCGTGGAACCGGCGGCCTTCTGGGCGGCCAGGCGATAGAGCAGCGTCAGGGTTTGGTTCCCCGCCTTGCCGTCCACCTTGAGCCCCTGATCCACCTGGAAGGCCCGCACCACGTTGCGCGTCTGGGTGCCGAACACGCCGTCCGCGCTGACGCTGTAGCCAAGGGCGATCAGCGCCTGCTGCATGCGGGTCACCTCGGCGCCGCTGCTGCCGTTCTCCAATGTATCATAAGCCAGGGCGCACTGGCACAGCACGGCCAGGCACAAAAGCGCCGGCAAAACACGCTTCCAAAAATCGCGCATAAAAAGGGCCCTCCTCTTTCAGGTAAGGCCATTTTATCACAGGATGTCGAAAATGTAAATATATATTACATTATTATTACAATTGTTTTACGCAGCCAGTCCCACCACGAAGGCGGCCAGGCAGGCGCAGGCGGCCACCGTCACCAGTCCCCGTCCCGCCAGCGCCAGCCCCACGGCCACCGCCATGGCAGCGATGCCAGCGGCCAGGGAGCCGGTGGCGGTCAATATGGCGGGGAACACCATGACGGCCAGGGTAACATAGGGCACATAATAAAGGAAAGAACGGATCAGCGGGCTGGAGATGGGCCGGCGGATCAGCGTCAGCGGCAGCACCCGCAGCAGATAGGTGGTCAGGGCGATGACCAGAATATATACATAGGGATTACGCATGGGCTTCCTCCTTTACCGGGAACAGGATGGCCGCCCCCAAGGCGATGATCACGGTGAGCAGGATGGTGCGCAGGCCTTCGCTGACCCCGGGCAGCAGCCGATCGCAGGCAAAGCTGAGGCACATCGACAGCACGATGACCCCCGCCAGCACCCGGTTTTTGCGGGCGGGCGGCATGATGATGGCAATAAACATGCCGTACAAGCCCACGCTGAGAGCGCTGACCACGTTTTCAGGCAGCACGTTGCCCATCAGCACCCCCAGCAGGGTGCCCAGGGCCCAGCCCGGCGAAGCCACGCACATGGCGCCATAGGTGTAGACGGGGTTCAGGGGCACGGGGTAAGCCAGGGAGATGCCGAAAATCTCGTCCGTAATACAAAAGCCCAGGCCCAACCGATGCAAAAAGGAGGTCTGCTCCCCCAGGCGCTGGCTCAGCGCCGTGCTCATCAGCAGGTACCGGGCGTTGATGACCACCGTCATCACGATGACCTCGATCATGCCCGCCTGCCGCCCGATCATAGAAAAGCCCGCGTATTGCCCCGCCGAGGCGTGGGTCAGGAGGCTTGACACCGTGGCCTGCACGGCGGAAAGCCCCACGTTGCGGGCGTAGATGCCCAGGGTGAAGGCCACCGCAAAATATCCCAATCCGATGGGAACGCCGTCCCGCATTCCCCGCAGAAAAATCAGCTTTTTCCCGGCGCTCACGTTTTCGCCTCCATGGTACAAAATCCGCATTATTATAACGCCAGGCCGGCGGGATGTCCATAAAAATACAAAAAGAGGACGGGGAAGGGGAAAGATCGGAAAACAGAAATTTGACGGGGAGTACATTCGAGGGCTTTGCCCCAATGCCAGAAAGTTAAGAAAAAAGGCTTGACAAACAGGCAAAAATGTGCGGCGAGCTTTCGCATCCCTAATGCGAAAGCTCGCCCTTGTAATGAAGGTGTTTTCACCATCTTTGCTTTTATCAGAAAACAGCATCGGCAGCGAAAGTTCACAGCCTGCTTACACCACCGTCACCCAATCTCCGGCCTTGGCCGTGCCGGGCTCCAGCACCTTGACGAAGATGCCTTCCCGGGGCATAACGCAGTCGCCGGCCTTTTCGCGGATGGCGCAGTTGAAGTGGCATTCCTTGCCGATCTGGGTCACCTCGCACAGGGCGGTGCCAATCTTGATGCGGGTACCCACGGGCAGCTCGTAGAGGATGAGCCCGTCGGTGAGGACGTTCTCGGCAAAATCGCCGGGCTTGAGCTCAAAGTCGATATGCTTCTGCACCTTTTGCACGCTTTCCATGCCCAGCAGGCTGATCTGCCGGTGCCAGTTGCCCGCGTGGGCGTCCCCCACGATGCCGTGGTCCACCTTCATCTCGATGACGTCCACGGGATGCTTCTGGGTGCCCTTCTGGGTGCTGATGTTGACGGCCAGGATGCGGGCGGCCTTGGGCGCGCAGTCGGCGCTGCCTTGGGACATGAGCATCTGCACGCCGTGCTTCACGGGCTTGATGACGGCGGCAAAATTCTCCGTGCTGGCCTTTTTGCTGCCGGGCAGATTGATGATCAGCGTGCCGCCGCGGATGCCCGCGGTCTCGCGGCTCAGGCATCCATGGGGGGTGATCTTCATGCTCTCGGCCCGCATGGCCTCGGGGATGCCGGGCGCCAGGCGCTCCACCACCTCCAGGGTGGCCTCCGGGGTCACGTCCCGGGGAGAAAAGCCCGTGCCGCCGGTGGTCAGCACCAGCGCCGCGCGCTTTTCGTCCGCGCAGGCGATCAGTTCCTTTTTGATGGCCTCCCGGTCATCCGGAATGATGGCGGTATAAACGATCTGCCAGCCCTGCTCCCGCAGCATCTGGCACAGAGCGGGACCGCTGGTGTCCTCGCGCTCCCCCCGGGCGCCCTTGTCGCTGACGGTGATCACGGCTGCGGTAAATTGCAATTCGCTCATTTGTTTTTCCTCTTCTTTGATAGATTGCACTCTTATTATATCTGTTCCCGCCGCAAAACGCAACACCGGGAGAGCGGAAGAGGCGGAGAGAAATTGGTCGGGGAAAATGCGCGCACCCCCTCCCCGGACATCATATTTTCTTGACGCCTCTTTTGAAAAACTATATAATGAAAAAAGTCCATTGCAAAGGAGCGCTTTTCCTTGTACATCGAATCCCTGCGACTGCACGACTTTCGCTCCTACCATCAGGTGATGCTGACGCCGCCCCGGGGCACCACGGTGTTTGTGGGCGAGAACGGCACGGGCAAGACCAATCTGCTCGAGGCCGTTCATTTGTGCTGCCTGGGGCGCAGCCACCGCACCAGCAACGACCGGGAGATGATCCGCTCCGGGGCGGATACCTGCGCGGTGCAGGTGCGGGTGCAGCGGGGCGACGGCGCGGACACGGTGGGCGTGCGGCTGTTCATGCCCACGGAGAAAAAGCGCAAGGTGCTGCACATCAACGGCAAGACCGCCAGCCGCACGGGGGAGCTGATGGGCCATGTGACCTGCGTCATGTTTTCCCCGGAGGACATCGAGCTCATGCGCGGCGCGCCCCAGGGGCGGCGGCGCTTCCTGGATATGCTGCTTTCCCAGTGCGGGGCGGGGTATTTTTACGCCCTGCAAAACTATAACAGCGCCCTGAAGCAGCGCAACGCTCTGCTGCATGCCATCGCCAAGGGACAGGCGCGGGCGGCGCAGCTGGAGGTATGGGACGAACAGCTGGCCGCCGCGGCGGTGCCCGTGGTGAAGGCCCGGCAGTATGCCGCGGGCAGCCTGTGCCAGCTGGCCGCCGGGCATTACGCCCATATCGGCGGCCGGGAAAACGAGGTGTTCGCCCTGCGGTATATGGGCCACCTGGCCGAGAGCGCCGCGCCCGGCGAGGACCTGCTGAACCTGCTCCACGCCCGGCGGGAGGAGGACATGCGGCGGATCACCACCACGGCGGGGCCCCACCGGGACGACCTGCTGCTGACCCTCAGCGGCGAGGACATGCGGGCCTTCGCCAGCCAGGGGCAGATGCGCACGGCGGTGCTGGCCCTGCGGCTGAGCGAGGTGGATATGCTCACCCAGCGCCAGGGAGAAAGCCCGCTGCTGCTGCTGGACGACGTGCTGAGCGAATTGGACGCGGGCCGCCGCACAAGGCTGCTGTCGCGGATCAGCGGCATTCAGACGCTTTTGACCTGCACCGACCTCAGCGACCTGACCGGCGCCAAAGCCGACGCGGTGCTGCATGTAAAATTGGGGGAGATCACGGCATGAAAACGATCCTTTGGGACTGGAACGGCACGCTGCTGGACGACGTGCAGGTGAGCTTTGATTGCCTGAACGATATGCTGCGGCTTTATCATAAGCCCGAGGTCCCCACGGTGGACGCCTATCGGGCCATTTTTCGCTTTCCGGTGAAGGAATATTACGCCCTGGCGGGCATCGGGGACGACCTGTTTGACGAGGTGGCTCCCCGGTGGATGGAGGATTATATGGCCCACGAGGGGGCGTGCCTGCTGCGAAAGGGCGCGGCGGAAACCTTGCGGGCCTTTCATGAAGCGGGCTTCCGCCAGGTGATCCTGTCCGCCAGCAAGCGGCAGAATTTGCTGGGCCAGATGGCGCGGTTCGACATCCTGCCATACTTTGACGAGGTGCTGGGCCTGGATCACATCTACGCCACCTCCAAGGAGGGCATCGGCCGGGCCTGGATGGAACGGGCGGGCGTGGACCCCGCCTGCTGCGCCATGATCGGCGATACCCTCCACGACGCCGACGTGGCCCGCGCCCTGGGCGTGCGGTGCATACTGCTCTGCGACGGTCATCAATTAAAAAGCACCCTGCAAACCGCGGGGTGCGAGGTGGCGGAGGATCTGGCGGCGGCAAAGGCTTTCATCCTACACGATTAAGCGGGGTTCCCACTGCAAATAATCCCCGGATACCAGGCTGTATCGGATGCCCCGATGCACCCCCAGCAGGCTGTCGTGAAACCGGGAGGCGCCGTGGCAATGGGCATAGATCACCTGCTCGGCGTGGTAAATTTCCGCGATGCGGGTAAAGGCGCTTTCCTTTTCCAGAATGCTGGTGGGCGGATAATGGAGGAAGAGAATGAAACGCCGGTAGCCGTCCCGTCGGGCGGCCTCGCAGGACAGGCGCAGGCGGGCGGCCTCCCGCTCCACCAGCTTTGCGGCCTGCGCCTCCGCGTCCTCGTCCCAGCCCACCACCTGTCCCCGGCGGTTCAGATAGAAGGGCCCCTCAAAGGTGTAGCCCTTGGTGCCCACCAGGGCAATGTCGCCATAGGCGGCGTAGTTGTTTTGCAGGAAGAAAAGCTCGCCTTGGAATTGCTCGTTAAGAGCGGCGGTTTTGTTCGTGTCCCAGAACATGTCGTGATTGCCCCGCAGCAGGATCTTGCGTCCCGGCAAGGCGCGGATGTAATCAAAATCCTGCCGGCATTCCGCCATTTTGCGGCCCCAGCTGTGGTCGCCCACCAGCACCAGAGTGTCCTGGGGCGTGATCATGCGGCGGCAGTTTTCCATGAATCGCCGCTCGTGATCCCGCCACAGAGGATCGGTCAGCTGGGCTTTGTTTTTCAGCTCCGCCTGAAAATGCAGATGCAAATCGCCGATGGCGTACAGACTCATGCAAACGCTCCTTTGTTATAATGAGGAAAATCCATGCGCATAGAATTTACCGATGATTTTGATCCCCGCCTCATCGCGGAGAGCGGCCAGTGCTTCCGCTGGTACGCCCTGGACGACAAGAGGTGGCGGGTGCTGCACGGGGCCCATTGCCTGATATTGACGGAGGCCGGGCCGCGGACCTATGACCTGGACTGCACGGAGGCGGAATATGACGCCGTCTGGCGGCCCTACCTGGACATGGACGAAAGCTACGCCGCCGTCCGGGCGCGGATCGATCCGGCGGAGGATCCTTTTTTGTATGCCGCGGCGGAGAACCAGCGGGGACTGCGCATTCTGCGGCAGGACCCCTGGGAGGCGCTGGCCAGCTTTATCATTTCCCAGAACCGCAACATTCCCGCCATCCGCCGCTCCATCGAGCTCCTGTGCCAGGCGGCGGGCGCGGCCTGCCGGGACAGCCGGGAGGCGCCCTATTTCGCCTTTCCCACGCCGGAGGCAGTGGCGGCAATGGACGATGCCGCGCTGGCCTCCTGCAAGCTGGGCTACCGGGACGGCTATCTGCGGGCGGCAGCGGAGGCGGTGGCTTCGGGCCGCGTCGATCTGGCTGCGCTGTGCCGGGCAAGCCCGGAAGCCAGCCTGGCATCCCTGCTGACCCTGAAGGGCGTGGGCGTCAAGGTGGCGGCCTGCGTGCAGCTGTTCGGCCTGCATCAATTGGACGCCTTCCCCATCGACGTGTGGATTCGGCGGGTGCTGGACGCCGAATATCCCGGCGGCTATCCCCGGGAGCGGTACAGCCCCTACAACGGGGTGTGTCAGCAATATATGTTCGCCTATTATCGGGGAAAATCCTTTTAGGTTAATTGCGCACCACGCCCTGCGCTTGCGCGCGGAAATCGTGGCCTGCGGCCAGCGCAAACAGGCGGGCGGCAAATTAAAAAAATTGCTCGCCCTGTTTTCTGCAACGGAGGGGGTGACGCGCCTCGGTCTGATTGGCGCAGCGTCCATTGCAAAGTCCCGCCTGTTTGGCGGCCAAAAGCAGAGCAACGTCTTCTTCATAAAGAAAGAGCTCATTGTCTAAATATAGGCCATATTTGGCCGAATTTGGCTAATTATGCACAAATCCCATGGATAAGGGGGGACGTTTTGCATATTATCAACAAAGGCTTATACATTGTTCCCGGAGCCGCGCCTTGGACAGTGCCCAAAATGGTCCCCGTTTTTCCGCCAGTTACAAGAAATGCACAAATGCGGGGTGTAATGTTTGTGGAATTTAGGGCTGGTTTTTGGGTTGCATTTTCTGTATAATATGACTATCAAAAAGCCGTGCCCTGCGGCGAAGTAAAAAAAACTTACGTTGCGAAGGAGGATTTTTCGAGATGGCAAGTTTGTCTCTGAAACACATCTACAAGATTTATCAGGGCGGCGTCACCGCCGTGAGCGATTTCTGCCTGGAGATCGCTGATAAGGAATTTATTGTGCTGGTCGGCCCCTCTGGCTGCGGCAAATCCACCACCCTGCGCATGGTCGCCGGTCTGGAAGAAATCAGCGAAGGCGAACTGTACATCGGCGACAAGCTGGTCAACGACGTGGCGCCCAAGGATCGCGACATCGCCATGGTGTTCCAGAACTACGCCCTGTATCCCCATATGACCGTGTTTGACAACATGGCCTTCGGCCTGAAGCTGCGCAAGACCCCCAAGGATGAGATCAAGCGCCGCGTGGAAGAAGCCGCCAAGATCCTGGGCATCGACTACCTGCTTAACCGCAAGCCCAAGGCCCTGTCCGGCGGCCAGCGTCAGCGCGTTGCCCTGGGCCGTGCCATCGTGCGTGAGCCCAAGGTCTTCCTGATGGACGAACCTCTGTCCAACCTGGACGCCAAGCTGCGCGTGCAGATGCGTACCGAAATCACCAAGCTGCATCAGCGCCTGCAGACCACCTTCATCTATGTTACCCATGACCAGACCGAGGCCATGACCATGGGCTCCCGCATCGTCATCATGAAGGATGGCTTCATCCAGCAGGTGGATACCCCCCAGAACAACTACGACTATCCCGCCAACAAGTTCGTGGCCGGCTTCATCGGCAGCCCCCAGATGAACTTCTTCGATGTCAAGCTGCAGGCTGAAAACGGCAGCGTCTACGCCCTCTTTGGCAACAACAAGATCCTGGTGCCCAAGGAGAAGATCGCCAAGTTCAAGGACGAGAGCTACATCGGCAAGGAAGTCTGCATGGGCATCCGTCCCGAGAACATCGACGACAGCCCCGAGTTCGTGGCCGCGCATCCCGACGCCACCATCACCGTGGACGTGGAAGTCACCGAGCTGATGGGCTCCGAGACCTACCTGTACATGTCCACCAGCGGCAAGGACGAGAACATCATCGCCCGCGTTGATCCTCGCACCGCCACCCGCGCCGGCGACAAGGCTGTCAAGGTTGCCTTCGACACCACTCGCCTGCACTTCTTCGACAAGGAAACCGAAGAAACCATCCTGAACCGGTAATCAGCATAGACTGCCCCGCCTTCCCCATGGAAGGCGGTTTTTTTGCGTGGGAGAAGGGGAAAAAGGGATGAAAAGAATGATGTATGATTCAATTTTCATTCCCTTTTCCAGCCTCCGACACCCCTTTTCCACTTTTTTCGTTTACAAAAAAATGATCTTGCATTATAATATATTCTGTAAAAGTATTTCCGAAGGGCGGTAAGCTGCTTATGAAGTGCCAATTCTGTAACTGTCCCGACAGCCGCGTGGTGGACAGCCGGCCCACCGAGGAAGGAACCAGCATCCGCCGTCGGCGGGAATGCGCCAACTGCGGGCGCCGCTTTACCACCTATGAAAAGGTGGAATTGCCCCAGCTGCTGGTGATCAAGAAGGACAACACCCGGGAGCTGTTTGACCCGCAGAAGATCCGCAACGGCATCATCCACGCCTGCCACAAGCGGCCCGTCACCGCGGCGGACATCGAGCGCATCGTGGGCGCGGTGGAGCAGATGGCCTACAACAGCCTGCAGGAGGAGATCACCACCAAGCAGATCGGCGAAATGGTCATGTCCTCCCTGCGCAAGCTGGACGAGGTGGCCTATGTGCGCTTCGCCTCGGTGTACCGCCAGTTTACCGATATTCCCACCTTTATGCGGGAGCTTTCCCACATGCTGGACGAGGCACACAACGGATAAATGGACAAGGAGGTTTAAATGACCGAAAGAAAGTTTATTTTAAGCTGCGGCTCCACGGTGGATATGCCCTACAGCTATTGCGAGAGCAGGGACATTCCGGTGGTATTTTACACCTACGTGGTGGACGGCAAGGAATACGTGGACGACATGCTGCGCGATCCCGACGCGCTGCCGGGTTTTTATCGCATGCTGGACGCGGGCGCACTGCCCCACACCTCCCAGGTGAACACCCAGACCTATATTGATTTCTTTGATCGATTGCTGGAAAAGGGCGACGTGCTGCATATCGCCTTCGGTTCCGGCCTATCCGCCAGTGCGGGCAACGCGCTGTCCGCCATGGAAGCGGCCGCGGCCCGGCATCCGGACCGCACCCTGAAGGTGGTCGATTCCCTGGCGGCGTCCAGCGGTCATGGCTTGCTTGTGGATATGCTGGCCGACATGCGGGACAGCGGCGCCACCCTGGAGGAAGCCTGGCAGTGGGCCGAAGCGCACAAGCTCAACATCAACCACCAGTTTTTCAGCACCGACCTCACCCACCTGCGGCGCAACGGGCGGGTCAGCGGGCCCGCCGCCATGCTGGGCACCCTGCTGGGCATCTGCCCCATCATGCACCTCAACGCCGAGGGCCGCATCATCGCCTATGACAAGGTGCGAGGCAAAAACAATGCCGTCAAGGAGACCCTCCGGGTCATGGTGGAGCGCGCCGAAAACGGCACGGAATACAGCGGCAAATGCTTCATCAGCCACAGCGACAGCCTGGAAACGGCGCTGAAGCTCCGGGAAATGGTATTGCAAACCTTCCCCAACCTCACCGACGTGCGGGTGTATGACATCGGCACCATCATCGCCTCCCACACCGGCCGCGGCACCGTGGCGCTGTTCTTCTATGGCAAGGACAGAGGGGAATTCCAGGGGGAGAGCTGAGGATTAGAGTCTGTTTCTAAAATGAGGAATGTGCAGTTTCGAGCATATCAGCTTGCAATTCAAGGCGCTTTGACGATGGTTTACTGTCGGTAAATCGAGGA
>CACWUV010000057.1 GCA_902764185.1 uncultured Eubacteriales bacterium
GCCGGGCCGGGATGATAAAAATCGCGGGCGTCAACCTGCTCACCCTGCTGCCCGCCTTAACGCTGCCGCTGGCTTTCTTCTGTTGGAAATGCGGCGGCGTGCAAAATATGCTGATGAGCCTTTTTTTGCTGATTGGCAACGGCCTGGTGATGGACCCGGCGTCACTTTGGATCACATTGGCGCTGTTTCTGTGCCTGTACCTTCCTTTTATTCCATACAGAAAGGGACGCTACGCCGCCTTGGTGAATGCCTATGAACGTTGATGCTCCCATGCGTCTGGATCGGCTGCTGTGCCTGCTGGCGCTGGGCAGCCGCAGCCAGGTGCGCAATATTGTCAAAGGCGGCAGGATCGCCGTCAACGGACAGACCGAAAAAAACGCCGACCGGCGGCTGAATCCCGGCGACAGCGTGGCGCTGAGCGGCCAGACCTTGGATGCCCGCACCGTGCGCCATGTGATGCTGTATAAGCCCTGCGGCGTGCTGACGGCAGCCATGGACAAAAAGCAAAAGACCGTGCTGGATCTGCTGCCTCCCCTATACAAAGCCTGCGGCTGCATGCCGGTGGGAAGGCTGGACAAGGACACGGAAGGGCTGTTGCTGCTGTCTACCGACGGCGAAATGGCCCATCGCCTGCTCTCCCCCAAGCGCCACGTGGAAAAGTGCTATCGGGCCGAGGTGGACGGACCGCTGAATCCCGCGGATGTCGCCGCCTTTGCGCAGGGCTTGACGCTCTCCGATTTCACCGCCCAGCCCGCCAGGCTGGAAATCCTGTCCTCATGCGCGGAAAAAGCCGTTGCGCTGGTATGGGTCCACGAAGGCAAATATCATCAGGTGCGCCGGATGTTTGCCGCTCGCGGGCGCACCGTCACCGCCCTCAAGCGTCTCAGCATCGGCCCGCTGGCGCTGGACGAAAGCCTTCAGCCAGGCGAATACAGAGAATTGGAGCCGCGGGAAGTGGAAATGCTGTTGTCCGCGGTATCAGGAGAAGAGAATCCATGAGCGAACACTATTACACGGAAAATCCCACCAGCGAAAGCAGACCGGCGGAGGCTGCCTTTACCTACCGCGGCCACGCGCTGCGGCTCACCACAGATTCCGGCGTGTTTTCCCGGGGGGAACTGGATGCGGGCACAAGGATTCTGCTGGCCGCCTTGCCCCAGACCATGCCCGGCAGCATCCTGGACCTGGGCTGCGGCTGGGGGCCTGTGGGAATCTGCGTGGGCTTGGAAAATCCGGATAGCCGCGTCACCTTTTCCGATATTAACCTGCGCGCGTTGGAGCTGGCAAAGCGGAATGCCGCAAAATACGGCGTTCAGGGCGATTTTATCCACAGCGACGGATTCGCGGCCATCGAAGGCGCTTTTGACGCCGTCATTACCAATCCGCCCATCCGCGCTGGCAAGCAAACCATCTATCAGATGTTTGCGGACAGCGCGGAGCACCTGCTGCCCGGCGGCTCCCTCTATCTGGTGATCCGCAAGCAGCAGGGCGCGCCCTCCGCGCAAAAATATCTGGCGACCCTTTTTCCGCAAGTGGATGTTTTGGATAAAAGCGGCGGATACTGGGTGTTCCGCTGTCAAAAGGAGGCAGACAAATGAAATACGACCGTTCTTTCTTCGATGCCGGCATAGATCGCAAGGGTACGCGCTGTGTCAAATGGGATGCGGATTTTATCCAGCCCGGCGATCTGCCCATGTGGGTGGCGGACTGGGATTTTCAGTGCGCCGATCCCATCGTGGACGCGGTGAAGCGGCGGGCCGCCCATCCCTGCTATGGTTATCCCTGCGGCGAGTCCAAGGACAAGGAAGCCTTCTGCGGCTACTGGCAGCGTCGCCACGGCGTGACCATCCAGCCCGCTCAAACCCTGATGCTGCCCTGCGTGGTGACGGGCATCAGGCAGATGGTGCTGGCCTTCACCCAGCCCGGCGACGGCGTGCTGATGATGACGCCGCTTTACGGTCCCTTCCATGACAGCATCAAGCGCTCCGGGCGCGCGCTGATCAACGTGCCCCTGCTTCGCCGGGAGGACGCCCGCTACGACATCGATTTTGACGGCGTGGAAAAGGCTCTGCAAAATGGCGTGCGGCTGATCCTGTTCTGCAATCCCCATAATCCCGTATCCCGGGCCTGGCGCAAAGAGGAATTGCAGCACCTGGTTGATCTGGCCAAGCGCTATAATGCGCTGCTGCTTTCCGATGAAATCCATGCGGATTTTGTATATAAGCCGCTGGAATTTGTCTCCATGTTGGCCATTCCCGAGGCGGCGGAGCGCACGCTGATGCTGACCGCCGCCAGCAAGACCTTCAATATTCCCGGTCTGCAGCAGGCCATGGCGGTCTCCTATAACCCGGAAATCCTGAAAAAAATCGCCGACAATCTGGAAATGCAGGGCGTCACCAGCGGCAACGTTTTCGCGCTGCCCGCCACCCAGGCCGCCTATACCCAGTGCGACGATTGGCTGGACGGCATGCTGGCCTACCTGGATGAAAGCCGGGCGATCCTCAGGGATGAGCTGAAACGGCTGCTGCCCCAGGCCGTGCTGACGCCCATCGAGGCAACGGCGCTCAGCTGGATCGATCTGCGGGCCTACGCGCCCACCTGCGCGGCGCTGAACGAAAAGATCAAGGCCCATCATCTGGTGATCAACGAAGGCAACTGGTTTGGTCCCGAGGATGGCGAAGGCTTCATGCGGCTCAACTTTGCCTGTCCCCACGCCACGCTGCGGGAGGGTGTCCGCCGTCTGGCAGAGGCATTGACCGAATAAAGGAGGAAATCGAAAAATGGCAAATCTGGATGCTTTGATTGATTCCATGCGGGAAGACATGATCGACACCCTGAAAAGGTGGATTCGACAGCCCAGCATCAAGGCCGAAGGCGCGCCCCAGGCTCCCTTTGGCGCGGACATCCGCAAAATGCTGGATATTGCCGAGGCCGATTGCCGTCGGCTGGGCTTTGATACGCAGATTTTTGACGGCTACGCCATGCATGCCGATCTGGGCGAGGGAGACGACGCGGAAGCGCTGGGCATCCTGGCCCACCTGGACGTAGTTCCCGTGGGCGACGGCTGGAAGTACCCGCCCTTTGGCGCCGTGATTGAAAACGGCCGTATGTACGGCCGCGGCACCAACGACGACAAGGGCCCGGCCATCGCGGCGCTCTACGCCATGAAGGCTGTGAAGGATGCGGGCATTCCCTTGAAGCGCAAGGTGCGCCTGATCCTGGGCTGCGATGAGGAAAGCGGCAGTGAATGCATGCACTATTACAAGAAGGTGGCCACTATGCCCCGCACGGGCTTCAGTCCGGACGCCTCTTACCCCATCATCAACATCGAGAAGGGCATCCTGCGGGTGCGGCTCCATGGCAAACCTGCCGCCGACGGCCTGCAGGTGATCGCCTTCAACACCGGCGAGCGTCCCAACGTGGTGCCCGGCAAGGCCGCCGCTCTGGTAGCGGGCGACGAAAAAACCGTGCAGACCATCAAGGACGCCGCCGCCAAGCTGCAATTGGACGTGGACGCCGAGCTGACGGCAGAGGGCGTGGCCGTCACCGCCATCGGCATCAACGGTCATGCGGCCTATCCCGAAAGCGCGCGCAATGCCATTGGCGAAGTGCTGCTGGTGCTGCGGGAAGCGGGCGTGCAGGGCGCGCTGCGGACGCTGGCGGACAAGGTGGGCATGGAATACGACGGCAAATCCATGCAGATTTCCATCACGGACTGCATCAGCGGCTCCCTGACCTGCAATATGGGCATGATCCGGGCGGACGCAAACGCCGTTTCCGCCGTGCTGGATATCCGCTATCCCGTCATGACCAATCCGGACATGGTGGTCAAGAATATCCGCGCCTCTTTCCCGGACTTTGAGGTGGAGGCGGGCGCCCCCAACGAGCCCCACTATATTCCCGAAAGCAGCGAGCTGGTGCAAAGCCTGCTGGACGCCTATTGCGAAGTAACGGGCTATGAGCGCAAATGCCTATATACCGGCGGCGGCACCTATGCCCGGGAATTGGAGGAGGGCGTGGCCTTCGGCGCTGCATTCCCGGAGGACGAGGACATGGCGCATCAGGCCAATGAATACATCAAGCTGGACGATCTTTGCAAAAACGTAAAAATATTTGCGTCAGCTATTGTCAAATTGGCTGGAAAAGCGTAAAATACATACATCACCAATAAATCGTCAGGAGGTAACCTTCCTTGCAAAAGACTGAATTGATCACCTGCATCAACTGCCCCATGGGGTGCCGTATGGAAGTTACGCTGGAGGATGGTGCAGTCATCTCCGTTAAAGGCAACACCTGCAAGCGCGGCGAAACCTATGCCCATCAGGAATGCACCCAGCCCCTGCGCATGATCACCGCCGTAGCGCCGGTGAAGAACAGCTTCGCTCCCGTCAGCCTCAAGACCCGCACCCCCATCCCCAAGGCCAAGATCACCGAATGCATGCGCGCCATTGACGCGCTGGAGCTGGAAGCTCCCATTCACGCGGGCGACGTGCTGATCTCCGATGTCGTTGGCACCGGTGTGGATGTGATCGCCACCAAGTCCGTCTGATCAAAAGCGCCGTCCCCCTTTCTTTGCAAAGGGGGACTTTTTGAGGTTATGTAAAAAAATGATGCATGATAAGCCGATCCTGCTTTATCCCGCGTACAGAAGCGGTCTTAGCACCCCCTGGGGCGGCGATGGGCTGAAAACGCGCTTTGGCAAGAACATCCCCGATCCCCATACCGGTGAAAGCCTGGAAATGAGCGTCATTCCCGGGCTCAATTCCGCGGACGCCGACGGCCAGCCGCTGGAAAGCCTGCTGGACCGCGATTGGGCTGGCATGGCCGGCACCCAGGTGGAGCGGCCCTTTCCCCTGCTGCTCAAACTGATCGACGCCCAGGACCGCCTGAGCGTGCAGGTGCACCCTGATGACGATTATGCCCGGCGCGTGGAAAACAAGCTGGGCAAAACCGAGGCCTGGGCCATCCTGCAGGCCGCGCCGGACGCCAAGCTGGTATATGGCATCAAGGAAGGCGCCACCAAGGAAGCGCTGGCCGAAGCCGCCCAGCATGGCGAGGAGATCGAAAAGCTGCTGCGGTTTGTGCCCGTGAAGCCCGGCGACGTGTTTTATATCCCGGCGGGTACCGTGCACGCCATCGGCCAAGGCATTCTGCTGTATGAGATCCAGCAATCCAGCGACGTGACCTATCGTTTTTACGATTGGAACCGCCGGGATCAGCAGGGAAACCTGCGTCCGCTGCACATCCGGCAGGCGCTGGACGTAACAAGGGTGGACTATCAGCCGGAGGCCATTGTACCGCGGATCGTGCCCGATCCCCACTGCCAGCGGGAAATCCTGCTGGATACGGCCTATTTCGGGCTGCAAAGGCTCAGCGATTGCCAGAATGTGCCCTTTACCGGCGCGATCACGCATTTTTCCGTGCTCACCGCGCTGACGGAAGGCTCGCTGCAATTGGCGGATACAAAGGAAACGATTGCGTTTTCCGCCGGGCAGACGGTGTTCATTCCTGCGGACTGCGCGCCCTTTACGCTCACCTGCGGCCAATGCCTGATCGCTGCGCCGGCGCATAAATAAGCCCGCATTCCATATAATAAATCAATCCTTTTTCGTCAGGAGAGAAAGCATGCCTTTATCCGCTCTTTTCCGTGATTTGCTGCCGCAGGAAGCCATCTTGGAAAACGTTCCCCTGCGTTCCTATACCACCATGCGCGTGGGTGGACCGGCGGATGTGCTGCTTTCCCCTGCCACGGAGGATCAGCTGTCCACCGTGCTGGATCGCATCCGGCAGGATAATATTCCCTGGCTCATCGTGGGCAACGGCTCCAATTTGCTGGTGTCGGACGAGGGCTTTCGGGGCGCGGTGCTGCATATTGGCAAGAATTACGGTAAAATCACCTGTGAAGGCGGCCGCATCCATGCTCAGAGCGGCGCGATGCTGTCCGCCTTGGCCAAAACCGCAGAAGAAAACAGCCTGACCGGCTTGGAATTCGCCTCTGGCATCCCCGGCAGCGTGGGCGGCGGCATCTATATGAACGCCGGCGCTTACGGCGGAGAAATCAGCCAGGTGCTGACGAAGGCGCGCGTGTGGATAGCGGGCGAAATACAGGAATGGACAAACCAGCGTCTGGACTTCGGCTATCGGCATTCGGCGCTGATGGCGGCGGGCGGCGTGGTGCTCTCTGGCGATTTTGCGCTGACGCCCGGCGTTCGGGCGGAAATTACCGCGCAAATGGCCGAACTGAACAGACGCCGTCGGGAAAAGCAGCCTCTGCAATATCCCAGCTGCGGCTCCTTTTTCAAGCGTCCTGCGGGACATTATGCCGGCGCGCTGATCGAAGGCGCGGGGCTGAAGGGCTATGCCGTGGGCGACGCCCAGGTCAGCGAGCTCCACGCGGGCTTTGTGATCAACCGCGGCCATGCCACCGCGCAGCAGATCTACCAGCTGATGCGCCACGTGCAAAAAACCGTGCTGGAAAACAGCGGCGTGATGTTGGAGCCGGAGGTGCGCCTGATCGGGCGCTTTGAAGCATGAGCTTTTCAGAGGAAACCAAGCAGGAGCTGGTCTCCCTGCGCACGGAAAAAAGCTGCTGCATGCTCAGCGAATTGAACGCCCTGACCCAGTCCTGCGGCGCCATGTCTCTGCTGGGGCGCGGCCAGGTGGCCATTTCCTATACCACGGAAAACGTGTCCGTGGCCAAGCGCGTGTTCATCCTGCTGAAAAAGCGGCTGGAGATCAATTCCACCCCCCATTTTGCCAAAACCACCCGTTTTGGCGGCCGACGGATCTGCATCATCCGCCTGTCCCCAGCGGATTCCCGCAAGCTGATGTACGCCCTGCACATGCTGCACGAAAGTGAAAGCGGCGAGGTCTATCGCGGCATCCCCCGCCGGGCTCTGAGCCGCAAATGCTGCCAGCAGGCGTTTTTGCGGGGTGCGTTTCTGGGCGAAGGCTCCGTATCCTCTCCCGAACACGATCATCACCTGGAATTCGTCTGTAACCATGAAAGCCGCGCGGCGGCGGTGACGCAGATGCTTGCGCGCAATGAGATCGACAGCGCCGTCACGCAGCGGCGAGGCTCCTCCGTGGTATATATAAAGCGCGGGGCGCAGATTTCCACCCTGCTGGGGCTCATGGGCGCCACCCGCGCCATGATGCGCTATGAAAACGCCCTGGCCCAGCGCAGCCTGCGGGAAAGCGTGCGGCGGGCCACAAACTGCGACCACAACAACATGGCCCGCCAATTGGGCGCGGCCCAGAAGCAGATCGACGCCATCCACGCGCTGGAGGAGAAGGGCAGGCTGGCATCCCTGCCCGATGGTCTGCGTCAATTGGCCCAGCTGCGCCTGATCCACCCGGAATTGACGCTGGAGGAGCTGGGCGCGATGCTCACGCCGCCCATCGGAAAATCCGGCGTCAATCACCGATTCCGCGAAATACTGCGCTGCGCCGCCCAGGACTGAAGCCTTTACGCAAGGAGTTGTTTTTTATGACCACGCTGCAAATTCCCCTCCGGGAACCGTTCACCTTTACCCAGAATCGCGCGGTGGCGCTGGCTCAGCATCTGAGCAAATATGACGCCTCCGTGCTGATTCACGACGGTAATCGGATGGTGAATGCCAAATCCCTGCTGGGCATTCTGTCGCTGGGTTTTTTGAAGTCGGACAAGCTGGAATTCATGATAGACGGCGCTGAGGAAGCGGCGATCCGGGAGGAACTGACGGCGCTTTTCTCACAGATGAACGCATAAAACAAGCCCCGATCCACGGCGGATCGGGGCTTGTTTTATTTGAGCACATATTTTTCAATGGCTTTGGCCAGCCCATCCTCGTCATTGCTGGCGGTGACGTGGTTGACGCAGTGCTTGATGTCGTCCAGGGCGTTTCCCATGGCCACGCCCAGACCGGCAGCCTGGAGCATGGGCACGTCGTTTTCATAATCGCCGATGGTCATGACGCTGGACATATCCACATGGAACAGCCGCGCCATCTCCAGAACGCCCGCGGCCTTGTTGCATCCCGCCGGTATGATCTCCACATTGGCGATGCCGGAGGTGGTGATGGAAATATCCGGCACCTGCCGCAAAGCGGCCACCAGCTGTTCCTTTTCTTCCGGCAGATCATAATGAAAATAGAATTTATTGACGGGCTTTGCCAGCGTTTCATCCACAGCTCTGCGCCCGTAATCAAACTGGATATGATAGTCCTCCTGGAGAATCCTGCCATAGCGTTTTTGCGAGGAATGCAGCGAGGACGCGCGGCTGGCGGATACATGCTTGCGGCCAAAGACGATATAGGGAATGCCCAGGTCATCCGCCGCTTCCCGGGCCATGCGCGCGGACTGCGGCGTCATAAAATGATCGCTCAAAATGGTATCTGTTTCGGCGTCCCATTGGGTTGCACCGTTATTGCCCGTCACCGGGCAGCGGATACCGTAGGTTTTGAGGATCACGTCCGCATGCTCGGGATAGCGCCCGCTGCATACGGTGAACAGAATCCCACGCCGCTGGGTTTCATGAATCACATCCACTGTATAGGCGCTGATGGACCCATCCCGATGGAGCAGGGTGCCGTCAATATCGGAAGCGATCATCCGAATCGTTGTAAAACTCATACGCAGCTCTCTGTACTTTCGTATTTAAAATATAGAACTCAGTCCATATTATCCGGAACCCGCAGTGTTATTCCATCCAGTTCCGGCAGTGCGCCCGCCGTATCGATGCGCAGCGCCACAGATCGCAGCATCAGGCGGCCTTTCCCATATTCCTGATTGAATTCCCGATCGCCATACAGATCGTCTCCCAGCAGCGGATGTCCCAGGAAAGCCATATGAGCGCGAATTTGATGGGTACGTCCGGTATGGGGCAATATTTTCAGCTTGGAAACGGCTCCGGATCGCTGCACGGCATATTCCGTTTCAATCCGTTTAGCGCCGGGCACCTCATGATCATAGATCCGCACGCGTGCATGCCCCGCATCCTTCAAAAGCCAGGCCGTGCACAGCTTTTGACCTGGTTTCGGCATGCCGCGCACCAGACAGCAGTATTCCTTTTTCCCCGTTCGCTGCTGAAACATTTGTTTAAGGGCCAATTCCGCCGCTTCATCCTTCGCCAGCACGATCAATCCGCTGGTGGGATTATCCAGCCTGTGGCACATTCGGGGCGCAAAAGCGCCGTCCGCGTAAAAAGCGGCCCAGTCCTGCACCGTCATGCTGCCGTAGGCATCCGCGTCGCAGCTGACGCCCGCGGGCTTGTCCAGGGCCAGGATATGGGAATCCTCAAACACCACAGGGATCTCCATGCGGTATCCAGTAAAAACCGTAACCTCGCCGCCGGGCAGCACCATGTCGTCCTTGCCCACGCGGACACCGTTCAGCTTCACGTCCCGGGCCGCAAAAGCCGCCCGCACCTGGCTTTCGGGCAAAAGAGAAAAAGCCCGCCGAACGTAAGCCCCCATTTTGATCCGGGGCACATGCTGCGGCACATGGACAGTATATCTGTACATTGGCTTTCTCTCCTATGGATTTGTGCAATACCTGAGCACCTGTTTATTTTATCCTGAGCCGTCTCCAATGTCAAGCAAATGATTCCGGGAAAAACAGTCCCGCCGCCACGCAGCCTGCCAGCCATCCTGCCAGCGCCACCGGGATGATATACCGGCTTTTGCTGATCCCGGCGGCAGACAGATAGACAGCGCAGGTATAAAGGATCGTCTCTCCGGAGCCCATCATGGCGCTGGCCACCAGCCCCGTTCGGCTGTCCGGCCCGTATTGGCGCAGGATGTCGTTCAGCAATGACAGAGATGCCGAACCAGAAAGCGGGCGCAGCAGCAGCAATGGCATAACGCCCGGCGGCAGCCCCATTCCAGCGGCCAAGGGCGACAGGAAGGCGCTCAATTCCTTCATGATCCCGCTGGCTTCAAACACGCGTATCGAAATCAATGTCACTGCCAGCGCAGGCATGATGCCCATGGCGTTCTCAAAGCCTTCCTTTGCGCCTCGGGAAAAAGATCGGAACAGATCCACCCTTTTCCAGCAGGCCAGCAGGATGCTGATTCCCAATAACCACCCGATCATCCCCTGCGCCGCCTGCTTTCGATCAGCTTGCACAGCAAAATTCCCAATCCGGTGGATACGCCGCTGGCGGCCAAGCTGGGCAAAAGGATGCTTTCCGGCTGGGCGCTGCCAGCGGCATAGCGCAGGGACAGCACCGTGGTGGGCACAAGCTGCACCGAGGTGGCGTTGATCACAAGGAAAAGGCACAGAGCCGCCGTTGGCGTATTCTGCCCCGCGCGGTTCAAAGCCTTTGCCGCCCGGATGCCCATGGGCGTGGCGGCGTTGGATACGCCCAGCATGTTGGCGGCCAGGTTTTCCGTAATGGCTTCCATGGCTTCCTGCTCCAGAGGTTCGGAGAACAGCCACCCCAGCGGCCTATGCAGCACTCGGACCAAGGCGCTGACAACGCCGGCATCCTCCAACAGCCGGATGACGCCGCCGAAGAACAGAAAGCCCCCCATCAGGTCCAACACAAGCCGGAGAGCATCCGTTCCGCCCGCCAGCGCAGCCTGGGAAACGGCCTCCATATTGCCATGCAAACCGGCGTATATCACGCCGCCCAACAGCATAAAACAAAGCACCGCGTTCATGGGCTTATCCCGCCTTTCCGCATTACTCTTATGAACACAGCCGCTGTCCTATGAAAAAAGCGGGGAAGAAATCCCCCGCTTTTTCCTTTATGCTTTTTCGAAAACCAATTCGTCGTCGCGGACGCTGGCCTTCACCTGATCGCCCAGTTTCAGCCGTCCCGCAATCAATTCTTCGCTCAAGGCGTCCTCCACCCGGCGCTGAATGGCCCGGCGCAATGGCCGCGCGCCAAATTTGGCGTCATAGCCCGCCTGCGCCAGCAGCGCCGCCACCGAGGGCTCATACTCCAGGGAAACCCCCAGTTCCTGCAGACGCTTCTTCATTTGCTTCAGCATCAGCCCGGCAATCTGTTCGATTTCCGGCTGGGTCAGCGCGTGGAACACCACGGTTTCATCCACGCGGTTCAGGAATTCGGGCCGGAACACATGCTTGAGCTCGTCCAGCACGCGCCCCTTCATATCCTCGTAGTGATCCGCGGCGGACGCGCCGCCAAAGCCCATCACGCGGCCGTCGTTGATGGTGTGCGCGCCCGCGTTGCTGGTCATGACGATGACGGCGTTGCGGAAGCTGACCACGCGGCCGTTATTGTCCGTCAGCCGCCCGTCGTCCAGGATCTGCAGCAGCATGTTGAACACATCCGGGTGGGCCTTTTCGATCTCGTCAAAGAGCACAACGCTGTACGGCTTGCGGCGCACGGCCTCGGTCAATTGGCCGCCTTCCTCAAAGCCCACGTAGCCTGGCGGTGCGCCCACCATGCGGGAAACGGTGTGCTTCTCCATGTATTCGCTCATATCCAGGCGAATCAGGGCGTTTTCATCACCGAACATGGCTTCGCCCAGGGCGCGGCACAATTCGGTTTTGCCCACGCCTGTTGGTCCCAGGAAGATAAAGGACCCGATGGGCCGCTTGGGGTCCTGCAAGCCTGCCCGCGCCCGGCGCAGGGCCCGGCTCACAGCAGAAATGGCTTCATCCTGGCCCACCACCCGCTGATGAAGGATCTCCTCCAGGTGCATAAGCCGCTCGCTTTCGGCCTCGGTCATCTTTTTCACGGGGATTCCCGTCCAGGCGGCCACCACCTGAGCGATGTCCTCTTCCGTCACTACGTCGCTGCCATCCAGCTTGGAACGCTCCCAGGCCGCGCGCTTTTCTTCAATTTCATCGCGCACGCTGTGCTCGCTGTCCCGCAGCCGGGCAGCCCGTTCGTAGTCCTGATGGTCGATGGCTTCCTGCTTTTCCCGCAGAATGCTATCCAGGCGCTGCTGCTGTTCTTTCAGATCGGGCGGCGCGGTGAAAGCGTGAATGCGAACACGGGAGGCCGCTTCGTCCATCAGGTCCACGGCCTTATCGGGCAGGTACCGATCCGAGATATAACGATCCGACAGTGTGACCGCCGCCTGCAGCGCTTCATCGGTGATGCGCACCTTGTGGTGGGCTTCATATTTATCCCGCAATCCCTGCAATATCTGCACGGCTTCCTCGGGGGTGGGCTCCTCCACCATGACGGGCTGGAAACGGCGGGAAAGCGCCGCGTCCTTTTCGATATTTTTGCGATATTCATCCAGCGTCGTCGCGCCGATGCCTTCGCCCTTGCCCGCGCCGATGATATTCTGCAATTCGTCGATAAAGAGAATGACGTCACCGGCTTCGGTGACCTCCTGCATCAAGGATTTGAGGCGTTCCTCAAATTCCCCGCGGAATTTGGTGCCGGCCACCAACGCGCCCACATCCAGGGAGATCAGCCGCTTGCCCACCAGGGTTTCGGGAACGTTGCCCGCGATGATGCGCTGGGCCAGGCCTTCCGCCACAGCGGTCTTGCCCACGCCGGGCTCGCCGATCAGTACGGGATTGTTCTTGGTACGGCGGGAAAGGATCTGGATGATGCGCTCGATTTCCTTTTCCCGGCCCACCACCGGGTCCAATTCGCCGTTTTGGGCGCGCTTATTGAGGTCCATGCCAAAGTTGGCTAAAGCGGAATCGCTGTTTTGTTCCTCCGGATTCTGCCGCTTTTTCCCCTGCTCCCGCAGGATCTGGCCCAACACGCTGCGGCGCAGCTGCTCCCGGTCGCAACTGGGTGTGGTCAAAATCCTTGCCGCCACGCCTTCGCTTTCACTGAGCAGGGCCAGCCACAGATGGGCGCTGGTCACATAGGGATGTCCCAGCCGCTGGGCTTCCCGCACGCTGCTTTCCAGCAGCTTTTTGGCCCGGGGCGTCAGTTCGATGGCGGTTTGCAGCCCGGTGCCCTGGCCGATAAAAATATAGATGGCCGAGCGCACCGCGTCCTCCGTCAAGCTTTCCGGCAGGTCGGGCACATCGTCCCGGGCCTCACACACAAGCGCCAGCAGGATATGCTCCGTGCCCACATAGGGATGGCGCATGCCCTGGGCCTCTTTTTGCGCCACGGCGATGACGCGCTGGGCCCTTTCGTTGAATTTTGCATAAACTGCCATTTAATTTCCTCCATGATTCATAAGATGCCGCACGCGCAGCGCCCGTTCCACATCGGGATGCAGGCTGGAATCCCAGGTCAGAGCCTCCGTCGGCAGATGGGCGATCCGCCACAGCGCATCCGCCGCGTCCTCGTCATAGGGCATATCGCCCACGGACAGGCCCAGCACCAGGTCACTCCACAGGTTCAAAGCCTCCTGCCGATTGATCCGCAGCGCGTATTGGCAGATGCCGTAGGCGCGCCAGCCCTTATCGGCCACGTTAAGATCCTTGCGCTCCTTGGCCCGCCAGCGCAGGCTGCGCTCCAGGGTGCAAACGCTTCTGGCGATGGCTTCCAATTGCTCCACGATACCCTTTTCGTCCCGTCCCAGGGTGATGCGGTTTTCCAGCAGGCAAAGGCCGCCGGGCAAAATGCGCAGCGTCATGCCGCCGGTGGAAGCCATCTTCATGGCGGCGGGCAATTGCTTGAGCATCGTCAGCATGGGCAGATGCAGCAGCAAAGACGCGCGCATGCCGGTGCCGGCGTCGCTGGGATAGGCGGTCAAAAAGCCATACTCGGACCTTTCAGCCATCCTGCCGGTGTCCGCCAGCTTCTCCGTCAGGGAAAGCGCCGCCGTCAGGCAAGGCGTCAGCGCGCCATTGTCATTATAGGCCGCAACCCGCAGATGGTCCGTTCCCGCCGTTTCCAGGCATATGAGCTCGTCCTCCCGTAAATAGGCCGTGTCGCCCACCGCGCTTTGCACGTCAGCGGACAGCAAGCGCTTCTCTTCCAGCTCCCTGCGACTTTCGGCGTCCAGCGTGGCGGGAAGCAAATAGGTATAGGTTTCCTCGCATCGCTCCAGCGCGGTTACGGAGCGGTCGTTGACCCGGCGGGCGATCTCCGCGTCCGTATCGGCATGAAAAGGCAGATCTTCATAATTTCGCCGCAGCACCACGGCGGCGTTCAGCTTGTAATCCTTCAAGACAGCCCTTCACCGCCTTCCGACTCCAGCCTGCGGATGGTATCCCGCAGCTGTGCCGCCCGCTCGTATTCCTCGGCGTTGACGGCGGCAAACATCTCCTCCCGCAAGGATTTGATGTGGCTGTCCTTTTCGCTGATCTGCGGCACCTCTGAAGAAGTTTCTTCCTCTTTTTGAGGCGCGGCGCTGATCCGGGTGAAAAGAGGGGTCATGACGCCGCTGAAAGCATCGTAGCACAGAGCGCAGCCCACCCGTCCGGTGCGCTGGAAATCGGCGGCCTTCATACCGCAGACGGGACAGGAGATTTCCGCGTCCGCCGGTTCCATGGTGGCCAATACCGCCATGGTGGTGGCGTAGGCATCGCCGCTCTGCATGCGCCGAACGCACTGCTGGCACAGCCGCCGCATGGATTTTTTGCCGTTTACGATCATGGTGATCAGGGCGGTGGCTTCCCGCTTTTCACAAATGTCACACTTCATGCCGGTTTACCTCGCTGGGCGCGTCCGCAGCAGGCTGGGCGGGGCGCTGGGCCACGCAGAGCAGCATACTGCGCAAAATGCGGGCGCGCATCACGTTTTTGACCGCCTCGGGAATCGGCGCGGAAAGCGCCGTGGGCGACGTGGCGGCGATCATGAGCTGGGCGTCCTTGGCGGTGATGGCCTTGCGCTCGGCCAACTGCATGCATAAAATCTGTGCCTCTCCGGCGGAAATGGAATCCCCCACCCGCTCGTTGAGCAGATAGCTGAGCTGTTCCGGCGCGCTGCGCACGATGCGCACGATGCGGATATAGCCGCCGCCGCCCCGCTGAGAGCTGGTCACATAGCCGTGATCGGGCGTAAAGCGGGTGGAGAGCACATAATTGATCTGGGAAGGCGCGCAATGGAAGTATTCCGCCAGTTCATTTCGTTTCAGGTCGATCTCCGCCTGCTGCTCCTGCTGCATCAGATCCTTGATGAACTGTTCTATGGTATCGCTTAACCGCATGAAAATCACCTCGATGCTGTTGTCAAAATAAATTGACTTACTTTGACCATCATGATGGTATCACATTCTCAAACAAAATGCAACATATTTTTTCAAAAAGATATTGACATGAGAGATTTATTGTGGTTTAATCTAACGCGTGTTCAAAGTTTAGTAATTCTAAACCTTGAAGATGACAAAATGTTTAACAAAACTAAACCATTTGAGAAGGAAGAGTCTGAAAGATGAAAATCGGCGAAAGGCTTCGCCGCCTGCGCCTGCAGCGCAATCTGACCCAGGAGGAAATGGCGGACCGGTGTGAGCTCACAAAGGGATTCATCTCCCAGGTGGAGCGCGATCTGGCGTCTCCCTCCATCGCCACGCTGACGGATATGCTGCAGTGTTTGGGCAGCGATCTGAAAACCTTCTTTTCCGAGGCGGAGGAGAATGAAAGCATCACCTTCGATCCCGCCGATATGTTTGAAAAGACGGACGAGGAAAGCCTGCACGGCAGCATTCTGTGGCTGGTGCCCAGCGCGCAGAAAAACCGGATGGAGCCCATCCTCATGAGCATCGGTCCGGGCGGCGCGTCCCAGGAGTTCCCACCCCACGAGGGCGAGGAATTCGGCTATGTGCTGCAGGGTTCGATCCTGCTGTACTGCGGCGACAAGAAATACCGGGTTCGTTCCGGCGGCAGCTTTTGCCTGCACCCCACCGCGCCCCACCACGTGGAAAACCACGGAAAGCGCGAAGCGAAGCTGCTGTGGATCTCCACGCCTCCAAGCTTTTAAGATATAAACCAAAAACGAAGGAGATATGCCGCTATGGAAGAGCCCCGCATGATCCATCTGGAAAATATATCGAAGGAATATGACGGCGTCACCGTGCTGGACGACATCAACCTGTATATTCGCAAAAAGGAATTTGTGACCCTGCTTGGGCCGTCCGGCTGCGGCAAGACCACCACCCTGCGCATCATCGGCGGCTTTGAATATCCCTCTACGGGCCGCGTGATGTTTGAGGGCAAGGACATCACCAACCTGCCGCCCTACAAACGCCGGGTCAACACGGTGTTCCAGAAATACGCGCTGTTCCCCCATCTGAACGTGTATGACAACATCGCCTTCGGCCTCAAGCTCAAAAAGATGAGCCGGGCGGAAATCGGCAAGCGCGTGGACAAGATGCTGAACCTGGTCAACATGGCGGGCTATGGCAAGCGCAGCGTGGATTCCCTGTCCGGCGGTCAGCAGCAGCGCATCGCCATCGCCCGCTCCCTGGTGAACGAGCCCGAGGTACTGCTGCTGGATGAACCCCTGGGCGCGCTGGATTTGAAGCTCCGCAAGGAAATGCAGCTGGAGCTTAAGTCCATGCAGCAGCAGCTGGGCATCACCTTCCTCTATGTGACCCACGATCAGGAGGAAGCCCTGACCATGAGCGACACCATCGTGGTGATGAACGCCGGTCACATTTTGCAGATCGGCACCCCCAAGAAGATCTACGACGAGCCGGAAAACGCCTTTGTAGCCAACTTCATTGGCGAGAGCAACATCATCCGCGGCATCATGATCCGGGATGAGCTGGTCAACTTCAGCGGCGTGGATTTTCCCTGCGTGGACGCGGGCTTTGGCGAAAACGCGCCGGTGGACGTGGTGGTGCGTCCCGAGGATATCGTGATCGTGGGCGAGGACATCGGGCAGCTCACTGGCACGGTGAAGAGCGTGCTGTTCAAGGGTGTCCATTACGAAATGATGATCGAATCCGGCGATTTTACCTGGAAGGTGCATTCCACCTCCATGCAGCCTGCCGGCTCCCGGGTGGGGCTGTCCATCGTGCCCTTCAACATCCACATCATGCATCCCATGAAGGAGGCCGGAAAATGATCGATCTGACGCTTCCTGCCTGGGCAGGATGGGCGATGGGTGTGGGCCTGATCCTGTTTGTCCTGCTGGTGGTCCTGTCGGTCCGCCGCAATCACGGGGTCAAGCGCTCTCTGTTCGCTGCGCCCTATACCCTTTGGATGTTCATCTTCACCCTGCTGCCCTGCGTGCTGATCGCCTATTATGCGCTGACGGACGCCAACGGCTGCTTCACGCTGGACAACTTCCGTTCCTTCTGGGACAGCAACCACATCATGCGCGAGAACCTGCGGGCCATGGGCGGCGATGAAATGGCCGCCACCGTGGCAAGAGGCTCCGTCAACGTGGACACCCTGGTCTACTCCCTGTGGATGGCCTTCCTGTGCACGGCCATCTCCCTGGTGCTGGGCTATCCCGCGGCGCTCTTCATGGCGGACCGCAAGATGAAGCTGGGCGCAACGTTGGTGGTGCTCTTCATCATCCCCATGTGGATGAACTTCCTGCTGCGCACCATCGCCTGGATGAGCCTGCTGGAGGACAACGGCCTGATCAACGCCTTCCTGGAGTGGATCGGCATTGGCAGAAAGCAGCTGATGTACAATCAGCAGGCCGTGCTGCTGGGCATGGTGTACAACTTCCTGCCCTTCATGGTGTTTCCCATTTATACGTCCCTGAGCAAGCTGGACCCCAAGCTGGGCGAGGCAGCCCAGGACCTGGGCTGCAACGAGCTTCGCACCCTGTATAAGGTCACCATGCCTTTGAGCCTGCCTGGCGTCATCAGCGGCATCACCATGGTGTTCATGCCCTCGGTGACCACCTTCTTTATCCCCCGCGTGCTGGGCGGCGGCAACACCCGCATGTTCGGAGACCTGATTGAAAGCACCTTCAAGACCGCGGGCAACTGGAACCTGGGCAGCGCGCTTTCCCTGATCATGATGGTGCTGATCCTGATCTCCCTGTCCATCCTGCGCAAGGCTGATCCCAACGGGGAAGGAGGCGGCATCGTATGAAGCAGTTTTTCAAAAAGTGCTATCTGGCCATCATCCTCATCTTCCTCTATGTGCCCATCATCGTGCTGATTGCCCAGTCCTTTAACGCGGGCAAGAGCCGTGCCAAATGGGAGGGACTGTCCCTTCATTGGTATAGCGAGCTGTTCTCCAACGTCTCCATCATGAACGCCCTGTGGGTCACGGTGTCCGTGGCCGTCATCGCCACCATCGTGGCAACGATTCTTGGCACCCTGGCCGCCATCGGCATTTACAGCATGAAAAGGCGACCCCAGGCCTTCATGATGACCGTAACCAACCTGCCCAACACCATGCCGGACATCGTGACCGGCGTATCGCTGATGCTCCTCTATATCTTTGCCAAGGTGGAGCGCGGCTATTTTACCATGGTGCTGGCGCATATTACCTTCGATGTTCCCTATGTGGTGCTCTCCGTTTTGCCCAAGCTCAAGCAGATGAACAAGCACACCTATGAAGCCGCGCTGGATCTGGGCGCCACGCCCGCCTATGCGCTGAGCCACGTGATCATTCCGGAATGCAAGCAAGGTATCGTCACCGGCGCTCTGCTGGCCTTCACCCTGTCTCTGGATGATTTTACCATCAGCTACTTTACCACCAGTCCCCTGGTGCAAAACCTGTCCACGCTGATTTACTCCGCCACTAAGCTGGGAATCAGCCCCGTCTATTACGCGCTGTCCTCCCTGATGTTTGTGGTGCTGCTGGTGCTGCTGCTCATCGTCAACCACCGCACCGCGGACAACAAGGACTAAATATTTTTGATTGCTGGAGGGAAAGAAAATGAAAAAAGTGCTCTGTGTTCTCCTGGCCGCCCTGATCCTGCTGCCCACCCTCGCCCTGGCCGACGAAGTGGTGAACGTATTCAACTGGGAGGATTACATCGACGAATCCGTCCTGGCGCAGTTTGAAGAGGAAACCGGCATCAAGGTCAACTACATGCGCTTTACCGACAACGAGGAAATGGTCATCTCCGTGGAATCCAACCCCGGTGCCTTCGACGTGGTGTTCCCCTCTGAATACATGGTGGAGCGCCTGATGAACAAGGGGCTGCTGGCGGAGATCAACTATGACAACATTCCCAACTTCAGCAATATCCGCGAGGATCTGAAAAACCCCAGCTACGACGCGGGCAACGCCCATTCCGTTCCCTATATGTGGGGCACCCTGGGCATCCTGTACAACACCAAGCTGGTGGACGAAGCGGACGTGCAGACCTGGGGCGTGCTGTGGAACCAGAAATACGCCGGCCAGGTGCTGATGATGGACAGCCTGCGCGACACCATGGGTCTGGCCCTGCTCATGGCCAACCCCGAAAACAGCATGAACTCCACCGACTTCACCCAGCTGCGCGCCGCCGCCGATCTGCTGATCGAGCAGAAGCAGTCCGGCATGGTGAAGGCCTACGGCCTGGATGAATTCAAGGACAAGATGGTGGCGGGCGAAGGCGCGCTGGCCGTGGTTTACTCCGGCGACGCCGAATACGCCATCGAGCTCAACGAGGATCTGGCCTATGTGGTGCCCCAGGAAGGCAGCAACATCTGGGTGGACTGCGCCGTGATTCCCACCTCCGCCAAGAACAAGGAAAACGCCGAAAAATTCATCGACTTCCTCTGCCGCGGTGACATCGCCGCCGCCAACGTGGAAGAGATCGGCTATTGCAGCCCCAACGAGGCGGCCATCGAACTGCTGGGCGAAGACTACCAGAACAGCAACGTCATGAATCCCTCCGACGAGGTCATCGACCGCTGCGAATATTATCACGACCTGGACGAGATGTGGCTGAACATCTACACCACCCTGTACTCCGATGTGCTGAGCACCAAGGTGAAGTAAAAATCCTTCACAGGAAAGGCTTTGTATGAAAAAACGCATATCCTTTCTGCTGCTTATGATCGCGCTGACGTGCCTTTGCGTCAGCGCGCTCTGCGATGGCGCCTATCGCCTGCTCGCCGTGGGAAGCTACGGTGACGACGTGCTGGCCGTCAAAAACCGCATGAAGGCCCTGGGCTATTTCAGCGGCAGCAATTTCAATAACCGCTATACCGAGGACACGGCGGAGCGCGTGCGCACCTTTGAAGCCGCCTGTGGGCTGGAACAGACGGGCGTCATGACGCCCGCCCTGCAAACGCTGCTGTTTTCGGAGGATGCCGTCGCACTGGGTGAAAAAAAGGACGCGCCCGCTTTGCCGGAAATCGCTGATTCCGCCTATCGCAATATCGGGGCGGAGGCCAACGGCGACGACGTGCTGCGGCTCAAGGAAAAGCTGAAGGCGCTGGGCTATTTTACCGCCAAAGCGGAAACCGCCGCCTACAATGAAACGCTGGCAAAGGCCATCCGCGCCTGTCAGGAAGCGCTGGGCATGGAAGCCACCGGCATTGCCGACGTGGCTTTGCAGGAAGCGCTCTACGGTCAGCAGACCGCTGCCGCCTCCATCCAAGTGCCCGCCGTCACGCCGGACGGCCCCACCAAGGCCATTGCATTGCCCGCTCTCAACGAAGCGGGCTTCCTGGCCGACGAAACCGCCGCGCCCTTCATCCATGCGGACCGCGCCGATGGCCATTGGTATTACATCAGCAAGAACGTGTATATTGAGATCCAGCGCCTGCAGTTGGCCAAGCAGAAGATCACCTGGTTTGAGACTGAGGTTCGCTGCACCCCCGATTCTCTGCCCCAGGCTTTTCTGGCCCAGGGCAATCGGCAGCCTGGGCACAATTACCTGTCGCCGCTGAAAATCGCTGATCAGTATAATGCTGTCTTTGCCATCAGCGACGATTTTTACGGCTACCGCTGGTATAACCGCAGCAAGGGGCTCAAGCAGGGAATCATCATCCGCAACGGCGAAATCCAGGCCGAGGAGCCCCAACCCGCCGGCAGCAAAGCGTGGCCCTATCTGGAGATCCTGGCGCTTTTCCAGGATGGCAGCATGCAGGTGTTTGAAAGCGACGAGCATACCGCCCGGGAATACCTGGATATGGACGTCATTGACACCTTCGCCTTCGGCCCCATCCTGATCCGGGACGGCGTGATCAACCCCGAACTGTACGACAAATCCATTCAGCGTTACCTGGATTCCGATCCGCGCATGGCCATGGGCTGCATCGAGCCCTGTCATTATGTGATCCTGAGCATCAAAGGCCGCACCAGCGACAGCAACGGCGCGGCCATGCACTGGATCGCCGAGCGCATGAAATCCCTGGGCTGCGAAAACGCCCTCAATCTGGACGGCGGCGGCACCACGGCCCTGTATTTTATGGGCGATGTGCTCAACAAAGTGGAAAACAGCCAGAATCTGCGCGATCTGTCCAGCATGTTCGGCTTTGCAGCGGAGTAAACAGATCATTTTCCGCTTGACAATCCATCGGTTTGTTTTTATAATAATGCTTGCGATGAACGGGAAGAGTACCTGCGCGCCGCCCTTCAAGAGACTTCGCGGTTGGTGTGAGCGAAGAGGGAAACGCAGCGAATACACCCGGGAGCACGGCCTTGAAAGGGTTTCCCGAGTAGGCGGCCGCCGGTGCGCCGGATACAGCGCAGGAGAATAGTGGTTCTCTGTGAGGACGCATGCGCGAGCCTGCGTCAAACGGGAGTGGTACCGTGGATGATTCCGCCTTCCGGCTTATGCCGGAAGGTGTTTTTTATGGATGCAGGAGGTTAACCATGGCAAGCTTTTCCAAAAGGATGGACGGCGTGACGGGCAGCGCCATCCGTGAATTGTTCAAGCTCACCGCCCGGCCCGGCGTCATTTCCTTTGGCGGCGGCAACCCTTCCCCCGCAGCGCTGCCGGATGACATCGTTTGCGATATTTCCCGGGAGCTGGTGGCCACCAACGGCAAGGTGCTGCTGCAGTACGGCATGACGGAAGGCCTGCCTTCCCTGCGGGAAGCGCTGGTGCCATATATTGAGGAGGAATTTCAGGTAAAGGCTGATGTAACCACCATTCTGCCGGTCACCGGCTCCACCCAGGCCTTCAATCTGCTGCTGGACGCCTATACTGATCCGGGCGACGTGATCCTGACGGAAAACCCCACCTTCCTGGGCGCTACCCAGGCCATGCACCTGCATCAGTTACAGGTGGTTCCCGTGGACAGCGACGGCGAAGGCCTGCGCATGGCTGCCTTGGAGGATGCCATCAAAAAGCATCATCCCAAGCTTCTCTACACCATCCCCACCTTCCAGAACCCTACCGGTGTCACGCTCTCTCTGGCGCGCCGCAAAAGGATTGCGGAACTGGCGGAGCAATACGATCTGCTGGTGGCAGAGGATGATCCTTATCATTCCTTGCGCTATTCCGGCACGGCCATGCCCACCATCAAGTCCTTTGACAAGGCGGGCAAGGTGGCCCTGATGGGCAGCTTTTCCAAGGTCATTTCCCCCGGCCTGCGTGTGGGCTTCCTGGTGTGCGAACCCCAGCTCATGCGCAAGTGCGTCATCTGCAAGCAGTCCGATGACCTGCACACGGCCAACCTCAATCAGGCCATTGTGGAAGCCTATCTGCGCCGCGATCTGCTGCGGCCCCATGTGGCCAAGGTTTGCGCGTGCTACGGCGAACAGCTGAACTGCATGCTCTCCTATCTGCAAAACATGCGGGGCGTGCAGCGCTTCACCCATCCGGAAGGCGGTCTGTTCGTCTTTGCCTGGCTGCATGAGGGGGTCAACGCCACGGAGATGCTCATGAAGGCGGTGGAAAAGGGCGTGGCTTATGTGCCCGGCACTCATTTCTATCCCGACGGCGGCCACGACAACACCCTGCGGCTCAACTTCTCCAACGCGGATCTGGCGACGATCCAGCGCGGCATGGCTCTGCTGGACGAATGCCTGAAAGCATAAATACTTTATTTTTTGAGGAGGTATCCCCCATGCACATTCTTGATACGCTGAAGGAACGCGGATTCATCGCCCAGGTCACCTTTGAGGACGATCTGTATAAGCAGCTGGAACGGGAATCCACGCCCTTCTACGTGGGCTTTGATCCCACCGCCACCAGCCTGCATTTCGGCCACTTCATCCCCATCATCGCCATGGCTCACATGCAGCGCGCCGGCCATAAGCCCATCGCGCTGGTGGGCGGCGCCACCGCCATGATCGGCGATCCCAGCGGCAAAACCGACATGCGCAAAATGATGACCGTGGAAACCATCGACCATAACGTGGCCTGCATTAAGAACCAGCTGTCCCGGTTCATCGAATTTGGCGACGACAAGGCGCTGATCGTCAATAACGCCGATTGGCTGCGCGGCTTGGGTTATATTGATTTTATCCGCGATATCGGCAGCCTGTTCTCCGTCAACCGCATGCTGACCGCAGAATGCTACAAGCAGCGCCTGGAGCGCGGCCTCACCTTCCTGGAATTCAACTACATGCTCATGCAGAGCTACGACTTCCTGCAGCTGTTCAAGCATTACGGCTGCCGCTTGGAAATGGGCGGCGACGATCAGTGGAGCAACATGCTGGCCGGCGCAGACCTGATCCGCCGCAAGGAGCATGAGGACGCCTACGCCTGTACCTTTAAGCTGCTCATGAACCACGAAGGCAAAAAAATGGGCAAGACCGAAAAGGGCGCGCTGTGGCTGGATGCCAACCTGTGCTCTCCCTATGATTTCTACCAGTACTGGCGCAACATCGCCGATCAGGACGTCAGCAAGTGCCTGGCGCTGCTCACCTTCCTGCCCATGGACGAGGTGCGCCGTCTCAGCGCCCTGGAGGGCCAGGAGATCAACGAGGCCAAGAAGGTGCTGGCCTTCGAATGCACCAAGCTGGTGCACGGCGAGGAAGAAGCCCTCAAGGCCCAGCAGGCTGCCAGCAGCCTGTTTGGCGGCGGCGCCGCCAGCGGCGACGTGCCCAGCTTTGAGGTCACCCGGGATATGCTGGCCGCCGACGGCCGCCTGACCACCATCCTCAACGACTGCGGCCTGTGCACCAGCCGCGGCGAAGCCCGCAAGCTGGTCCAGCAAGGCGGCGCCACCGTGGGCGAGCAGAAGATCACCGATATCGACTATGTGATCACAGCGGACATGATTGGCACCGAAGGCCTGCTGCTGCGCAAAGGCAAAAAGAGCTACTGCCGCCTGCTGCTGATCTGATAAGGAGAAACCATGGAATACGGCTACCTGGAGCAATATTACAGCACGCGGGACGAAAACGCCCGTCTGCTGTCCCGCCACGGGTCAGTGGAATATCTGACCACCATGCGCTATATCGATCAGTATGTAAAGCCCGGGAGCCGGATTCTGGAACTTGGCGCGGGAACGGGGCGATACTCCATCGCCCTGTCCCGGGCCGGCCATCGGGTGACAGCCCTGGAGCTTTTTCAGCACAATATCGATGTGTTCAAAGAACAGCTGAAGGAAAACGATCACATTGATATTGTTCAGGGCAACGCCATGGACCTGTCTGCTTTCGCGGATAAAAGCTTTGACGCCGTGCTGGTGCTGGGTCCACTGTATCATCTGTATAACGACGAGGATAAATGCGCCGTGCTCAAGGAAGCCAAGCGCGTCCTGGCCCCGCATGGCGTCATCTTTGCCGCATACTGCATGAACGAGGCCACCATGATCCAGTTCTGCTTTAAGGGCGACGGCCAGAACATACTGGATTGCCTGGAAAAGCACATGCTGACGGCGGATTACCAGTGTATTTCCACCCCGGCGGATCTGTTTGAAATGGTGCGCGTGGAGGATATGGATCGGCTGAACGGCCTGTGTGGACTGAAAACCGTAAAGCGCGTGGCCGTGGACCTGTTCACGGAATACATCCGGGAACGGGTGGATTCCTGGTCGGGTCAGGTGTTTGACGCCTATCTGCAATATCATTTTTCCATCTGCGAGCGCCCGGAGCTGCTGGGTGTCACCAATCAC
>CACWUV010000058.1:0-7461 GCA_902764185.1 uncultured Eubacteriales bacterium
CCGCGTCCGTGACCACGAAATAGCCCAGCAGCTGATCCGCCAGATAGCTGCCCGTCGTGCGGAAGAAGTGGGACAGGACGAAGGCAAAGGCGTTCATGCCGAAGCCGATCAACACCATCGCGCCATCGGAGAGCTTCAACCACTTGAACAGCGCCAGCAGCATGAACGCGATGCCCGCGAAGGTCATGATGTCCGTCTGCACGACCAGCAGCGTGCCGGCGATGAATTGCTGGTCGCCCTTGATCCACCAGGCGATCAGGTTCGGCAGCGCGTTTCTACATAGGTTCAGCAGCTGCCCCACGGTCAAAAGCTCCCAGCCCCGCGACAGCCGTTCCTTCGGCGATTGCCTCCGGGAATAGCGCATGCCCAGCCCCATGCAGATCATGAACGCAGCCGCCCCGGTGAAGGTGCAGGCGTAATCCGAGATGACAAAGACCAGGTTTTCGGTCTCCGCCAGGCATTCCTGGGTATGCAGCAGGATCATCCAGCAGATGCAGAACGCCTTGAGCAGATCCACCTCCGGCTGGCGTCCGGTATTCACGCGGTCTTTTGAAAACAAAGCCATGTTTATTCCTCCGGCGCGACGAGGGTCGCCACGCCCTCCCAGGTTTGGCCGGGAGCCAGCGACAGTGTCTGACCGTCCCAGTACATTTCCACCCGGCCGATGGTCAGCGGGCGCATGAACATATCCCGCGCCCAGAACTCAATATAGATGGGGCCCGGCGGCAGCGGCTCCTCCGTCACCTGCAACGAGCGATACAGGGTCATGGGCTCGCTGGCCTCATAGAGCGTTTTGCCGTTATGCTCCGTGCCGTCGATGGGATAGAGCAGCCGGAATTCCTGGCCCGCCAGCTGGGACAGCGACTGCACGTTGCGGCCAAAGACGCCCGTATCCGCATCGTAGCCTTCCCAGATGCCGTAGACTACATAATCGTCGATCTCGCTCTCATAACCGCAGCGCAGGATGCTCTGCTCCGTTCCGACCTGGATGGGAATGTTGAACAGATAATTTTCGAACAAATCGTAGGTCACCAGCTCGGCGTCGCAGTACACGCCCTCCACAGCCAGCCACTGACACGGCGCTTCCGGGCAAAACATGTAGTCGTCCTTCTCGGAACCGTCCACCAGCAGCCCCACTGTGGTGCCATAGCGCAGCGTGCTTCCCGTTTTCTCCTCCACGCGGTAAAGGTTCATATAATAGCCCAGCACGTTGAAAACGCCATCCAAGGTGAAAACCCCGGGCGTGCCGTCTGGGGCAATTTTTTTCTCCACTGTCACCTGGTAATCCTTCAGCTCGCGGATATCCGGCAGGCGTTGAACCTGCTCATACACCCATTCGGGGGCCGTCCACGCCGGGGTGATGGCATCCAGCAGCGCCAGGTAGTGAGCGGAGGGACAGTTGCGGGCGTACACATCCAGCTCCGCGGGAGAGAATTCCGACGCGTAGCAAAATGAAATTCCCAGCGCCTTGCTTCGGCCCGCGCCCTGCACGGCGTAATCCACGGCGTCCATCAGCGCGTCCATCATATCCCAATACAGATCAATGCCCAAATACTGGCTGATCCAATTTTCATAGAGCAGGCTCGAAAGGTCGAGCATATTATCCGAACCGCCGCCGAACTCCTCCGCGCCGCGCATGAGATCGGTAATGGCGCGCATCCGGAGTGTGTCGCCAGCGTATGCCTCGCAGCAGAGCGCAAAATAGCGGTCCAAGACGGCGGTCAAGTGATCAATCTCAGAAAGGTTGATCACCGACCAGGTGAGCAGCGATTGGCTCTGGGCGTCAGCCTCATTGGCGTACTTCATATGGGTCATATCGCAGATCCAGTAGCCCAGCCGCGCGCCGTTCCCCTGGGGCGCAAAGTAAAGCTGCTGCAGCCAGCTGCTCATGGCGGTGCCCTTTCCGGCCACCACCTCCTCGGAGGCCACCATCCATTTGGCGCTGTCCTTGATGGCGTAGGCCGTCTCCACGTTTGCCATCATGCAGGCATCAAACAGCACGGCCTCGAGGCTCACGCCGCCGTCCCGGAGGGCGGCGCGCAATTCATCCAGGTACATCACGTCGCCCGCAAACAGCTCGTCGATAAAGATGCCGGTTTTGCTGCCGCCGCCGTGATCCCACAGCACCAGCGCGTATTTGCGCGCCGGGTATTTTTCCGCCGTCCAGCGGATGAAATCCGACAGCGTTTCCGGATCGGCCATGCTTTGAAGGGGCAGCGTTTCCTCCAGCTCAAAGGTGTTGTTTTCCACTATACTCAGGGTTTCTGTGGGGCTGTAGCGCCACCGCTGCAGAGCAGAGGGGTCCACATCCATGCCCAGTTCCGACGCATGCCATTCCTTGCTGCCGCCGGTTTCCACCACCACGTTCACCCGCATGCGATCCAGCTGCTCGTCGCTTAAGACATTTTCGGGATATTCCGTAAACACGCCGTTCAGGGCGCTGTATGGATAGCACTGCGCGATCTCCTTCAGATTGCCGGTGGCCAGGCCGTGCTTGCTTTCCAGATCACTGCCGCACAGGTAGAACATCACCGTCCATTCAGCGGGCTCCTCCGTCATGCCGGGCACGGCCCAGACCAGCGCGGTCAGCAGGAGCAAAAGACAGATAGAAAAAAATTTTTTCAAGGTTTTTCTCCTTTTTTCCACAGGTTGGAGACTCTAAAAGCTTCTTTATTATCATTTTAACGCCTAACGGGGAGCCGCGTCAATAGCGGCTCCCCGTTTTTTTTTGTTCTTGGGAAGTTCTGATTAGAGTCTGTTTCAAAGGAAGCTCTGATGAAATGAGTTGGTCGGATGACGAGCATATTTTTTGTGAGATGCAAGCGTAAAAATCGAAACTTTCGTAACGTTAAATCGATTTTTTATGCGCAGCAGATCGCTAAAAAGATGCTGTCAGCCGTGCCCACGAATGAATCAGGGCTTCCCTTGGTGTTTTACGCGGCCTGGTCCTCATCCAGCCGCCATTCGCCCTCCTCCAGCACGAAGCGGCGGCCGTCCTGGGTCTCGGCTTCGTTTTCGCCGGTCCATTCGGGCCAGACGGGCTGATTCTGCTTGATGGTCACGTTCAGTTCGCCCTTTTCGATGCCCTCCACGCGGGTGTAATCGCTGTCGAAGGTATCACCGTCGAAGGTGGCGGTGTAGAAGCCGTCAAACAGACTCACTTCGCCGTCTGTGCCATCGTTCATCACAAACAGATCGTCGCAGATAGCGTACACCGGCATGTCGGCGCCCGTCAGCCAGAAGGCGCGCAGCTGCACGCGCATGGGCCGGGGCATCTCCAGGCTGCGGTTCTCCAGCACCGTGGTCAATACCTTTACCAGGCTGGGTTCGCTGCTCCTAGTATCGAAGAAGAACATGTTGTACTTTTCGATCTCCTGGCGGTCGCTCTTGGAGTCGCGGTACATGCTCAGGGAAACGTCCACCGCGGGGGTATCTGTTTCCATCAGGTTCAGGCTGGTGCGGAAGGCGTCCACCTCGTCGGTTTCGGGGTTCACCAGCAGGCAAATGAGGGGCTGATCGGGATCAGCAGCCGTTTCCGGCGTCGCGCCGATCCAGTAGAACTGCCAGCCGTCCCGCACTTCGCCGGGGATGAAGCCCTCCACGATCTGGCCGTTGGGCAGCTTGCCGCCGTCGGCGCAGGCGTTCAGGGCGTCGGGATCAGCCATCAGGGTGCGGAAGAAGCCGCTATCCATATTCTCCAGCAGCCACTTGGCGCTGATCTCATGCAGATACAGCTCCATATCGGCAAAGGAGGGCAGATACAGCGTGCCGGTGGCAAAGTCCAGACTGCCGGTGCTGCCGATGGGCAGCACGGGATTGGCAAAGGCACGGTCGTTCAGGGCGGTGATCACCTCAATGTGGTGGGTGCGTCCATCCCCCAGCACGTCGCCATACAGGATGTCGGTCACATAGTCCAGCCGATTCCGCGCCGCGGTATATAGCCGCGCCGCGTTGGGCAGCATGAATACCTGGTGCTGGGTACGGGCGTTCTGCCACAGCTGGTAGCGGCCCAGCTGCTCCGCCGACAGGCGGGCATCTTTTTCCAGGATGGAGCGCACATCCATGGCGAAGATTTCGGCGGCGGCCTTGTTCTCCTCCTCGTTGTAGCGGGCCTTTACCACCACGGTGCGGCCGGTCACCAGGGTATCCAGGTAGGTCAGAGGCACCAGGCCCTTGGCCATCCTGTACGCCTGCTGGGCGCTGGTGTTGGCGGGCAGGGTGCCTGCCATCGCACGGATCTTGGCGATGGCGTCCATGGCCGCTTTGTATGCAGCCTCATAGCGATCGCGCAGCGGATCCTGGGCGGTGGGCCGCACATCCACGGCCTTGCCGGTGCCGCAGAAATCGCAGCGGTCGAAGTAGTTCCAGTTCAGGTCCTTCACCACGCTGGCCTTGGTCAGGGTAAGGGTGACAAACCAAACCTTGATCTCCCAGCGGTCGTAGGTGGCCTTCTGATCGGTCCAGATCGTATTGATGGGATTGGAGGCGATGTGCTCCTCCGTGGCGTTTTGGGGGAAGGTCACTTTGCCGGTATTGTTGCTGCGGATCTGGTTCACCTGGGTGCCGCTGATGCGGGAGGTGGGGGCCACCTTGCCCGCCAGGCCGCTCAGGGCCGCGTGGGCGTTGGCGATCAGGTGCAGCCGGTCCGCGCCGGTATCGCCGTTGGTTGCCTTGATGGACACCGAACCGTTGTCGCCGGTGGTGAGATGGGCCGCGTCGATCCAGACGGCATTTTGCAGATACACCTCATCCCAGGCGGTGGCGTTGCTGACGCCGAAGCCGCCCTTGCCCTTGGCCATGGCATCCGCCTTGGCGGTCAGGCCCGCGTTGGTGGCATGCATCCTGATAGCAGCGCCTTTACCGGCGTTGATCACGCTGGTCATGGCATCATTATCCTGATTGATGCCGATATAGGTGTTGAAGGTCAGGGTGTTGCGGGCCACGCCGTTGGGCACGGCCACCAGGCCCAGGGCGTCCACCTGGCCGATGGTATTGATGCCCGGCTCATTGCTGGCGCTTCCCTTGGTCTTGTAGCTGGTGGCGATGGCCTCCAGATTGACGCCGCCCCGGCCATCCAAATTCGCGCTGCTGGCCAGCAGCACCTCGGCATTGCCGGTCACGTCGGCGTAAGCCTTGGCGTTGCCCACGTCGACCAGGCCCTTGCTGTCCACATAAGCCCGGGTATAGATGTCGTCGCCTTCGCCGGACTTGGCCCGCAGGGTGATGGAGCCTGCCGACTCCATAGATGAACTGGCGCCCATATTCACACGGGCCACACGATCAATGGTATTGCGGGCCGTGGCGGTATCGCCGGCGATCAGGCCGCCGCCGCCGGAAACAGTTTCGGCATGAGCCTGGGTGTTCTGCAGGGCTTCCACCAGCAGGTTGCCGTTCATCGCCCGCAGCGTCGAAGATTTGCCAACGTCAATGTTGTTCTCCTGATGGATGGTATTCTTGCCCTGCATGGTGTTGAAGTTCATCAGGATGCCCGCGTTATTGGATTCCACCTTGGATTTCGCCCCGGCGCTGTCCTGGGAACGGATGGAAACGCCCGCGGCGGTGATGCCGACCCTCTCGCCGATGGAGACCAGAGTATTGTACCAGCTTTCGGTCTCCTGGGTGGAGGTTTTGAAGTTGCCCAGGCCCCAGGTGGTCTTGGCGTCGTTCATGCTGGCCTCGGCGTACCCCTTGTTGTTTGCGCTGATGTTCACCTTATGCGTGCTGTTAAAGGTGGGGTTCCGGGCGCTCAGGAGGACGTCATCGCCCAGGATCACGTTCACGCTCTGCTTGTTCTGGGGAGTGCCCACCATGGCCTTCACGGTGGAATGATCCACCTGCAGGATGCCCTCGCCGCCGGAGCGGAAGCCCACGGCGTTGGCGACGGTGTCGGAAGCCGCGTTCAGATTCACGGCATCGTAGAACTGCACGGTCATGCCCTCCAGCAACGTGCTGACGGCATCGGAAGCGGTGGCTTCTGCCTCCAGGCTGCCCATGGATACCGCGCCGATGCCCATGGCCCCGTCGGTGCGGGCCTCCGCCTTGCTCTGGGCGCCGTTCTCCATGCCCGCGTTCACGGTCAGGGCTTCATAGGCCCACAGCGTATTCTTGGTGGAGTCGTAGAGGGGGACCTCCACCGTCACAGGCTGATAATCAGGCACCCATCTTGGTACCGTAGTTGAGGGTTTCTTCCCATCCCCAGACGTCATTGTCTTTGTTCGTTGTTCCTATCCTAATGTCTATACTGTCTGCGACAGAGCTTAACTCGGTGTTGGTGTAGGTCAGCAGCCTGCGAATGACATTCGGTACATAGTTTGTATTCTCGATATTCTTGATCATTTTGAAAACGACATTTATATCGGAATCATTTTTGAGCATTGTATTATAAAAGTTGTTGAGCACAGCATCATTCATGCTTGCTTTTAGCTTAATTCCGCCTATCCTGGTTGTTTTCAACCTCTCCGAAACATTTTGCAGCTTTGTGCGTAAAATACGGGCTAATTGTTCCCTCACTTTCTCCTCGGATTCTGATGTGGTGATGCTGCCACCGCCGTTTTTCAGCGTATAGGTCACGCTTTCGATAATTTCATAGTCCGTTTCCGTCACAGTCCTGACCTCATAGTCGCCCATGTCCACCAGGGCATCCCGTTCCTCGGTGCCATAGGCCGCGCCCACCAGCGCAGCGGTGTTGGTCAGGTTTTCGTTGGCGATGGCCTTGCTGACATCGGCGCTGGCCAGGCTGACCTTGACGCCCGTGCTGTCCAGGGTGTTGGCGCCGACGTTGGCGTTGGCGGTGGCGGTGCGGGCCAGGCTCTCCACGGTGAGGTCGCCGTAGGCATGCAGCGTGCCGCCCACGCGGAGCACCGCGGACTGGGTGGCGCTGAGGTCAGCCTTGGCGACGTTCGCGCCCAGGGACAGGCCGCTGACGGAAACCTTAGCCGTTTGCACCTTGGCCTCCACCTCGTCGCTGCCCAGCGTTCTGACGCGGATATCCCCTTTCACCTTGTTGGAGTTCTTGGGGATGCTGAATTCCAGATCGGAGCCGGCGTAGGCGGTGTTCTTGGCGATGGCCATATTGAAGGCCAGCTTGCCCAGGCTCAGATCAAGACCCCGGTTGGAGGGGGTGACATCGGCGGTGGTCTTGAGGGTGTAATCCATCAGCACATCCGCGCTGCCCAGGGTGTAATCGCCGCCGGTGAACTGCACCTTGCTGCTGAAACGATCCTGGCTGTAAGCCCCGCCCACCATGGCGGCGGCGGTCAGCAGATCAATGGAGGCATTCTTGATTTCGGACTTAACGATATCCTTGGCCTTGTTGGTGGATTTGAGGAAGGCGTATTCGCCGCCGCCGGCGATGGCCGCATCCACGACAGAGCCGCTGCGGCCATAGGCCAGCACCACGTTTGCCTTGGCGCTGACCAGGCTGCCGCCGCCGGTGGTGGCGGTGGCGGTGGTGGCCGCGTC
>CACWUV010000058.1:7472-20023 GCA_902764185.1 uncultured Eubacteriales bacterium
GTGGTGCCCGCCACGGCGTCGTTATAGGCCACCACGGTGCTGGCGGCAATGTTCTTGACGCCCACCGTCAGGCCGGTGAAGGTGGCCTCGGCGGTGGATTTGCCCTCGGCGCGGATCAGCGTTTCGCCGGTGATTTCCATATTCCTGTCGCTGATCACGGTGGCGTAGTTCTTGGTGTTGTTGCGGGCGATGGCCACGTTGAAGCCAGCGGTGCCCAGGCCAACCTGGCCCGCCACGGTTTCCGCCTTGGCGGTGGTGGAGGAGCCGTCCCCGTTGGTGGTCACGCGCAGCTGGCCGCCCACGTTCACCTTGCTAATGTTCAGCGCGGCTTCGTTGGACGCAGCCATATCAGCGTAGTTGACGCTGAGGCCCACGGTGGCTCCGCCCACTTGATCGGAGGTGAGGGAAGACACGGCGCCGCCGGACAGATTGCCGGAAACGTCCAGATTGCGGGTGGCGGTGATGTCGGCGTTCTCAGCCACGGCCTTGGCTTCGGTCTGGTTGAAGGCCAGCAGCACGTTGCCCGTTCCGGCCACCAAGCCGCCAGCCACGGACAGCACCTGGGGCGTGGAAGCGGCGGTGACGGTATTGCCCAGGATCACATCCCGCGCGCTGATCACGGCGGCGGGCACGGTGGCGCTGGTCTCCCCCGCCTTCTTGGGCTCGGCCTGGCCGATGAAGGTATTCACCTTGGCGGCCACGTCGCTGACCGCGGCGTTCATGTTGACCGCCGCCAGACCCACGCTGGCGCCCAGGAGGTAGCTGTTTGCGTTCGAGGTATTCTTGGCAGCGACGTTCACATCGCCGCTGGCGGTGACGCTGGTTTCCGCCTCGATGCCGGTGGTCTGGGTGAGGCGGTTGAAGGCCAGGGCCACGCCCGCCTGCACAGCCACGCCGCCGGCGCCGGCGGCAGCCGCCGCGGAATCCACATCCACGGTGGCGTCGGTATTGACATTCACACTGGAGGCGCTGACGGTGGTCCCGCGGTTGACGGTGGCCTTTACGGCGCCGTTGGCCTGGGCCACAGACACGGATACCCCCACGGCCGCCAGACCAGCGCTGGCGGTGCCGGTGGCAGCCAGCACGGTGCCATAATCATGCTTGGCGCTGACGTTCACAGCGCCCGCCTCGGTGACGGAGCCGCCCAGGGTGGCCTGGGTGATGTTATCGGTGAGCACCACAGCCACGCCCACGCCCACGCCGGCCACGCCGCCGCCGGCGGACACGCCGATGGCGCGGATGCCATGACCGGAGACATCCAGTTTATTCTGGAGCAGCGCCTTCACGTCGCTGTCGCGCTTGTCGGCGGTGGTGTCATTCTCCAGGGAGCCGCTTATGGAATTGGCGGTGACGCTGACGCCCTGGCTGGCTCCGGTGATGGCGCCCAAAGAGGTGGCCAGCACGTTGCTGCGCAGGATGGCCACGCTGGTGCTGATGCCCACGCCAGCCACGCCCACGCCAGCGGACGCGCCCACCAGATCCGCCGCCACCTGCTGGGAGGCTGCCACATTCACCTGCTTGGCGGTGACGGCAGCGCTCTCGGTGATGCGGGCGATGACGGCGTCCTCGGGATCCGAAGTATAAGTAACGGTATTCAGCTTTTTGGCGGCTGCGATATCCTGGGTATCCTTAGCTTCCAGCTTTTCGCCGCGCTGGGTATCGCCATTGTCGTTGAAGTTGCTGTTATTAAAGTCGCTGCTGCGATAGCCGCTGGCCGTGTCGAAGGAGCCGCCCTTGTCCACCTGGTTCTTGCTCTCGTAATGGCCGTTGCCCGCCAGATCGCCGGAGAGGTCTGCGTGGGTAACGGTGGCGGCAGTTGTCCGAATGCGGTTGCCATCGGCATCCAGCTTGTAGTTGCCGTTTTCGTCCCGCTCGTATTCCTTGTATTCGGCGGCCACGCCGTTGATGGAAAGGAACTTCTGGGTATCGAAGGTCTTTTTGCCGTCGTCCTTGGTTTTGCTGTTGCCGTAGGTGAGCATATCGGCGGCGTCCTGGCTCATCTTGGCGCCCGCGACGAGGACCATCACATTGACGCCCACGCCCGCGGTGCCGCCAGCCAGAGACGCGCCCATGTTCAGCACATCCCGGTCGCCGGAGGCCTTCACATTGACCTTGCCCCCCACGCGGCTGCTGCCGCCCAGCTGGGCGGTGGTGTTGCTCTTGAGCACGCTGACCACAGCGTTGACGCCCACACCCGCAGCCACACCGCCAGCCAGGATGCCGCTGGCGGAGCGCAGGGTGTAATCGGCCTGGGCCGACACATCCAGGCTGCCGTCTGCATTGACGCTGGCTCCGTCGTCCACCAGCGCCTGGGTCTTATCCTTGCTGACCAGCACATTGGCCGCGCCGGATACGCCCGCGGTGCCGCCGAAGGCCACGCCCGCGGAATAGATGTTGACGTCCTTATTTGCCGTGGCGCTGATGTTCACATCCTTTTCGGCGCTGATGCTGCCGCCCGCTTTCAGCTGGGCGCGGCTTTCGCCCTCAAACACAGTGACGACGGCCACAGGGGATACGGCCGCGGTGGTCCCCGCGCCCACCGCCGCGGCGATGTTCCGCAGGGTGGTGTCGTTCTGGGCGGTGATGTTCACGCCGTCCTTTTCACCCTGGTTGCGGGCGACCACCGCGCCGTTCACCTCGGCAATGGCACGGCTCCTCAGCGCCTGCACCGCCGCGCCGACCTGCACCGACACACTGGAGATGGAGGCGCTGACGGCCACGGTGGTCACGTCATCCTGATTCTCGGCGCTGACGTTCACCGCGCCGTTGGCGTTGATGTCTTTTGCCAGCGCCTGCACATCCTTATTGGAAACCAGGGTGACCACGGACGCGCCCACGCCCACGCCGGTGCTGGCGTTCAGGCCGCCCGCCAGCAGGATCTGCTTGGTGTCGTCCTTGGCCTTGACGGTGACATTGGAGGTATCGATGGTCTTAATGGGAGCGAGGGAAGCCTCCAGGTTGTTCAAATCCACCGTATACATCGACCCATCCGCCGCCCGGAACTGCAGCCTTCTGTATGCACCGCTACGCAGGCTGGCAACATCCCTATTCATGAAGCGGCTCATGCTGTGTGTGCCCTGCCAGTAGGTGTTGGCCACATCGGGTTTCCAGTACCTGACGAGGACGCTGTCCACATTCCAATCGATCTTGCCCAGGGTGGCCTGAGCGGCGTCGGCGATGACGGTGTTGTTGTTCACCAGCACGTCCACCACGCCGTTGACGGTGGAGCCGCCGGCCACAGCGACGCCCGCCGCGCCCAGCACCTGGGTTTCCTTGGCGTTGGCGCCCACATAGACGCCGTCCGCGCTGTCGCCGGACAGGGTCTTGACCGCGCTGCCGCCGGCGGCGGAAACGGTGCTCTTTGCCAGCTGGGTGCGGATATCGTTGTCCTTCACCACGGTCAGGCTGGTGACGCCCACGGCGCTGCCAGCCCCGGAAAGGGCCACGGAGCCCACGCCCGCCACGGTGAAATCGCCATAATTGGCTTCCAGGATGGCGTTCCTGCCCGCGATGGCGGTGACGCCCTTGGAAATATTGGTGTGCACACGGCTGCTTTCCGTCAGCACCTCCACGTTGCCCGCGAAGGCGCCGCCGGTGATGCCGCCCGCCAGGGCAGCCCCCGCCAGGATGCTGGTATCGTTGCCGCTGGACTGGGCGTACAGATCACGGCCCGCGGCCAGATTGCCGTCGGCCAGGCTCAGATTGGCTTCGCGGTCAAACACGTTTACATTGAAGCTGCCGCCGATGCCCATGCTGGCGCCCAGCGCCGCCGCCAGCGTGGCGTTGAGCATCCAGGCGTCGTTGTTGGCCTTCAGCTTCAGATCGCCCTTGGCGGCAGCGATGTTCGCCGCGCTGCCCAGGGTGGTATCGGCGGCGGACTTGGACACGATGACGTTCACCGCACCCGCGCCGGATTTGCCGGTGGCGCTGGCGGCCACGGAAGCGGACATGGAGCCGGAAATCAGCTGATCGGAGACATCGGAAGAAACGCTGACATTGCTGCCCGCGGTGATGGTATTTTGATCGCCCAGGGTGGTGGCGGCCTGAGTCTTGTCCACGATGACGTTCACGGTGCCGCCCGCGGCCACCTTGCCGGTGCCCGCCGTCACGTTGGCGCTGCCGGAGATCAGCATCAGGTCATACTTCGCCTGGCTGTCGATCTTCGCGTCGCCGCCCGCGTTCAGGGCGGCGTTATGGCCGATGGCATTGCGGGCCACGCTCTTGTTGACGATCACGTTAATGGCTCCGCCCGCGGCAGCCGAGGCATTCGCGCCTGCGGCCACCGCCATAGCGGCGGTGAACGCCTGAGCGTCGCCGGTTTGCCGGGCGGTATGGGTCACATCGCCGGAGGCGGTGATCTGGGCGTTATCGCCGGTAACGGCCCCCGCGACGTCACCGTTCACCAGCACAGCCACGGTGGCGCCCACGCTGGCCTTGGCCGGGGCGGCGGACAGGCTGCCCGCGATGACGCGGGTGGTGGCGCCGTCGGCGGCATTTACATCCGCATTGCCCTTGTTGGCACGGATGGTCACGTTGCTGCCCAGGGTGGCCTTGACGGTGTTCTCGGTGACGGCCACGGCGAAGGAGCCCGCCAGACTGGCCTTGGTTTTGCCCGTGGCCACCGAGCCCGCAATGGCCTCGGCATAGGTGTTCTGGCTGGACAGGAAGTTGAGGGCGTCCATGGCGTCCAGCAGCTTTTCGGTGGACAGGTTCACGTCCACGGTATAGCTGTCCTCGTCCTCGCCCTTGTGCACGTCGATCAGGCCGGTGTTGGCCTCCTTGCGCTGCTCATCTTTCAGGGCGCTGGAATCGGTGATCAGATAGCGCATGTCGATGAGCTGCTTGAAGTCGTCGGCGGTGACGGCCTTCTTTTCGGCGTTCAGCTTGAAGCTGTCGGCGGTGATGGCCGCGCCGTCGCCCACAGCGGCGGTCACGTCGTTGGAGCTGACGATGGTGGTGCTGGCGATGCCCATGCCCACGGTGGAGCCCCGGGACAGGCTGACGCCGCCCGCGCGGGCCGCCAGCTTGCTCTTATCGGTGGCCTCGATGGTCACATCGCCGCCGGTGATGGTTTTGCTGTTCGCCGTCACGGCGGATTCCGCGTCAGACACCACGACGCTCACCGCGCCGCCCAGGGAGACGGTGGAATTCTTGCCCGCCACGCTGCCCGCAATGGACTGCGCGGCCAGCTTGCCCAGGAAGTCCCTGTCCATATTCTGGGTCAGGGTGGATGTAAGGGTCACATCCCCCGCTTCCTTGGAAACCAGGTCGCCGTTTGCGCTGACCTTGGCCTTATTCTCATTGACGCTGACGGCCACGCCCAGGGCGATGGAATTGGCCTTTTCGGCCAGAGACATGGCCGCGCCGGTGCCCAGGGTGTTGAAATTGCCGGTATTCTCCGCGGTGGCGAAAATATCCTTGCCCGCGGTGATCCTGCCCACGTGCACGGCGGCCTCATGGCTGGCGGCGGTGACGCCCACGGCGGCGGCCACCTGCACCTTGGATTTGGTGTCGCTGCCCATGCTGCCGAGCTTGGAGCCGTTATTTTCGCTAATCTGGCTCAGAGCCTCGTCCGTGCCCTCGCTGCCCGCGTCCTCGCCGTTGGTGGTGATATTCTGGTTGCGCAGGGCATTGCTGCTAAGGCTCAGGTTCTTGCTGCTTGCGCTGCCGCCCTCAGCCTGCTTTTTGTCCAACCGCTGGTTGATCTTATCCGCGGTCTTGTTGTCCTTGTTGTCGCCGCCGTCGGTCTTGCCGTCAAACAGCTTGCCCTGGAGCAGGTCGTTGCTCTTCTCCTCCAGGTTTTCGGCGGCCTCGCCCACCTTGTTCATGGCCCGGGCGATGTCCGCGCCCATGGCCGTGGCCAAGGCACGGGTCACATCCTCGCTGTGGCTGCTGGCGTCGATCTTGGCGCTGCCCGCCACGGTCAAGTCCTCCTCCGCCTTCACGTTTACGGCGGAGCTGGCGATATTGACGGCCACAGCCGCGCCCACGGCGGTCTGGCTGCCCACGGCATAGCCGCTGGCCCGGGTATCGGTAACGGCGTTCTCGCCGGCGGTCAGCGCCAGGTCGCCCTGGGTGGTGTTCGCCGCGCCGTTCAGGGATGCGCTCACCTGGTTGTCCAGGATGTCCAGCGCCACGGAAGCGTCCACGGAGGTCTTCTTCATGGCGTCGATGTTCAATTCTCCGCTCAGGGCGTCCGTGCCGGAAACGGAGACCGTATTCTCCGCGTGATCGGATTCCGCATTCACGGTCAGGCTGCCCGCGGTCACGCCGCGCTTGATCTGGGCGGACACGCCGGAATCGCCGTAGACCATGGAGAAGGACGCGCCCACGCCCACCGAGCGGCCCCTGCTGTCGGTGGCGGCGGTCTTGCCTGCGTTGGCGTTTTCTTCCGCCTTGTCCACCTCCACAAGGATGCCCGTCACATTCTGGGCAGGCATGGCAAAGGTGAACATGATCTCATTGCCGTTTTCCGTGGCGGAAAGCGGCACGGCGTGGATCTTGCCGTCGGCGGTGATATAGTTGATGGAATCCACCTGCAGGCCCGTCAGTTTGGTCTTGTCGATGGAGATTTTGACGGTATCCGTCGCCTTGGCGGACAGCTTGCCTTCCTTCACGGCTTCATCCCGGCCCTGCACGGTCACGGAAACAGCGCCATCGGGCACCTTGCCCTTGGTGGCGTCATCTTCGCTGAGGTTGATGGCGTCCAGCCCGGAGATGGTATGCAGATCCTCCTCCGGGGTGATGGTAACGGTGGTCAGCTTGCCCTTCGCCGTGGTGGCGTCGGAAGCCTTCACGTAATACTTCGTCTCCCCGTCCACGGTCTTGGAATAGACCTGGATCTTGCCGGTCTTTTCCTCGCCGTTGTCGGTATAGCTCCAGGCAGCCTTATCAGCGCCTGCGGTGATCTTGTAGCCGTCCCGGGGCGTGATCCAAACGATATTCTTATCGGAAGCATCCTGCTGCAGCTCCGCGCCGACGGCGGACTGCACCTGCAGCTGCTCGCCCAGATGCACCGTGGGCGTGGCAGCGTTGCCGCCGACGGTATCCTTTTCTTCCTTGCTGCCGGCGTCGCTGTTCTTGTCCGCTTTGCCGTTCTGATCCAGCGCCGCGCTGGCGACGGTGGTCACCCTGCGGGCTTCCCGGGCATCCACGGTGGCTTCGCCGGTGATGGACAGCGCGCCGCCATTATTCACAACAGCAGTGGTATTGGCGTTCAGGATGGTGATGGCCACGCTGCCCGCGATGCCCACGTCCTTGGCGCCCGCGCCGGAAATGGCCTCGGTGCGGATAACGTGCTTATCGGACACATCCTCCGGCACCAGCTGCACGTCCAGATTATCGACCAGGGATTCAATGGCCGCGTTGCCCACCTTCGCCACGGAGGCGTTCAGCGCGCCGCGCATCATTTCCTTGGCTTTGGACGCGAAATCCGTATTGGAAATCTTGTCCATCACGGCGGCATAATTGAACACCTTGTTCTGGAAGGTACCCGTCAGATAGCTGATAAAGCCTTCCTCCTTATCAGCCAGAGAGGAGGTGAACGCCGCTTTGATGGTATCGATATTCTCCTGTGTCAGCACAGGCACCTCGCTGCGCAGACGGGTGAGCGCGTCGTTCATCAGCTGGTTGGACAGGGTCGTCCATTCAGCTTTTAGGGCGTTCAACAGCGTTTCCTTTGCCTTTTCCTTGGTGGAGGACTGATCCTTGCCCTTGATCTTATTGTTGATGGCCTCCATGGCCAGGCTGCCGATGTCGTCCTTGGCGCGGTTCAGCACGGCCACCACGGTGGTTTTGAGGAGGTTGGGCAATTGCGCTTTCAGCTCGCCCAGCAGGATATTCTTCAGATCGTCCGCATCCACACCCTGCAAAGCGGTGATCTGAGCCTCCAAGTCAGTCAGGGGCTTCACCAGCTGGGCGGGATAATCCTGCACGGACTCCCACAGATCGCTCAGGTCCCCCAGCACCTTATCCACCTTTTCGTCAAAGATACCGTCGCCCAGCAGTTCGTCCAGGCCGGTTTCCTTGAGCACGTAGGCCACAAAGGTCTCCGCAAAGGTGGAGGCCAGCTCGCCGATGGCGGACTGATCCACGCCCATTTCGGACAGGGTGTCATTGATGCCGTCCTTGATATAGTCCGCCAGCTGGGCCACCATGGCGTCCTTGCTTTCGGGCATACGGACGGTGGCCATCTGATCCACTTCGTTATCCGCTTTTTCGGGCATGAGCGCGGAAACCACCAGGCTGCCGGCCTTCACAGCGCCGTCGCCGATCTCGGCGGTATTCTCAATATTGACGATATTCACGGCCACGGCAGCGCCCACGCCGGTATCGGTCTTGGCGGTGCTGGCGTTGGCCTTCACCTGGGTTTCGGTGCGGTTGACGGACTGCACCTTCACCGCGCCGCCGATATTGATGTTGGCGCCGTTCATGATGCGCGCCAGCGCCTGGGTGAACAGCACGTTCACGGCCACAGCCGCCGCGCCGCCCACGGAACCCTCGCTGGTCTGCGCCTTCTGACGTTCATCGGAGCCCGAGCCCTTCATGCTCAGGCTGTTGGAGCTGCTGTTTTTGGCGGCGATATTGCCCGCGCCGCCCAGGATGGAATCCACCTGCTTGTCGGCGCTACCCGCGCTGCCGTTCTTGCCCGCGGTGCCCTTGACGCCGCCGGTGACGCCAGCGGTGGTATTGACACGCTGGGTGGTGCTGACAGCGGCGGATACGGTGACGGCGCTGTCCGCGGCGGCGTTGGTCACGCTGTTGTTCAGCCGCGCCACAGCGTTATCATGGATGACGGTCACGGCAAACGCGCCGCCCAGGGCCACGCTGCCGCCGCCGGTGCTGGCATCGGCGGTCATATCGTGGGAGGCGGTGTTATTGGCAGTGACCTGGACGGTCTTGGCATGCACATTGCCGTCGAAAACCCGGCCCAGGTAGGCGCTGGCAGAGGAACCGAACACATCCACGCCGATGACCGGGGTGACGCCGGTTTCGCCCTTCGCGCCCGCCTTGGCGGTCACCTTATCGGCGGTCTTGTTGGACGCCGCGACCTTCACTTTTCCGTTCTCGGCGGTGACCCTCGCGCCGTCCTGAACGGCCGCGGTCACGTCGGCGCTGGACACGCTCACGGCGATGCCGGAGCCCACGCCGGTGGAACCGGCTTCCTTCGCGCCCGCCGCGCTGCCGGTGGCATCCAGCCCATGGGTTCCCTTGGCGGAAACCGTCAGAGTATTGGTATTGATCATCGCGTCCTTTGTGACCAGGGCTTTGGTATCAAAGGAAGCAACCTGCACGCCAAAGCCGCCGGCCAGGCCGGTCACGGCCTTGCTGTAGCCCGCGGAGGCGGAGGTTTTGTTTCCCCCCACGGTGACGGCCTGCACGTTCACGGCCTTATTGTGCTGGGTGTTGCCGGAGAATACCGCGCTGTTCTTCGCGTTCACCACAGACACGGAGGCCGCCGCGCCCAGGCTGGTCTCAAAGGAGCTGGAATCGGGATTGCCCTTTTCAAATTCGCCCTTCAAGGTGATATTGGCCTTCGCCTCCTGCAGCTCTGCGCTGGTCATGGAGGAAGGCATGGTGAAGGTGAGGGAGCCGTCGTCCCGGCGCGTCAGCTTCACCTTATAGGCAGAGGTGCTGGTGGTGATCTCCACCGTGCCGCTGCCCTGCTTGAAACGGTAGCCAGCATCCGGGGTGATGGTGACGACCACCTTTTCGCCCTTGTCGGCCTTGGCCGAGGCGATTTTCAGCGTGCCGTGATCCAGCTTCGCTTCGCCGCCGTTCAGGGTAATGGCTTTATCTACTGCGTTGACGGCGATGTACACGTCGGTGGTGTCGGCGATGTCGTCCGGCAAAGTAATCTTGCCATCCTTTACGTCCACCTGCACGGTCTTGCGCTGCCCCTCCTTTGGGGTATAGGTGACCTGCGCGGTGTCGTTCAGCTTCTTGCCGTCCTGAACGGCGGCGTCCGTCAGGGTAATGGCGATCTTCTCTCCCGCGCTGGCCTTGACGGAGGTATCAATGATGACATCCTGGGACTGGAGAGCTTGCAGTCTCAGCGTTTTCGCGTTGAACTCCGCGCTGACGCTGATGCTGGTGCCATCTGCCAAAGAAGGCATGGTAAACTTGGCCTCGCCGTTTTCGTCCGGGGTCAGGGTGATGGTTTCCTTTATAGCTGGGTTATACTTGTTCGTATAGTGAACGGTGATCTTGCCCGCGCCATAGTTTTGATCCGGCGTGGCCTTGACGGTGATCACGTCGGTGGCCTTGGCTCTGTTCTGGCTGAAGGTCAGGCTGCCGTGTTCCACGCCGCCCGTCGCAATATAGTGGTTATCCTCGGTAAAGCGCACGTTGACGGTCACGCTGCCGCCCTGGGCGATGCCCACCAGATCGGAAGCCTGGACATACCAATAGCTGCTGCCCGCGCCTTCATGGTGCAGGGCCACCTTCTTTTCTTGGCCGCTGATGTCGGTATAGGAAGCCCACGGATGCTCTTCCGCGCCGTCCATGGTGTAGCCGTTGGCCGTGTCCGGCTTGATGTTAAAGTAATACTTGGTATTGCCGCTGTCGGTGGCAGTCTTTACATAATATACATTGCCGATCTTCCTGTTGCCGACGTTGTAGGGGTCCTCCTCCTTGGACAGCTGGAACACATTGTAGCTGACGTTCATGGTGTAATCCACCAGATCCTGCTTGGGCTGCGTTTCAGTGGAGGAGCCGGGCATGGCAAAGCCCAGCACCGCCTGAGTGCCCTTGTCGATGGTATAATTGGTCAAATTGACGGTATAGGTGCCATCATCATTGGCGGTCAGCGTATCCGTTTGCCACTTGCCGTCCTTCTGATAGCGCAGGGTGGCGGTGACGCCCGCGGTCACGGCGATGTCGTTCTGCTTGGGCGTAAAGGTGTAGCCGTAAGCGCCCTTTTGCGCCACGTCCACCGTGCCACCCGTCACATTATCCAGCGTCAGGGAAACCTCTTTCCCCGTCACGATATACTGGCCGGAGAGCAGCTTTTGCTGGTCCTCCTGCTTCTTTTCTTTCTTTTCTTCTTTCTTCTCTGCGTTTTTCACCGTGCCGGTGCCGTCGGTGTTGGTGTTCACCCGGGTCTCTTCATTCGCCTGGACGTTCACCGCTTCTGTGGCAGTCACGCTGGCGCCGCTCTGGATCTCGGCGCGGTTCTCGTTCATGGCCACGGTCACGGCCACGGAGCCGTTCACCTGGGTGTTGGATTGATCCACATTGTTATCGGCTTCGGCATCCTGCTTTTCAAACTCGCTGATGACCTTGAAGGCGATGCCGTCCTCATATTTATCGGTCAGGATGTTCTCCGGCACGGTGAAGGTATAGCGGCCGTTGCCGTCGTCCTTCAATACGGCCTTCTGCTCCTTGTCTTCTCCCGTTATATAATAGGAAACAACAAGGCCGTCATCCTTTAGCTTATAGCCATTCTTGGCATTGACAACGAAGGTGACCTTGCCGTTCTTTTCAACGGTGGTGGCGCACTCGCCGGTTTTCAGGCTGAACTTTGTGTTCAGAATCGCGCCGACGCGCTTGTCGTCGTCCGCTGTTTCCGTGGGCACGATGGAGAATTTCAGCTTATCCCCCGCGTCCTCCTGCCCATCGCCGTCCTCGTCAAAGAGCCGCTGCAGGTCCTCGCCGTAATCGTCGTCGGAATTCTGCGCGCCGGCGGTGGCGTCGTCAAAGAGGCTTTGCAGGTCCTGGCCATAATCGTCGTCGTTCTCGTTGAACAGATCCTCCGGCATCCAGGTATCCGCGTCGTCAGCGGCGTATTCCCCGTCTTTGTAGGTCACATAGACCTGCACGTTGGCGTTGACCATGGGAATGAAATAGATGTTGTCATCCGGGTCAGAGCCATCCACGGCCTCTTTCACGGTATATTGGGTCGCCGCGTCTTCCCCATCCGGGTTGTCCAGGTAGACATAATAGACCTTGTCCACCTGATGGCCCTCCCAAGGCGTGATCTCCACGTCGGTTCCCGTACCAACGTGGCTCTCGGTGAACTTCACATCGCCCTTCTGCTCGCTGTCCTCGGCCAGCTTGACGGTGTGTTCGCCCCCGGCGACGGATTTGAGCAGCTTTTCCATCTTCTCAGAATCCGTGGGATCGTTCTTGAAGATGTGCACCACGCCGTTTTTGATTTTATCCCAAATCTTGCCGGCAAAGCCGCCGATATACTTTTTGACCATGCCCAGGCCCATGTCGGCGGTTTTGCTGAAGCCGGAATCCGTCTTTTCCTCGGCGTATTCGCTCCCGTTTTCTTCTTTTGCGGCTTCGGTGCCGGATTTGGCGATGGTGGTGGATTTCAGGTTGGCGGTGGATTTGACGTTCACATCGCCGCCAGCCGTCACATTGGCGGTGTCGCCCAGCAGGGCGCGCACGTTCTGCAGCACCACGCTGGTGCCCAAATACACGCCGGACAGTCCGTCGCCCGCGTGCTTCGCCACCGCGTCGCTGGCGATCTCGCCCAGGGCGTCCACGGTCACATCCTTGCCCGCGGTCAGCTTGCCCTTTACATCCGCGGCGACATTATTCAG
>CACWUV010000059.1 GCA_902764185.1 uncultured Eubacteriales bacterium
GCCCGTGACGCCCACGCCCACCCAGTCCCCCACGCCCACGCCTCCGGCCTACACCGGCTACGCGCTGACCATGCGGGCGGTGGATCTGCGCACCGGCGTCACCGTGAGCGACACCACCCTGTCCACCCTGTCCGCCAATACCCTTCTGTACCTCTACGGCCAGGCCTATGTGAACGGCGTATGCTGGAACAGCGCCGAAGCCCTGGTGAACCACGCCAGCGGCTACGTGCAGGACGACGCCCTGCGCCGCATCAGCGCCGAGGAAGCCGCGCCCTATCTGGCCGCTTTGCAGCCCAAGACGCCCACCCCCGCGCCCACCATCCGCCCCGAGCCCTATTCCGGCTATGCCGTCACCAAGGGCGGCAACGTGATGGTGCGCAACTACGCCGATGAAAAGGCCGAGATCGCCCAGGTGCTCTCCGAGGGCGAGGTGGTCTGGGTCATGAGCCAGGAATACGTGGCAGGCTCCAGCTTCTACTGGGAGGTGGTGCAGGCCGGCAAGGTGTTCGGCTATGTGCGCTCCGACCAGCTGCGCATGATGGAGCCCGCCGAGCAGGCCATCTATGAGCAGAACCTGCGCACGCCGATGCCCACGGTGGAATACCTGGCCACCCCCGTGCCCGTCACCCAGAGCAGCATGTCAAGCTATGGCTACGTGACCACCAACAACGTGCGCCTGCGCAGCGCCGCAGGCACCCAGAGCACCCAGATCCGCATGATGAACCAGTACGCCTTCGCCCTGGTGCTGGGCACTGAGACCGTCAACGGCCAGACCTGGTATCACATCAACCAGTCCGGCACCGAGGGCTACGTGATGGGCAATTACTTTAAGGTGCTGAGCCTGGGCGAACTGAGCGAGTTCCTCACCAGCGACGCCTACCGGCAGGCCGCCGCCAACACGGCGGAGACCACGGGCGGCTCCGCGCATGCCACCACCGGCAGCGGCATCACCTCCGTGGAGGACTTCAACTCCGGCGTGTGGAAGAACCCCACCCTGGTCAACGTGACCTACGAGCCCTTCAGCAACATCATCGCCACCCCCACCCCCGACGTGGAGCAGGTGCCCACCGTGTCCCTGGCCCCCTCGGCCTCGCCCACGGTGACGCCCACCGAATCCCCGGCGCCCCTGGCCACCACCGGCCTCACCGAGTTTACCACTCCCGCGCCCAATACCTCCGGCGGCGGCAGCGGCTGGCTGTGGGCAGGCCTGGCGGCAGCTGTGGTGGCGGCAGGCGGCGGCGCCTATGGCTACTCCATCTACCGTGCCAACCAGCGCAGGGCGGCCCAGCGCGCAGCCCAGCGCCGCAGGCAGCAACAGCAGGCCCAGGCGGCCTCTCCCTATGCCCGTCCCACCACCCAGCAGGCTGCCCAGCAGACCCAGCAGGTGCAGCGGGCCCAGTATCCCGCCGCCTCCCAGCAAACCTCGGTGTTCACCCCGCCCCGGTCCCAGGCCGCTCCCCAGCAGCCCGATGCCACCCGGCGGGTGCCCACCCAGAACGCGCCTGCTTCCTCCACGCCTTCCTCCGGCAGCACCGGCGCGGCCCAGCAGCCCGCCGGCTCGCCCCGCAGAAGAAGGTCGGACAAACATCAAGGCTAATACTATTCTCCGTCTAAACCGTTGAATCTTCGCAAAGGCTCCTCCGGGTAAATCACCTGGAGGAGCCGCTTTTTTGTGTAAGGAAGGAAAGGGGAGGGGCGATGAAAACAGAAAATTATCAGCGAATGAACAATGAATAATTAACAATGAATAATTTTAGAGTGTTTGATAAAAGCTGCCCGGAAAAAGGATATTTTTCCTTTTGCCGGGCAGCTTTTTACTATATAAAATTATTAATTATTCATTATTCATTGTTAATTTTTTGTTTTCAGCGCCCACCTTAAAAATATTGCGTTTCTCTCCTTACTTTTCCTTCCGTTTCCTTCTCCTCCGCGCCGCCAGCGCAGCGGCGACGATCAGCACGGCGAAGAGCGCGCCGGCGCTGTCGATGCCCACATCCGCCAAGGAGGGGCCGCGGTCGGCCACAAACATCTGGTGCACCTCGTCCGTGCCCGCGTAGGCCGTGGCGATGAGCCAGGCTCCAAGCCCGGACAGCCGCAGGCTGCCGCTGGGCAGGCGCAGGTACAGATAGCCTTCCAGCGTGGCGGCCAGGAGGGCGTACTCGGAAAAATGGGCGGCCTTGCGCACATAGAACGCCAGGGAGCTCATATAGGCCAGCTGCTGGGACTGGGGCAGGCCGTCATAGCCGGGCACAAAGGCGTGCAGGAGAAAACGGGTCGCGCCGCCGCTGAGCTCGGCGGACTGGCTGCCATCCTGGTCGGAAAAATAATAGATCAGGGCGGCGATGACCAGCGCGGCCGCAAGCAGGACGCGGCGCAGCAGGATTCGCCGGGCTTCCTTGTCCATTGGCCGCGGCCTCCTTTCCGGGGATCGGGGGATGTGATCATGGGGCGCGCTTTTAATGTGCGCCTTCTGCGCGGGCTTTATGCCATGATGCGGTCGATGGCGGCCAGCTCCTCCGGGGTGAAGGCCGGGCCGCCCAGGGCGGCCACGTTGTCCAGCACCTGCTGGGGCCGGCTGGCGCCGATGAGGGCCGAGGTGACCACGCCGTCCCGCAGCACCCACTGCAGGGCCATCTGGCTCAGTTTCTGACCGCGGGCGGCGGCCAGATCGTTCAGGGCGCGGATGCGGGCCAATTTGTCCTCGGTGATGGCGTCGGGCTTCAGGAACCGGGGATCGTGGCCCGCCCGGGAATCCGCGGGGATGCCGTTCAGATACCGGTCCGTCAGCAGCCCGCCCGCCAGCGGCGCAAAGCAGATGCAGCCCACCCGCTCCTGCCGCAGCACGTCGGTGAGGCCGTCCTCGATCCAGCGGTCAAAGAGGTTGTACCGCGGCTGGTGGATCAGGCAGGGCGTGCCCAGCTCCCGCAGAATGCGGATGGCCTGGCGCGCCTGCTCCGGCCTGTAATTGGAGATGCCCACATAAAGGGCCTTTCCGCTGCGCACGATGTGATCCAGCGCCGCCATGGTTTCCTCCAGCGGCGTTTCGGGATCGGGCCGATGGTGATAAAAGATGTCCACATAGTCCACGCGCATGCGGCGGAGGCTTTGATCCAGGCTGGCGATCAGATATTTGCGGCTGCCCCAGTTGCCGTAGGGCCCGGGCCACATGTCGTAGCCCGCCTTGGTGGACAGGATCAATTCATCCCGGTGGGGCCGCCAGTCCCGGTCCATGTGCATGCCGAAATTGCGCTCGGCTTCGCCATAGGGCGGGCCGTAATTGTTGGCCAGGTCAAAGTGGGTGATGCCGTTGTCAAAGGCTGTGCGCAGGATGCTCTGCTGCACGCCAAAGGGCGTAATATCGCCAAAGTTGTGCCACAGGCCCAGAGAGATGGCGGGCAGCTTGACGCCGCTGTTGCCGCAGCGGCGGTACTGCATGCCGTCATAGCGGGTGGGCGCGGGGATATAGGTCATGATGGCCTCCTTTTAAAAGGTGATGGTCTCCGGCGGGTTGGTGAAGGAGGAAAAGGTGGCGACGCCATCAGTCAGGCAGAACACCTCGGTGTTGCCGTCCCCCGCCTTATACATGCCCTGCAGGCTGGGATAGGCGTCCAGCATATGCTGCTGGGCTTCGATGCGGTCGTCCGCCGCGGCCTTGGCCGCCACCCGCAGCCACACGCCGTCCTTGAAGGCACAGATTTCGATCTTGGGATTGTCGTGGATCTGCCGGGAAACGTCCTTCTTTTTGCCGGTCTGGATATACAGCTTCCCCTCGAACACGTCAATGGTGCCAAAGGGACGCACCCGGGGCTGATCGCCCTCCACGGTGGCCAGATAGTAGGTGCCCGCGTCCTTGAGAAATTGGTAGATTTTGTCCATGGGGGGACCTCCTTTAAGATTGATGGTTCAATATCCAGTTGAGCAACTGATCGTATCCCACGCTGCCTGACGCCAGCGCAAGAAAGAGGTCAGACAGTTCCTGCTGGGAATATGCCAATTCAATGCCATTCAGCGCCAAAAGCACCAGCATGGCATGCGCGCCGATCCGTTTGTTCCCATCCACAAAAGGATGGTTCATGACCAGCCCAAACCCAAGACGCGCTGCTTTTTGCTGAATGGTTGGATATAACGCCGCAGACTGGTATTCCTGAAACGGCGCATGGAGCGCAGACTCCAGCAGTCCTTCGTCCCGGATGCCTGCCGCGCCGCCCGCGGCGTCGATCAGCTGCTGATGCAGCAGCAGAATTTGCCGCTTTGTCAGCGTTTTCATTTGGCCAGCACCTCATAGGCAGCACGGTTTTTGCTGATCAGCCTGTCGGAGACAGCCAGCACATCGTCGTCAGAAGCGGCCTGCATGGCTTCCGCCTGACTGAAATCAATGAGCAGATAGCGCGGCGCATTGTTTTTCATGATTACAACCGTGCCCTGTTCATCCACCATCCGCGCCACCCGTGAAAAATTCTGATTGGCTTCGGAAATACTGACCATTGCGTTTGTGTTGACCATCATAACAATCACCTCATTCACAGTATAGCCGAATTCAAAGAAAAATTCAACCTAAAATTTATCCTAATTTCTATACGTGATTCCAGCAGCCGGCTCGTCACGGGCCAGCGGGCGATAGGCGATCACGGTTTTTCTCCTGCTCGATGTAATCCTTGATGCGGCTGGCCAGGGCGATCTGGGCGGTCAGCTCCTGCTGGGAATGGGGGCAAAACTGCTGCACGCCCTCGTCGATGTAATCGCTGCTGTGGAATTTGGGATCCCGCAGCATGTCGTCCAGGGTGCGGCGGCTGCCCTTGACGATAAAATGGATGGCGTTGGGATGGCGGCTGAAAAAGCCCATGCCGCCGCTGCTGATCACCACTTTTTCGATGTCCGCCAGCGGGATTTCCCGGGTGCGGTTGGCGTAGATGGCCATCAGGCGGCTGGTGGACTGGGTGGAGAGCACCACCCGGTCGGGGTAGAGGGCGCAGCGGGAGGAATTCTTTTTGTTGTAATGGGCTTCCAGCACCAGGAGGGGCGTTTCCATGGCTTCACCTCGTTTTGTCAGGCTGCTTGTATTATGCCAGAAAACGGCGGATGGCGCAAGGGGAGGCGCGGGCTTCCGGATTCCCTTTTTTTGACCGGAATCCCCGCTGGAAGCGCTTTTCGGGCTTGACGGAAAAGTCGGCATGGGGTATCATGCTGTTAGCGATCATATTTTCACTTATTAAAGGAGAGAACAGCCATGATTCCCTTTTCCAACGGCTGGGAGTTTGCGCCCCAGTGGACGGAAGCCTTTGGCCGGGGCGAAGGCCCGGCGGAGGCGGTGCGCCTGCCCCATACGGTCAAAGAAGTTCCCCTGCATCAGGTGGACGAAAAAAGCTATCAGATGATCAGCGGTTACCGCAAGCGGTTCACATTGCCCGCAGGTAAGCGCTTTTTCCTGCAATTGGACGGCGCGGCGCATATCGCCACGGTGTATGTCAACGGCAAGGAGCTGGGCACCCATCCCACGGGCTACACGGCCTTCCGGGTGGAATTCACCGACGTGGCCCGGCCCGGCGAAAACCTGGTGGCCGTCAAGCTGGACAGCACGGAGAATCCCGCCGTGCCGCCCTTCGGCTTCGTCATCGATTATCTCACCTACGGCGGCCTCTATCGCCCCGCCTGGCTGGAAACCAAGGGGGAGAACTATATCAGCGACGTGTTTGTCCAGACCCCCGATCTGCACACCGCCGCCGTGCGGGTGACGTTGGATCAGAAGACCTGCGCGGACGACACCGTCACCGTGCGCATTCTGGACAAGGACGGCAAAACCCTGGCCGAGACCGCCGGCAGCGCGGCGGAGGAGCTGCGCCTCAGCGTTCCCGACGCCCAGCCTTGGGATCTGGAGCATCCCAATCTGTACACCTGCCAAGTCACCCTGCGGGACGAGGACGAGAAGCGCGTGACCTTTGGCTTGCGCACCGTGGAGTTCAAGGCCGACGCCTGCTATCTCAACGGCAAAAAAACCTACCTGCGGGGCCTTAACCGCCATCAGTCCTATCCCTACGCCGGCTACGCCGTGCCCGACAGCCTGCAGGTGGAGGACGCCCGCATTTTGAAGGAAGAGCTGGGCTGCACCGCCGTGCGCACCAGCCATTATCCCCAGAGCCAGGCATTCATCGACGCCTGCGACCGGCTGGGCCTGCTGGTGTTCACCGAGTTCCCCGGCTGGCAGCACATCGGCGACGAAAACTGGAAATTGCAGGCCATCCAGAATGTAAAGGAAATGGTGCTGCAATACCGCAACCACCCCAGCATCGTGCTGTGGGGCGTGCGCATCAACGAGAGCCTGGACGACGACGAATTCTACGCCCGCACCAATGCCGCCGCCCATGCCCTGGACCCCAGCCGCCCCACCAGCGGCGTGCGCTATCTGCAAAAGAGCAGCCTGCTGGAGGACGTGTACGCCTTCAACGATTTCAGCCATACCGGCGACAATCCCGGCGCGCTGCCCAAGGCGCAGGTGACCCCGGATATGAGCAAGGGCTTCCTGATCAGCGAGAACAACGGCCATATGTTCCCCACCAAGAGCTTTGACAACTGGGCCCGCCGCCAGGAGCACGCCCTGCGCCACGCCCGGGTGCACAACGACGCCCTGGCCGACGGCCAGCACGCCGGGTGCTTCAGCTGGTGCATGTTCGATTATCCCACCCACAAGGATTTCGGCAGCGGCGACCGCATCTGCTACCACGGCGTCATGGACGCCTTCCGCAACCCCAAGCTGGCCGCGGCCTTCTACGCCAGCCAGCAGGAGGAAACCCCGGTGCTGGAGATCGGCAGCAGCATGGACATCGGCGATTATCCCGCCAGCGTCATCGGCGACGTGTGGCTGTTCACCAACGCCGACAGCGTGAAGCTGTATAAAAACGGCCAGTTCATCGCGGAATTCAGCGAAACGCCCTTCAAAAACCTGCCCCACGGCCCCATGCCCATGCAGGCCGAGACCTTCATCAGCGAATGGGGCGACCGGGTGACGGAATGGCGCTTTGACGCCGTCAAGGACGGCCGGGTGGTCAAATCCGTGATCCGCGCCGCCAACAGCGAGCTGCGGCTGGAGGCCGTGCCCAGCAGCACCACCCTCACCGAGGGCGACACCTACGACATGGCCGCCGTCCGCATCCGCATTGTGGACAAATGGGGCCACACCGCGCCCTTTGTGCAGCTGCCGCTGCTCTTTGAGGTGGAGGGCGCAGCCCAGCTGGTGGGCCCTGCCGTCATCACTGCCGAGGGCGGCATGGGCGGCGCCTATATCCGCACCACCGGAGAGGCGGGAAAGGCCATGCTGACCGTCCGCTGCCCGGGCCTGGAAACGATCCGAATCGCGTTTGACGTGATCAAATAAATACGGAGGGGAAAACAAATGAAGCTATCCTTGAAGCAAAAGGCAGCCTTCGGCCTGGGCGCCGTGGGCAAGGACATGGTGTACGCCCTGTCCGCCAGCTATGTCATGTTCTATTACCAGGATATCCTGGGCCTCAGCGCCACCTTTGTGGGCCTGATCCTGATGATCGCCCGGGTGTTCGACGCCCTCAACGATCCCTTCATGGGCGTGCTGGTGGCCAAGACCAAGACCCGCTGGGGCCGTTTCCGCCCCTGGCTGTTCAGCGGCACCATCCTCAACGCCATCGTGCTCTACGCGCTGTTCGCCGCGCCCGTGGGCAGCGGCGCCAACCTGATGGTCTATTTCAGCGTGGTCTATATCCTGTGGGGCGTCACCTACACCATGATGGATATTCCTTACTGGAGCATGATCCCCGCCGTTACCGATACCCCCGCCGACCGCGAGAACCTCTCCGTCATCGGCCGCACCTGCGCGGGCGTGGGCAGCGCCCTCATCGCCATGTTCACCATGCTGGCCGTGGGCGCCCTGGGCGGCGGCAACGACGTGCAGGGCTTCCGCTATGTGTCCCTGGGCGTGGCGATCATCTTTGTCGTCACAGAGGTCGTCTGCTGCCTGTTCATGCGGGAGCACCAGACCGAAATGAAGGTGAGCAGCGTCAAGGAGATGTTCAAGGCCCTGTTTGGCAACGATCAGGCGCTGATCGTGGTGGCCACCATCGTGCTGATCAACATGGCGCTGTACCTCACCAGCAACTTCATCATCTATTTCTTCAAGTATGACTTTGGCGGCGCAGGCTGGAAGGGTAGCTACACGCTGTTTTCCACCGTGGGCGGCGCGTTCCAGATCCTGGGCATGATGATCCTCTATCCCATGCTGCGCAAAAACAGGATGCCCAACGAAAAGGTGTTCCTGCTGGCCATCGGCATGGCCGTGGGCGGCTACGCCGTCATGCTGGTGCTGCTGCTGGCGGGCATCACCCATAACCTGATCCTGCTGTGCATCCCCGGCGCGGTGGTGTTCGCCGCCAACGGCGTGCTGAGCGTGCTGACCACCGTGTTCCTCAGCGGCTCCGTGGACTACGGCGAAATCCAGACCGGCCGGCGGGAGGAGAGCGTCATCTTCTCCATGCAGACCTTCGTGGTCAAGGCCGCCAGCGGCGTGGCCGTGTTCCTCACCGGCATCGGCCTGGACCTCATCGGCCTGGTGGGCAACACCGACGAGGAGGCCGAGATCGTGCAGCAGACCGCCAGCACCCTGACCGGCCTAAGGCTCTTGATGACCATCCTGCCCATGATCGGCCTCATCGTGGCCGTGCTCTTCTTCAAAAAGAAGTTCCGCCTCACCGACGCCTACGCCAAGGAGATCAGCGACCAGCTGAAGGCGAAGCGCAAGTAAGGAAGCAAGCGTTTTAAGATCCTTCGACTTCGCTGTGCTTCGCTCAGGATGACATCGATGGGTTGTTTTTCTCTTGTTTGCTGGCTTCTCTGCCGCAAATGAAGTCGCTAAGCAAAAGAAATCCACCTTACATTGTCGTCCTGAGCGGAGCGTAAGCGCAGCCGAAGGATCTCTTATTTTTAGGAGATTCATGACATGTGCAAAAAACTGTTCCTCTTTCTGGTGCTTCTGCTTCTTCCCCTCTGCGCGCTGGCGGAGACCCTCACCATGGGGATGCACAGCGACGAGGTGAAGGAGGTCAAGGCGCGGCTGGCGGAGCTGGGCTATTACCGGGGCGGCACCTTCACCCGCCAGTATACCGAGGACACGGCGGAACGGGTGCGCCGGTTCCAGCGGGCCAACGGCCTGCCGGAGACGGGGGAGGTGGACGCCGCCACCCGGGAGGCGCTCTTTTCCCCCCAGGCCGCGCCCGCGCCCCATCCCACCATGCGCCCCCTGGTCCCCCCCGCGCCCACGCCCGCGCCCGACTGGCCGGAGCGGGACGGGGAGGGCTACCTGGCGGGCGCGGGGGAATACTGGTATGAAAATCCCCAGGAGGGACTGTGGCTGTACCTGAGCGAGAATATTCGCATCGAGATCCTCCGCCGGGAGGACAGCCAGATCGGCCTGCGCTGGTTTGAAACGGAAATCTGGACCCGGGACGGCGCGGGCCTGCGCAGCGTGCCCTCCGCCTCCGGCAAGGAGGCGGACCCCGGCGCCATTGCCCGGAAAGCCGGGCTGGTGCTGGGCATATCGGACGATTTTTACACCTACCGCGTCAACAATAAAAAAGAGACCGTGGGGATCATCATCCGCAACGGCCAGCTATTGCATAACAAAACAAAAGATATGGGCCATCACCTGCCCAACCTGGACCTGATGGCCCAGTATCCCGACGGCCGCCTGGCGGTGTACGGCTGGAACGAGATCACCGCGGAGGAGCTGCTGGCGGCGGGCGCCGTCAACGTGTATTGCTTCGGCCCCTACCTGATCCGGGACGGGGAAATCAACGAGGTGGTCTACGAAAATTACAAGAGCCTGGAGCCCCGCCACGCCCTGGGCATGATCGAACCTGGCCATTATTTTGTGCTGTCCATCCAGGGGCGCACCAAATCCAGCGAGGGCACCACCCTGCAGCGGGCGGCGGAAATCCTTCGCGCCCACGGCGTCGCCCAGGCCCTCAACCTGGACGGCGGCAACACCATGGCCCTGGTGTTCCACGGCCAGATCCTCAACGAGCCCGCGGTGTACGACGGCAAAAAGTTTGTGCGCAAGGTGCCGTCGCTGATCGGAATCGGGGAAGCGGAATAATAATAAAAAAAATCCTTCGGCTTCGCTGCGCTCCGCTCAGAATGACAAAGATTGATTCGTTTCCCTTTATTTGTTGGATTATTTGCAGCAAATGCAGTCACCAAACAAAGGAAAAACACCTTGCATTGTCATCCTGAGCGGAGCGCAGCGAAGTCGAAGGATCTCTTGAAAGGCTGAGTTTTAGAAATAGACGCTAAATCCCCCGATCCTTCAAAAACCGCACCAGCGCCTCATAGGACTCCTGGCTGATGTCGTGTTCCATCTTGCAGGCGTCCTCCCGGGCGTGCGCCTCGTCCACGCCCACCAGCAGCAGGCAGTGGGTGAGGGTCTTGTGGCGGTCATAGATGTTGCGGGCGATTTCCTCGCCGCTGGCCGTCAGGCTGATCAGGTTGTCCTTATCCATGCTGATGTAGCCGTTTTCCCGCAGGCGCTTCATGGCCACGCTGACGGAGGGCTTGGTGACGCCCAGGCCCGCGGCGATGTCGATGGAGCGGACGATGCCTTTTTGTTCCCGGATCATTAAAATTTGTTCGAGGTAATCCTCGGCAGATTTGCGAATGTTCATATAGCACCCCTACTTTCTATGCATATCCTACCATGAAACGCCGCTTTTTTCAATCAAAATTTCTTGAAATTCCCCGAAACGGACGAAAATGTGATACAATAAGGAAAATTGAACCGGGGAGGCGGCCATGCAGCGGTTTGAAATCGCGCCTGTTGCGCACATCGAAAGCGATTTTGCGGAAAAATTCGGCATCCCCCGGCAGAGCGGGCTGGTGGATACGCTGACCGCCCGGGTGGTGATGGAGCCGCCCTACCGGCGCATGGAGGCCTTTCGGGAGATCGCGGGGTTTTCCCATCTGTGGCTCATCTGGCAGTTTTCCGAGGCTTTGACGCAGGATTTCCGGCCCACGGTGCGCCCGCCGCGGCTGGGCGGCAACCGGCGGGTGGGGGTGTTCGCCAGCCGCGCGCCCTATCGGCCCAACGGCCTGGGCCTCAGCTGCGTGCGCTTGCTTCGCCTGGAGGAGACGGACCGGGGGCCGGAGCTGGTGGTGGCGGGGGCCGACTTGCTGAACGGCACCCCCATCTTTGACATCAAGCCCTACCTGCCCTACGCCGACAGCCATCCCGACGCCCTGCCGGGCTATACCGCTCAGACCGTCGAACATCGGCTGCAAGTGGATTTTCCCGCGGAACTGCTGCAAAAGGTGCCCGCCGACAAGCGGCAATCCCTCATGGGGGTGCTGGCCTGCGACCCCCGGCCCGGCTATGAGGACAAGCCACAAATGGTCTACGGCCTGGCCTATGCCGGGCTGGACATCGGTTTTATGGTAACAGACGGCGCGCTCACCGTGGTGCGCGTGGATAGAAAGGAAGGAAAATAAATGGTCAAGCATATCGTGATGTGGAAGCTGAAGCCCGAAAACATGGAGGAAAACGCCCAGGCCATCAAGGCGGCCCTGGAAAGCCTGAACGGCAAGATCCCCGGCCTGCGGAGCCTGGCCGTTCACCGGTGCTACAACGGCTACGATCTGGTACTGGAAAGCGAGCTGGACACCCGGGCGGACTGCGCCTCCTACGGCGATCATCCCCTGCATCAGGAAGCGCTGAAGATCGTCCGGCCCGCCATCACCGAGCGCGTGGCCTGCGATTACGAAGTGGAGGACTGACGGCATGCGGGCGGTGATCCAGCGCGTCACGACGGCCTCCGTGGCCGTGAACGGCGACACCGTGGGCGCTATTCAACGGGGCTTTCTGGTGCTGCTGGGGGTCAAGGCGGGCGACACGGAAAAGGACGCCGATTACATGGCGGACAAGATCGTGAAGCTGCGCATCTTCGAGGATGAAAACGGCAAGATGAATAAGGCCCTGCGGGACGTGGGCGGCAGCGTGCTGTGCGTCAGCCAGTTCACCCTGCTGGGCGACGCCCGGGGCCAGAACCGCCCTGGCTTCACCCAGGCGGAAAGTCCCGACCGGGCGGACGCCCTCTATCAGCGGGTGTGCCAGCGCATGCGGGATCAGGGCGTCGCCGTGGAGACCGGCGTATTCCGCACCGATATGCAGGTGTCGCTGGTGAACGACGGCCCGGTGACCATTCTGCTGGACAGCGAGAAGAGCTTTTGACGAAGGGAAAAAGGCAAGTTAAGAACGAATAATACATGGATCCTGCCGGCCGAAGGCCGGCAGGATCTATTTTTCAGCACTCTCAATTGTTAGAGCCTGTTTCTAAATTCGGAAAGATGCATTTTCGGCATATCAGCCTGCACTTCCGCGTTGCTTTTCCTCGATTTACCGACAGTAAACCATCGTCA
>CACWUV010000060.1 GCA_902764185.1 uncultured Eubacteriales bacterium
GCAGATCGAAGCCGCGCTGAAAAAAGCGGGCTTTTCAGCCGTTTCCAGCGATCATCATCCGTCAAAGCCGTGGATCACGGTGATTGCAAAGAAATAATACCGCTGATCCCGCGGCTCAAGATGCTGAAAACAGAGATTTGGCGGGCCCTCATCCGACCAACTCATTTCATCAGAGCTTCCTTGGCAAAATCGTTCCCTCAAGTGCAGATTTATTTGTTCCACGTATTGCCAAAACATCAATTATTGGGTATAATAATATGCGGTGTGGAATGTTTTGTTCCACGCAGTCAATCAATAAACACTTTAAGGAGGTCTTCCCCATGGTGAAAGTTGCTATCAACGGTTTCGGCCGCATCGGTCGTCTTGCTTTCCGTCAGATGTTCGGCGCCGAGGGCTACGAAATCGTTGCCATCAATGACCTGACCAGCCCCAAGATGCTGGCCCACCTGCTCAAGTATGACACCGCCCAGAAGGGTTACTGCGGCGTCATCGGCGAAAACAAGCACACCGTCAGCTCCAAGGAGCCCGAATTTGAAGAAGACGGCAAGACCGTGAAGGTCCCCGGCTCCATCACCGTGGACGGCAAAGAAATCACCATCTACGCCGAGCCCAAGGCCCAGAACCTGCCCTGGGGCAAGCTGGATGTGGACGTGGTGCTGGAGTGCACCGGCTTCTATACCAGCAAGGCCAAGAGCCAGGCCCATATCGACGCGGGCGCCAAGAAGGTCGTCATTTCCGCTCCTGCCGGCAACGATCTGCCCACCGTGGTTTACAACGTGAACAACAGCGTGCTGACCAAGGAAGACAAGATCATCTCCGCCGCCAGCTGCACCACCAACTGCCTGGCCCCCATGGCCAAGGCCCTGAACGACGCCTTCCCCATCGTCAGCGGCATCATGACCACCGTGCATGCTTACACCGGTGACCAGATGATCCTGGACGGCCCCCATCGCAAGGGCGATCTGCAGCGTGCCCGTGCCGGCGCCGCCAACATCGTGCCCAACAGCACCGGCGCTGCCAAGGCCATCGGCCTGGTCATCCCCGAGCTGAACGGCAAGCTGATCGGCTCTGCCCAGCGCGTGCCCGTGCCCACCGGCTCCACCACCCTGCTGGTTGCCGTCGTCAAGGGCAAGGACATCACCAAGGAAGCCATCAACGACGCCATGAAGGCCCAGTCCTCTGAGTCCTTCGGCTACACCACCGAGAAGCTGGTCTCCAGCGATATCATCGGCATGACCTACGGCAGCCTGTTCGATGCCAACCAGACCATGGTTCAGAAGATCGACGACGACACCTATCAGGTGCAGGTCGTGTCCTGGTATGACAACGAGAACAGCTACACCAGCCAGATGGTCCGCACCATCAAGTACTTCGCTGAGCTGTAATTTCAAGGAAAATTAAGGGCTTTCGTGCCTTTGAGACGCCGCGAAGGAAAAGCGGAAGTACGAAAAAAGCTGCTGAATGCGCATAGGCAAGGAAGGCTTCTTGCTTGTCAACTGCGATAGGCATCTTACCCTCTTTCCAACTGGTTAAAATCAGGAAGGAAAGAGGGTTTTATAGTAAAGAGAGTAGCCAAAGGCGAAAAGAGCAATGACGAAAGAAGGATTTTCTTGAAGATGATAAACGAGTTGAAGGAGAAAAAGAATAGAATTCTATTTTGTTTGTGCGCTTGCTTTGCGTTCATGTTTATATGCCATGGCTTTTTGCTGTTTAATCCAAGCTACAGTCACGATTCGCTGACCGAAATTGTCCGGGATACGGGATACTATCAGACATCATTGGGAAGATTTCTTCAACGAGGATGGAGATCGGTTTTCAGCAGCGTAACAGCCACTTGGTTTATTGGATGCATTACGGCTGTTTTGGTTGGCTTTTCGGCTGTGATGCTGGCCGATCTTTTCCATCTAAAAAAAACATCGTCTTTGATTTTTTTAAGCGGCATACTTATCACAAATCATTGTATGATTACCAGTGTGGCAACCTATATGCCGTGGTTGGATACATATGGGGGCGCACTCATGTTTTCTGTGCTTGGCGTATGGCTTTTATATAAGTATCGTTTTGGTTTTCTTCCGGGAAGCTTGGCCTTGATTGTCTCTATGGGCTTGTATCCGCCTTATGTGGTTTGTGTTCCGGCAATCGTTATCATTCAGCTGATTGTATCTCTCCAGCAGAAGAATGTTTGGAAAAAGCGTCTGCTGTATATTGTAAAAGCAGTATTCATGTTAATATATGCTTATGCCATGTATCGCATCATTTTGAAGCTTATTCTCGCAAGCACAGGTGTGGCATATAGCAGTGGTAATAATAGCATGGCGAATATAAAGCTGTTTGGCTTTTCACATTTGCCGGAGCGGATCAAAGGAGCATTTTCTCTGTTTTTTTCACAGCTTGTGGAAACTGTCAGTTATTTAAGGTTTGAATATATCGTCTATGGGCTGATTGGCATCAGTTTTGTTGTGATTATTTTGTTATTTGCAATCAAAGCGCGGTTTGGCATATGGGAATCAATAGCAATGTTGTTTCTGCTTCTGGTTATTCCTGTCATGTTCAATGCCCAATATATTGTTTGTGAAAAAACTGTTTATCATGCGTTAATGGTGTATTCTATCTTTTTTGCCTATCTCTTATTGATTCCGCTTTATGATTCAGTAGCGGTGCAAACGGAATGTGAAATTTGCTCCAACGACGATTCAGGCCGAAAAGAGACTTGCAGGGGCTTGAAACGGGCTGTAAGCAAAGCATACCTTTGTGTTCCTGCGGTAATGATCATTGTACTGTTCGCTGATATTCGGTTTGCTAACAGTGTTTATACAGATAAATACATGCGCGAAAGGTCGACGTTATCTGTTATGACCAGAATTATGGGCGCGGCAGGGGCGAATTGGAAAACAATCCGATTATCGCACCTCCAAGCACAGCTTTTTATCCGATTCTGGGAAATGCAAGGCGAGACATCAGCATAACATATAATATAGTGTCTTATCTAAGAAACTATATGGGATATTCCTATCGGTTTGTTGATGGGCAGGAAAAGAATAGCTTGCTGGCCAATGAGGACGTCCAAAATATGCCCGCCTATCCCCAAAAGGGATTTGCAAATATGGTAGACGGCGTTTTAGTCATTAAGATATCTGAGTAAAAGCAATAGGCTTTCAAAAAAGCCAGCAGGATCTTGTGCGGCATTATATATCCCCGTCAAATTTCTGCTCCTCCAAGCCCCCGCCTTTCCCATTTCGTATGTTGCATTTTGCCGAAAAAGAGAATAAAATAGGAAAAAACACTCACGGAGGAACCATCCATGAAGCTTTCCTATAAACGCACGCTGCTGGTGGGCTTTGCCTTTTTCCTGATCTGCGCCTTCTGGCAAGCCTATGACAACCTGATCCCCAAGATCCTGACGGACAAGTTCGGCATGAACCAGGCCAACAGCGGCATCATCATGGCGCTGGACAACATTCTGGCCCTGTTCATGCTGCCGCTGTTTGGCGCGATCAGCGACAAGTGCCGCAGCCGCCTGGGCAAGCGCACGCCCTTCATTCTGATTGGCACGCTGTGCGCGGTGGTGCTGCTGTTTGCCCTGAGCTTCACCGAGGGCATGCAGCTCAAAAACCTCAGCGCCATCACCGATATGGATACCCCGGAGACCCTGGGCACGCTGTACGACTTCCAGTATGACGGCGAGCTCATGACTCCGGAGGGCGAAAAATACGTGCTGGCGGAGGAAACGACCGAGGGCGTCACCGCCATCAGCCGGGAGCGGTTCCTGGCCATGACCCTGGATACGCCGGACTACGCCAGCTATGTGGCCCCGGCCCGCCAGGCCTACGCCCACGCCCAGACCGCGGCCAATCGCACGCCGCTGATCCTGTTCATCGGCGTATTGCTGCTGCTGCTGATCTCCATGTCCATCTTCCGCAGCCCCGCCGTGGCGCTGATGCCCGACGTGACCATGAAGCCCCTGCGCAGCAAGGGCAACGCCATCATCAACCTGATGGGCAGCGCCGGCGGCATCATCATATTGGCCCTGGGCATGGTGTTCGCCACCGGCGCGGCCAAGAACGCGCTGATGTCCTACCGCGGATTCTTTGCCATCGTGGCCGGGATCATGCTCATTTCCCTGGGCATCTTTGTGCTCACCGTGCGGGAGAAAAAGTGGGCCCGGGAAATGCGGGAGGAGAGCGCCAAATACGGCATCATCGAGGAGGACGACACCCCCGAAAAGGGCAGCCGCAAGCTGGGCGCGGGCGAAAAGCGCAGCCTGATCTTTATCCTCTTGTCCATCGTGCTGTGGTTCATGGGCTATAACGCCGTCACCAGCAAATACAGCGTGTACGCGGGCAAGGTGCTGAGCCGGGATTTCAACATGACCCTGATCATCGCCCAGGCCGCCGCCATCATCAGCTATTTGCCCGTGGGCATGATCGCCAGCCGCGTGGGCCGCAAAAAGACCATCCTGGCCGGCGTGGTCATGCTGGCTGTGGCCTTTGGCACCGCCTCCTTCCTGCGCGCCGGCAGCAACGCCCTGCTGATGAACGCCATGTTCGCCCTGGCCGGCATCGCCTGGGCCACCATCAACGTCAATTCCTTCCCCATGGTGGTGGAGATGTGCCGCGGCGGGGATATTGGCCGCTACACCGGCTATTATTACACCGCCAGCATGGCCGCCCAGACCGTTACGCCCTATTTCAGCGGCATGCTGATGGATAAAATGGGCATGACCGTGCTGTTCCCCTACGCCACTGTCTTTGTGACCCTGGCCTTCGTGACCATGCTGTTCGTCCGTCACGGCGACAGCAAGCCCGAGGCCCGCAAAGGCCTGGAGGCGCTGGATAACGACTGATACCGAGCGCTGAAAAATTGGCACGAGGATACGTTGGAGGCCTCCGCGGCCTCCAAACCACCGCGCCAGGAGATTTCATCTCCTGGACCTCGGCGGGCGAACAGGCTGGAATTAATTTTCCATCAGTTTCCGCCAGTTCAGCGCACGGCAAAGAGCCGTCTGGGGCAATGAAAAAGTCAACTGCCACCAGATACAAGCAAGCTTGATCTGGCGTCAGCCGCCTTTTTCGGGATTGCTGCGCAATCCTCGGGCTGCTGGGCAGCCCGACCCCAGACTTGCATGTGTTGCTTACCAAACTCGAAGAAACCATACTGCTCCAGAAATGACGGCTTTAGCCGTCAATAACGCAAAGCGTTATAGCCGCAATATGGAAAATGCTGGATCAAGCTTGCTTGATTCCAGCATTTTTTCATTTGCGGCGTATTTCTGGAGCGCTTTACAAGTCAAGCCCCTGCTATCATCTGGCGGAAATTGTTTGACTGTGCGTTCAAGCTGGTTCGCCGGGATGGGGCCAGGGCCCAAGCGGGCCCTGGCGCGGGTTTGGGCGCGCGGAGCGCCCAACGTTCCCCCTTGCCAATTTCTATTTTTCAGCGCCTTGCAATCAGGAAATAGTATAACGAACAAGCAATCGTTTTAGATCCTGCTGGGCTTGCGGCCAGCGGGATCTATTCTTTTCACCTCGCCGCCGCCATGGCCTGGGTCAGCAGCGCCATGGCGGACATGAGGTCGGCGGCGGAGGGATTGCCCGCCGTCAGGCTGCTCAGGCTGTTAATGGCGCTTTGCAGGGAGGCGTAGGCCGGGTGGTCGTAGGGCAGGGCGGCCAGCTGCGCCCGGGCGGAACCCAGCAGGGCGTTGGCGTCGGGCAGCAGCTGGTCACGCACCAGGGGATCGGTGATCACGGCCTGGCCGCCGGTATCGTAGCCATAGGTGTGGACGGGGCACACATAGGAGCCCAGCAGGGCGTCGGCGCTGTCAATACCCTGGCGCATGGTGGCGAAGCGGCCCAGATACTGGGTGAGCACGTCCTCATACCGGGTGCCGATGAAGCGATACAGGGGATGGCCCGGGGGCAGGGTGACGATGCTCGCATTTTGGGAGCTGGGGCAGAAGGCGGAGGCCAGCAGGCCCGTTTCCGCGCACAGCCGCACTTCGGTGTGCATCTGGCAATAGGCGGTGGGCACGCTGCCCCGGGGCCAGTAATCGGTGACCACGCCGTAGCCGTTGACGTCGTGGCGGCAGGCGTCGGTGGCCAATTGGCCGCTGACGGCGCAGGTGGTAATCTTGACCAACCCGTAATCCTCCGCCGAGCCTTCCATGATGCCGCGGCTGGGCAGGTTCTTTTCCTTGTGGATGCGGCTCATGAAGGTCTGCCATAGGGCGGCGGCGCTGTTGCCGCCGGTGGTCTTGCTGGACAGGGCCTTGTAGTTGTCGTGGCCGATCCACACCGTGCCCACGTACCAGCCCGTCATGCCGGCAAAGAAAACGCCTTTCTGGTCGCTGTTGGTGCCGGTCTTGCCCGCCACGGTCTGGCCGCTGATCTTGGCCTTGGTGGCGGTGCCGCTCTGCACGGCGTCCTTCATCATGTCCACCACCAGCCAGGCGGTGGAGGGGCTGAAGGCCTGATAGCGGTTCTGGCCCGCGTGGGCGTCATAGATCACCTTGTTGTTGCTGTCGGCGATGCCCAGGAAGGTGAGGGGCTGCTGGTACAGGCCGCTGTTGCCCAGGGTGCTGAAGGCGACGGCCATTTCGATGGGGCTGACGCCGCTGGAGCCCAGGGCCAGGCCGAAGGGGGTCTGGTTGATGTGCTTTTCGCTGACCCCCAGCAGCCGCAGGAAGTTGGCGCTGTTCTCCACGCCCACGTAGTTCATCAGGGCGTAGGCCGCGGCGGTGTTGTCGCTGCGCATCAGGGCGGTGCGCAGGGTTTCGGGGCCGCGGTAGCTGCTGCCGCCGTAATTCTGCGGCCAGGTTTCCTGGAGGTTGCTGTCCAGATACCCCGCGATGGGCAGGGGCATGTTATACACGATGCCGCCGCCGCCCAGGCCGCTGAGCTCGATGGCCGGGGCGTACACGGCGATGGGCTTGATGGAGGAGCCCACGGGCATGTTCATGTCGCTGGCGCGGTTCAGGGTCTTCCTGCGGGTGGGGGCGGTGCGGCTGCCCACGATGGCCTTGATTTCGCCGGTGTGGTAATCCATCACCACCGCCGCCGCCTGAGGCTGTACGATCTCGTCATAGGTGCCGTCGGCGTTGCGGGCGCGGTAGATTTTGTCCTCCGGGTCGCGGAGGGCGGGATAATTGCTGTAGTTGTACAGCACGTCCTCCACGGTCTTCTGGATTTCGGTGTCCAGGCACAGGTACACGTGGTAGCCGCCGGTGCGCAGCTCGTTTTCCATCAGGTTGCGGTTATAGGCGGTGTTTTCCAGGTCGTTCAGCTGCAAAAGGGTTTGGATCACGTCGCTGACGGCGTATTCCACGTAGTACACATAGTCGTACAGCTTGCCGCCGCCCAGCGGGGTTTCCAGCACATGGGCGGTGGTCTGATCCAGGGCGGCCATGTACTGCTCGTGGGTGATGAACTGGTTTTCGTACATCATGCGCAGGGCGTAATCCGTGCGGTTATTGGTGATGGCCGCGTAATCGGTGGTCTCGCTGACGCGGGTGTAGAAGTTGCGCCGGGGGTTGTAGTAATAGGGATTGGTGCACAGTCCCGCAAGCATGGCGCATTCCCGCAGGGTCAATTCGTTTAATTCCTTGCCGAAATAGCCCCGGGCCGCGGTGTATACGCCGTAATAGTTTTCGCCCATGTAGATGGTGTTCAGGTAGCTTTCCAATATCTGGTCCTTGCTGTACTGGTTTTCCAGCTGCATGGCCAGATAGGCTTCCTGGATCTTGCGCTTGTAGCTCTGTTCGCTGGAGAGGATGGTGTTTTTGATCAGCTGCTGGGTGATGGTGCTGCCGCCCTGCTGGCTGCCGGTGACAAAATTATGGATCAGCGCGCCGGCGATGCGCTTGATATCCACGCCGTTGTGGGTGTAAAACCGGGCGTCCTCCACCGCCACAAAGGCGTGCTGGAGGTCCGCGGGCACCTGGCTGATGGACACCATCACGCGGTTCTCCGTGCCCTTGTAATCGGTAATCAGGTTGCCGTCCGCGTCATAAATAAAGGATGTCTGGGCCTGCTCGTCAATGAGGGTCAGATCCAGGGAGGGCGCCGTGTCCACATAGGCCCGGGCGATGCCCAGCACCGCACCCACGCCTGCCAGCCCCAGCATCAAAATCACGATGGCCAGCACGCGGATGCTGTTGACCACCACCGAGGATAAAAAATTGGGCCGCCGCAGCCGGGGCTTGAACAGGCGGAAGCGGCGCTTTTCAGGATACACGCTCATGAAAACCTCCAGAGAGGAAATAAATCTGCTTTTGCTCTGTCAGTATAGCACATTCTGCCGTCTCCGCGCAATGGAAGGAAGTGTAAACAATGCGTGTCCTGCGCCGTTTGCTGCTGGTGGTTCTGCTGCTGCTGGCCCTGTATCTGCTGATCCAGAAAAGCCTTACCGGGGTGATATTGGACACCGCCCACGCCAAAGCCTACGCGCTGGCGGTGGATACCATGAATGCCGCCGTGCGGCAGAGCATGGGCGGCGGCGTGGCCTACGAGGAACTCATCGCCGTGCGCACCGACGCCCAGGGACGGGTGACCATGCTGCAGGCCAACACCGCCCGCATGAACGAGCTGGCCTCCTCCGTGGCCATCTCCGCCCAGGAAGCCCTGGCGGAGGATGCCGCTCCCCGCATTTCCGTGCCCCTGGGCGCCGCCCTGCGGGTGCCCTTTCTGTCCGCTTTGGGCCCCAAGATCCGGGTGGGCCTCCTGCCCGTGGGCGCGGTGACCGCCGGCTTTCACACCGAATTTGAGGCCGCCGGCATCAACCAGACCCGCCACAAGATCTACCTGCAGCTGCATGCCGCCGTCCAGCTGGTGCTGCCCACCGGCGCCCAGCCCGTCACCGTGGACACCCAAATGCTCATCGCCGAAAGCATCATCGTGGGCGAGGTGCCCGGCTCCTATATGAACGTGCCGGAGAGCGAGATGCTGGACTTTGGGCCGTGAATGAGAAAAACAGAAATTTGACGGGGAAAGGGTTACGTTGGGGCTTTGCCCCAAACCCCACCAGGGAGGGGAGCCCCTCCCTGGACCCGTCAGTGGCGGATGCTGCATGACTTCGATAACCAGTAGCTTCCCGCAGATACTTAGGTATTGCAGCCCACCGCTTCCGGGCAGCCAGCTTTGCTGGCGTGCTGTGCGCATAGCGCACAGCGAAAAAACCGCTGGACAGACCAGAAAATGAATACATTCATTTTCTGGCTGGCCATCGGTTTTTCTTATGCCCGGAAGCTCTCTTAGCGACTTTCAAGTTACAGGCGCAAATTGTTTGTTATTGTTGCCAAGCCAGTTCGCCGGAATGGGTCCAGGGCCCAAGCGGGCCCTGGCGCGGGTTTTAGGGCCGCGGAGGCCCTAACGTCCCCCCTTGCCAATTTCTGTTTGTTTGCGAGTTGATTTCCCCAAACAAAAAAATTCCCGTTTTGCATGCCGCACCCCCGGAACCATCTTGGAAAACGCGAAGTTTCATGCTATAATAAATCCATTAAACTCGCGGAGGTATGCCCTATGATTCGGGTCGCGGATTTTGTCAACGCCCTGTCCCTGCGCACCTTGAGCCCCTCCACCAAGACGGAGTGGCCCATCGAGCAGGCCGATACCAACCGCCCCGGCCTGCAATTGGCCGGACATTTCGATTATTTTGCCCAGGAACGTCCGCAGGTGATCGGCAAGGCGGAGATGGCCTATCTGGACTCCATGAACAGCGAAAAGCGTCTGGAGCGGCTGAAGGCCTTCTTTTCCTACGACATCCCCTGCGTCATCATCTGCCGGGGGATGACGCCCCACGACGAACTGCTGACGCTGGCGAAGGAGCACGACGTGCCCGTCTACCAGACGGACGTGAACACCAGCCGTTTTTCCATGAACGCCATCATCTACATGCGCGAGGCGCTGGCGCCCCGGGCCACGGTGCACGGCGTGCTGATGGACGTTTACGGTGTGGGCGTGCTGATCACCGGCCGCAGCAGCGTGGGCAAGAGCGAGGCGGCCTTGGAGCTCATCAAGCGCGGCCACCAGCTGGTGGCGGACGACGTGGTGGACATCTGGCAGGTGTCCGACGAGCAGGTGCGCGGCGAAGCGCCGGAGATGGTGCGCCATCTGATGGAGATCCGCGGTCTGGGCATCATCGACATCAAGGCCATGTTCGGCATCGGCTCGGTGCTGACGCGCAAGACCATCAACATGGTCATCCACCTGGAAAAATGGGACGAGCAGAAGGAATACGACCGCATGGGCCTGACGGATGAATACACCACCCTGATGGGGGTCAGGCTGCCCTGCATCACCATGCCGGTGAAGCCGGGCCGCAACATGGCCATCATCATCGAGGTGGCCGCCCGCAATTACAGCCTCAAGCAATCGGGCTATTCCGCTGCCCAGGAGCTGGACCGCCGCACCAACGAGATGATCCAGCAGCGCATGAATCAAAACGGCTGACAGCCGCTGAAATAAAAGGAGCGTTTGAGTATGTATTACATCGGGATCGATCTGGGCGGCACCAATATTGCCGTGGGCCTGGTCAACGAGGAAGGCCGCATCATCGCCAAGACGGAAACCCCCACCCTGGCCAGCCGTCCCTATCAGGAATTGATCAAGGACATGGCCGCCTGCGCCAAGAAGGTGATGGAGGAAGCGAACGTCACCGATGAGGAGCTGCGCTCCATCGGCGTGGGCATCCCGGGCGTGGCCGATAAGGACGGCATGGTCATCTTCTGCACCAACCTGGGCTGGCGCAACGTGCCTCTGCGGGCGGAGCTGCAGCAGTACATCAACAAGCCCGTCTACATGGATAACGACGCCACCGTGGCGGGCTGGGCCGAATATCAGGCGGGCGTCAGCCGCGGCACCAACAGCAGCGTGTTCATGACCCTGGGCACGGGCTTGGGCGGCGGCATCGTGATGAACGGCAAGATCTGGGACGGTGCCCACGGCGCGGGCAGCGAGCTGGGCCATCTGGTCATCGAGGTGGACGGCGTGCCCTGCACCTGCGGCAAGCGCGGCTGCGCCGAGCGCTATTGCAGCGCCACCGCCATCATCCGCATGGCCCGGGAAGCCTGCATCGACGCTCCCAACTGCCTGATCATGCGCAATGTGGAAGGCGACATGGACAAGATCAACGCCAAGGTGGTCTTTGACGCCGCGAAAGAGGGTGATAGCGTTGCGATGCAGGTGTTCAATCGGTTCGTCAAATACCTGACCATCGCCATCAACAACGTCATCTCCTTCGTCGATCCGGATATGATCATCCTGGGCGGCGGCGTGAGCCGGGCGGGGGATTTCCTGCTGGACGCGGTGAAGGCCACGCTGCCGGAATATCTGTTCTATCCCACGCTCAAGCAGCCTGAGCTGCGCATCGCCTCCCTGGGCAACGACGCCGGCATCATCGGCGCGGCGCTGCTGGGGAAGGAATAAAAACTCGCAAGAGGAAAAGTTTTTTCCTCTCGCCGCTGCGGATTGCGGTCAAGGGGCGCGCCCCTTGACAATCCCCCGGTAAAATTGATTTTTTGAAAGAGGGTTTTTCCCATGAACACCATCTCCATCCGCGAGCTTTATCGCCAGACTCCCGCCGACGGCGCGCGCGTGCGCGTCAGCGGCTGGGTGCGCACCGTGCGCGACAGCAAGGCATTCGCCTTCATTTCCCTGAACGACGGCACCTTCTTCAAGCCCCTGCAGATCGTGCTGGATGAGTCCGTGCCCGGCTTCCGGGAGATCGTCAAGGTCACCCTGGGCAGCGCCATCGAGGCCGAGGGCATTTTGAAGCTGACCCCCGACATGCCCCAGCCCTTTGAACTCAAGGCCGAAACCGTGTCCATTGTGGGCATGGCCGACCCCAGCTATCCGCTGCAAAAGAAGCGCCACACCGTGGAATACCTGCGCACCCAGGCCCATCTGCGGCCCCGCACCAACCTGTTCAGCGCCGTGTTCCGCATCCGCAGCGTGGCCGCCCAGAGCATCCACCGCTTCTTTGCGGACCGGGATTTCGTGTATGTGCACACCCCGCTGATCACCGCCAGCGACGCCGAGGGCGCGGGCGAGATGTTCCGGGTCACCACCCTGGACGCGGGCGATCCGCCCCGGGACGACAAGGGCCAGGTGGACTTCAAGGAGGATTTCTTCGGCAAGCCCGCCAACCTGACCGTGTCCGGCCAGCTGAACGTGGAGGCCTTCTGCATGGCCTTCCGCAACGTGTACACCTTCGGCCCCACCTTCCGCGCGGAAAAGAGCTACACCCAGCGCCACGCGGCGGAATTCTGGATGATCGAGCCGGAAATCGCCTTTGCCGATCTCCAGGACGACATGGAACTGGCCGAGGCCATGGTGCGCTTTGTTATCGGCGACGTGATGGAGCGCTGCCCCGAGGAGCTGGAATTCCTCAATAACTTTGTGGATAAGGGGCTTATCGACCGCCTGACCCACGTGCGGGACAGCGATTTTGCCCGGGTCAGCTACACCGAGGCCATCGAGATCCTCAAAAACAGCGGCGAGAACTTCGAGTTCGGCGCGTACTGGGGCATGGACATGCAGACCGAGCACGAGCGCTATCTGGCCGAAAAGCACTTTGGCCGTCCCGTGTGCGTCTATAATTATCCCAAGGAAATCAAGGCTTTCTACATGAAGCAGAACGACGACGGCAAAACCGTGGCCGCGGTGGACGTGCTGGTGCCCGGCATCGGCGAGCTCATCGGCGGCAGCCAGCGCGAGGACGATCTGCAAAAGCTGGAAGCCCGCATGGACGAGCTGGGTCTGGACAAGGAAAGCTACTGGTGGTACCTGGAGCTGCGCAAGTACGGCAGCGCTCCCCATAGCGGCTTTGGCCTGGGCTTTGAGCGCCTGATCATGTACCTCACCGGCGTCAGCAACATCCGTGACGTGCTGCCCTTCCCCAGAACCACGGGATCGGCGGAATTCTGATATTAATCCCTGATTATAACAAGACACTGAAAAATTTTGATAGTGTTATGACAAGATCCTTCGACTCCGCTTTGCTCCGCTCAGGATGACAATGTTAGGTGGATTTTCTCTTGTTTCGTGACTTAATTTACGGCAAAACCCTAATAAACAAAGGAAAAGCACCCAGCTCTGTCATCCTGAGCGGAGCGTAAGCGAAGCCGTTCGCTTGCCCTGGCCGAAGGCCAGCAGGATCTAAGCGCAACTATCTTTAATCCCCGTCAAATATCTGTTTGTTCAATCCTATACGAAGAACAGCATGAAAAACCGCTCGGCCAGCGTCAAAGGGGCCGAGCGGTTTTGGTTGGTCGATGATTACTTGAGCATCCCTTCCAGCCAGCAGTCGGGGGCTTTGAGGCCCATGGCTTGCAGCACGGTGGGGGCCACGTTGGCCAGGCCGAACTTGCCGTCCTTGAGGGCCAGGCTTTCGTCGCACACGATGAAGGGCACGGGGTTCAGGCTGTGGGCGGTCTTGGGCTGCAGAGAGCCGTCCTTGGCCTTTTGCAGCATTTCGTCGCTGTTGCCATGGTCGGCGGTGACCATCAGAAGGCAACCATGGGCCTTGCAGGCATTCCACACGCGGCGCAGCTCCAGGTCCACGCTCTCCACGGCGATGCGTGTGGCGTCCATGTTGCCGGTATGGCCCACCATGTCGCCGTTGGGGTAGTTGCAGCGGATGAAGCCGTACTTGCCGCTTTCGATGGCCTCGATCACCTTGTCGCTGACCTCGGCGGCCTTCATCCAGGGCGCTTCGTCAAAGGAGCGCACGTCGGAGGGCACCTCTTCAAAGGTCTCCAGCTCTTCGCTGAACTTTTCGCTGCGGTTGCCGTTCCAGAAATAGGTCACGTGGCCGTACTTCTGGGTTTCGCTGACGGCGTACTGGGGAATGCCCGCGGCCACCAGCACCTCGCTCAGGGTGTTGTGAATGGCGGGCGGGTCCACCAGGAAGCGCTGGGGCAGCTTCAGGTCGCCGTCGTATTGCAGCATGCCGGCGTAGAGCACCTGGGGCTTGGGGCCGCGGTCGAAGGCGTCAAAATTGTCATAGTCAAAGGCCATGGAGAGCTCTAGCGCGCGGTCGCCGCGGAAGTTGAACAGCACCACGCTGTCCCCGTCCACGATGGGGCCCACGGGCTTGCCGTTCTCCGCAATGACGAAGGCGGGCAGATCCTGGTCGATGGCGCCGGTCTCCTGGCGGTAGACCTCCACGGCCTCCCGGGCGGAGGCGAACTGGCGGCCTTCGCCCTTCACGTGGGTCTTCCAGCCCAGGGCCACCATGGGCCAGTTGGCCTGATAGCGGTCCATGGTCACCTTCATGCGGCCACCGCCGCTGGCGATGCGGGCGTCGAAGCTGGCGTCGTTCAGGCCCTTCATAAAGTCCTCGATGTCGTCCACATATTGCAGAGCGCTGGTGGCGGGCACGTCGCGGCCGTCCAGCAGCGCATGGACGCGCACGGTCTTGACGCCCTGGCCCTTGGCGTTTTTAATCAGCGCTTTCAGATGGCTGATGTTGGAGTGCACGTTGCCGTCGCTCAGCAGGCCGATGAAGTGCAGGGTGCTGTGCTTGCTGACGCAGTTGCCGGTCAGCTCCTTCCAGGTGGCGGATTCAAACAGCTTGCCGCTCTCGATGGATTCGTTCACCAGCTTGGCGCCCTGGGCGTAGATCTGGCCGCAGCCCAGAGCGTTGTGGCCCACTTCGCTGTTGCCCATGTCGTCGTCGCTGGGCAGACCCACGGCGGTGCCGTGCGCCTGGATGGTGGTGTTGGGGAAAACGCGCATCATCTCATCCAGGGTGGGGGTGTGCGCGTGCAGCACCATGTTGCCGCCGCCCAGGTCCTTATCGGTCTTGCCCACGCCGTCCATGACGACCAGTACAACAGGTTTTTTATCCATATCAGGTCAACCCTTTCTCTATACAGTCGGTGTTTTCGCACCGGATCATTATAGCATTCTTTGGTTTTTCCTGTCAATCGGAAGCGCGTATCAGGAAGAAGAAAGAAAACGATCAATCCAAACAAGAAATAATCATAGCATGCTGATTATACCAATAGATCCTTCGACTCCGCTGCGCTCCGCTCAGGATGACAATGATGGGTTGTTTTTTCCTTGTTTGCTGGCTTTTTTGCAGCATGTTAAGTTACTAAACAAGAGAAAATCCACCTTGCATTGTCATCCTGAGCGAAGCGTAAGCGAAGTCGAAGGATCTAAAACAAACTAGAGCCTGTTTCTAAATTCGGAAAGATGCATTTTCGGCATATCAGCCTGCACTTCCGCGTTGCTTTTCCTCGATTTACCGACAGTAAACCATCGTCA
>CACWUV010000061.1 GCA_902764185.1 uncultured Eubacteriales bacterium
GGAAGATACTTCGCTATCTTCTCATACTGCTCTTGTGTGATCTGCATGACTCTATTATACAGTGTTTTCTGATATTGTCAATAGTGTGAACAGGCTATAACTTACAAATTTCTGTTTTTAGTATCTTGTTTTAATTAGGGAACAGTATGATATAGTCAATAGGAGATCCCGTCATCCTTAAAGCCGTTTATTGTGACGGCCAGGCAGCGGTTGGATATCCTGGAGGCAGGATAAACCATCCTGCGGAGGGGCATTTTGAAACGCCGCTTTTTTCATTGCGCAAACAGCGAAAAAATATTTTGACGCCGTAAATATCATTCAATTTCACATGTAATCGCCCAACTAACCGATGATGTAACCTGAAAATGGTATAATGAGCGCGAAAGGGGGCAAAGGGCTGGAAATGGCAGGAAAAATAAAGAAAGTTTGCAATTTTTCCTTGCGCAGGCTGGACTTGTTGGAGTATAATAATGATGGATTATCATGCAGGATGATTACCCCGAATAAAGAGGCTTTATCCGCCCTTTGGTGTTTTGAAAGCAAAACGGACTGACGATCATGGCGCGCAGCGGCGCTGCGCATCCCGAGGAAGGTAAATGGAAGAAAACAAGACCGAAGCGCTGGAGCCGGTTGAACAGCCCGAAGCGGCGGCTGCCCCTCAGCAATTCAGCCAGGAAACCTTGGCGGCTCTGGCCCAGGCCGTGGCGGCCTATATGCAGCCGCAGCAGAAGACGGCGGCTGCCAGCCCCGCCAATCAGCCGGCGGAGGCCGCCGCGCCCGAAGTGCGCGAACTGACCCCGGAAGAGAAAAAGGCCGCCGAGGACGCCAAGAAGGAAGAGATGAAACGCAAGCGGCGCAAGCGCCATTTGCGCGAGCTGCGGGGGCTGCTGATCAAAACGGCGCTGCTGCTCGTGGTGATATACGTGCTCTTTTTCAAGATCGTGGGCGTCACCGTGATGCCCAGCGACGATATGTATCCCCGCGTCGACAACGGCGACCTGGTGCTGTATTACCGTCTGGACAAGGACGTGCGGGCCCAGGATGTCATTGTATTCACCAAGGACGCGGAGCAGCTGCAGCAGACCATGAGCGCCCGGGAGGGAGACGGCGGGCCGTCCTTGCAGCTGCATAAGCCCAGTAGCAAATCCCTGCTGCACAGCCTGGCGGTGACGCTGGGCATGGCGCTGCCGGACAATGAGGACATCTACATTTGCCGGGTGGTGGCCGTGGGCGGGGACACGGTGGAGATCTCCGACAGCGGACGGCTGATCGTAAACGGAAACTCCATGATCGAGACCAACATCTTTTCCCAGACCACCGCCTATCTGGGATTTGTGGAATACCCCCTGACCCTGAAAAGCGACGAATGCTTTGTGATGGCCGACCAGCGCAATGGCGGCGTGGACAGCCGATTCTTCGGCGCGGTGAACACCGACGAGATACTGGGCACCGTGATTACCATTGCGCGGAGAAATAACCTGTAAAAAAACAGAAAGAAAGGAGCCGGAAAGAATGGATTTCGGAAAGTTCGACGGTTCAAAGGACGATTTCCATACGCCAACCCCCCACGCGGCCGCCGGAAAATCCCTGGTCGATACCGTGCTGGGCGGCGTGGTTGCCGCAGGCAACAGCGTAGTATCTTTGATGGTGGGCCTGCTGGCCACCGCCCTGGTTGTCTATTCCGGCTATTCCATATTCGATACCTTTAATATCGAGCGGGAGGCCTATTCCTCCAACTGGGATCTGCTGCAGTATAAGCCCGAGTTCATCGAAGATAACGAGACGCCCTTGGGCTCCAGCGACCTGGCCAACCTGGTGCCGGACTATCGCGCCTGGCTGACGGTGTATGACACCAACATCGATTATCCCGTGCTCCAGGGCCCGGATGATCTGTATTACGCCATGCACGATATTTACGGCAAAAACAGCCTGACTGGTGCAATCTATCTGGCGGCGGAGAACACCGCCGATTTCAGCGACGGCTATAACCTGATCTACGGCCACCACATGGACAACGGCGCCATGTTCGGCGCGCTGGACAAATTTAAGGACATCAAGTATTTCGCCGACCACCAGGAGGCCATCGTCGTGGCGCCCTCCGGCGTGTATGACGTGACGCTCTTCGCCGTGGCCACCACCGACGCCTACGAAAGCACCTTCTACAACGTGGCGGCCACCAAAGGCCTGGAAATCAAGGTGAAAGAGGTGCTTGCCTTCCTGCGCTCCAACGGCGAAGGCGGCACGGGCGTGGGCACCGAGGTGCTGATCTTTGACGAGGCTGCCGCCCGCGGCGCGACCCGCATTGTGGCCTTGTCCACCTGCGCCTCCGCCACCACCAGCGGACGACTGATCGTGTTTGGCAAAATGGTCAAGCGCGACCTGCTGATGATCACCGCCACCGGCTACGACGGTGTCTATGACGGCCAGGAGCACGGCCCCGCCTCGGTGAACGTGACCTACGACGAAGGCACGACCATCGAATACAGCGAGGACGGCGGCAAGACCTGGACCACCGAGCCGCCCACCATCAAGGACGTGGACACCAGAGAAGTGCTGGTGCGGGCCACCAACCCGGACCACGGCACCGACATGACCAGCGTTACCCTGCGGGTGCGCCCGCGGCCCGTGACGGTGAAGGCCGACGACAAGGGCAAGAATTACGGCGATCCCGATCCTGCCTATACCGCCACCGTGAGCGGCCTGCTGGACGGCGATACGGTGCAGTACACCCTGGACCGCATCAATAAGAACATCGAAAACGAACCGGGCAATTATCCCAAGCGCATTGTGCCCACGGGCGAAGAGAACCAGGGCAACTACGTGGTGACCTACGTACCTGGCGACTTCACCATCCTGGGCAATGGCGTCACGCCGACGCCCACGCCTACGGCGACGCCCACACCTACGCCTACGAATGCGCCCACGCCCACCGCCACGGCGACGGTCATCCCCACCGTGACGATCGTGCCCACGGCCACCGCTACGGCGACCAATACGCCCACGGCCGCGCCTACGGCGACGCCCACTCCCGTGCCCACGCCCACCCGTGCGCCCACCCGCAGACCGGGCGGCGGCGGTGGCGGCGGTCCTACGCGGACGGCTACGCCCAGCCCGACTCCCGTTGCCACGGCCACGGCGACGCTGATTCCCACCGTGACGCCCGTACCCACCGCCACGCCCGCGCCTACGCCGACGCCTGTGACGCTGTGGGTGAGCAAGCTGTGGGTGAACGATACGCCCGAGGATCGCCCCGACGCGGTGCGCATGGCGCTGACCGGCGGCGGCATGACCCGGATCGTCACCCTGAGCAGCAGCAACGGCTGGAGCGCCGAGGTGCCCAATATGCCCGGCGGCATCGCCTACACCTGGATCGAACCCAACGTGATCGGCTATGAGCAGACCGGCATCAACACCGACGGCGTGAACACCGTGATTACCAACACCCGTGTGGCGACGCCCACCGAGACGCCGCAGCAATACACGCTGACCATCCATTATGTGAATGTGCTCACCGGACAGCCCGTGACGGACGACTATGTGGGCACCCTGCGCGACGGCCAGCCCTATGATGTGGTTTCGCCTTTGATCAACGGCATGGATACCAATACGCTGCGCGTGAGCGGCGTGATGGGCGGCCATGACGAGGAGGTCACCGTGCTGTATATGGCCGGCGCCAACGGCGTCAATAACCCGGACGGCGGCAATACCGATGAAAACTTGGTGATCCTGAAGGATTACGATACGCCTTTGGGCCTGAACGGCGTGCGCCTGAACACGGGCGACTGCTTCGAATAACCAATGCTTCGCCGCTCTGGTTTATAAAAAAATAAATCAGGGCGGCGAAAGCTGACTTATCCCAGATTTGAAAGGGGAGACGCGGGTATGCGCAGATTGATTTGCTTGTTGCTGACGGCGGTGCTGCTGTCTGCTGCCTTTGGCGCGCTGGCCGAAAACATCGCCTCGCCCGTGGACGCCTTGGGGAAACGGGTGGAGCGCGTTACCGTGAATGTGGAGCGCTCCTTGGACCATCTGACCGTGGCCAACCCCACGCAGATGAAGGGCCACTTTTTCACCAACCAGTGGGACAATGACACCAGCGACATCGACGTGCGCACCCTGCTGGAAGGCTACAACCTGATCGAATTCCAGGGGGATGACGGCCAGTTCAAGGCCGATCCCACCGTGGTAAGCGGCGTGATGGTGACCGAAAACGCCCAGGGCGACAGAAGCTATATCCTGGCGCTGAACAACGACCTGTATTATTCCGACGGCAGCCCGATCACCGCCTGGGATTACGCCTTTTCCTTCCTGTTTTCCATTGATACCCGCATCAACGACCTGGGCGGCGTTGCCGACTCCCGGGATTATCTGCAGGGCTGCCGCGAGTATATCCTGCGCACGGCGGAACTGAAGGGCACGCGGCTGATCCAGCAGGACGGCCGGACGGTGGAGCAGGTGGAAACCGTGCGGGTGACCGCCGACGAAACGATGGACTTTGCCCAGGTGCTGGGGGACAGGACCGAAATGACCCTGGCCCGCAACCTGGAAAACGAGCTGATCCTGATGCCCGAGGATAAAGCCGTGGAGGATGCGCTGCTGGTGCACGTGGACGCCCGGGGCATCATTCAGGATTGGCACTATGAGGACGGCGTGCGCATGTTTGCCGACGGCAGCCATGCGGTGCTGTCCGGCGTGCGCGTCACCTCCGACAGCACGCTGATCATCACCGTGGATCATGAATATCTGCCCTTCTTCTATGAGATGGGCATGCTGTACAGCGCGCCCTATCCCATCAAGGCCATCGCGCCGGGCGTGGAGGTGCGCGACGACGGCAAGGGCACCTATCTGGCCAACGCCAAGGAGCAGCCCAAGCCCCTGGAAAACCCTGACGCGCCGATGTTCCGCGTGGAAAACCTGAAGGTTTCCCTGCTGGACCCCGAAACGGGCTATCTGTGCAGGCCTTCGGTGAGCTCCGGTCCCTATAAAATGCTGTCCTTTGACGGCACCACGGTGGAATTTGAGATCAATCCCTATTATAAGGGCAACTCCCGCGGACAGAAGCCCACCATTCCCAGGATTACCTTCACCCGGGCCGACAACGAGGACATGGTGGAAAAGCTGGCGACGGGCGAATTTGACCTGCTGAACAAGGTGGCCAAGGCCTCCACCCTCGATGAAGCGCTGGCGCTGGTGCAGAGCGGTTCCTATGTCAAAACCGAGGAGGACGACACCCGCATCCTCGAAACCGAATATGTGAGCTCCAACGGATACAGCTTTGTCAACTATCCGCGTATCGGCCTGAGCTTCATTTCCTTCTGCTGCGAGCAGGAGAGCGTGCGCAGCCAGGCGGTGCGCCAGGCCATCGCCTGGTGCATGGACCGCGATCTGCTGACCCGGGACTACACCGGGGGCTACGGCCTGCGGGTGGATGGCTTCTACGGTCTGGGCCAATGGATGTTCGGCATCGTGGAGGGCACCATGGCTCCCCCTGTGGCGCAGCCCGAAGATCCCAACAACGCCGGCGCCTGGAAGGCCTATGAGGATGAATTGGCCCAGTGGAATGCGCTGTCGCTGGACGAGCTGACCGCCTACACCCTGGATCTGGATCGGGCGCGCCGCCTGCTGGATCAGGACGGCTGGAAGCTGAACGACCAGGGCATCCGCGAGCGGGACGGCGTGGCGCTGGACCTGCGGATGATCTACCCCGAAGGCAACCGCATGGCGGAGAGCTTTGAGAAGCACCTGATTCCCAATCTGGAAAAGGTGGGCATTCGCCTGACGCTGATCCCCGCCCCGGTGAAGGAATTGCTCAGCGTGTATTACGGCCTGCCGGAGTTCGCCAGCGGCTACAAGGTTTCGCCGGAGCTGATGAACGAAAAGGGCGAGCGTTCTATCGACATGATCTACATGGGCTCCAACCTGGAGATCGTGTTTGACCCCTCCATCCACTTTGCGGTGGAGGAAGGCAGGCGCAACTGGCAGGGGACCCAATATGACGATCCCTGGCTGTACGACCTGGCCTGGGACGTGAGCCACACCGAGCCCGGCAATGTGCTGGAGTACATGCGGCGCTGGGTGGCTTTCCAGGAGCGCTTCAACGAGACGCTGCCCATGCTGCCCATTTACAGCAACGTGTATTTTGACTTTGCCATTGGCGAATTGCAAAACTACGATGTGAGCAGAGCCATCACCTGGGGTCATGCCATTGTCGGCGCGTATTTGCAGGACGGCGGCGCTGCCGCGCAGACGGAAGCGCAGAAAGCCGACGATGGAACGCTTGAAGTGATCGAATGATGCGGGGCTGCCTTTGTCCGGCGCGGAGACGCGCCGAACGGCATCGGGACCGCATCCGGAAAATGTAACCTAGAGACGGTATAATCAAACCGGGGGCGAATATGCATTTCGCCTGGGGACGATAAAAGGGGGCAATGAACATATGCGGAGAAAACGGGAGCAAAGGAAATGGCTGCTTTTGGCGGCTTTGTTCCTTACGCTGTTTTTTGCCGTTTTCGGCCATGCGGAGACGCTGGAGGAGGAAGCTCCTCTTGTGCTGACGGAGGAGGAGCTGCTGGCGCAGCTGGAGCCCACGCCGTCGGTGAAGCCTGCTTCCGGCCAAAGCGCTGTGTTCGGCATTGCCGTGATGAACAAGCAGAAGGATATCGAGCTCTCCTGGCAGGGCAATTATACCTCTGTTGTGGCATCGGGCACCTATAAGAACCAGAAGCCGTCTTTGGTTTACGCTTCGCCCGCCAACACGGCCGGCGTGCAGGTGGTTGAGGCGTGGCGCGTGGACAACCTCAAAAATAATACCGCTTTGACTTTGACCGCAAGGCTGGAAGCCTCGCCCGCCCTGGGCGAGGGCGAAAGCCTGGCTTTTTATACCCTGCAAAACGGCGCGCTGTCCGGCGCCCCCGTGATGGAGGACGTGGCGCTGGGCGATCTGGCCAACATCCAGCTGAATTTCAAAGGCAACGACGGCATCGCCCTGGTGCGGGTGGCTGCCGATCCTGGCGATCTGCCGCTGGAAAACAATATTGTCTGGGCCAATAAGGACATCTATCTCACCGGCAAAATGCCCGGCAACGCCGTGGTGGACGCCACCCCCGTCACCGTGGAGGTGGACGGCGAAATTGTTTTGGCCGCCTACGACGTAAAGATCTACACCAACGAAAAGCAGCGCCAGAAGGGAAAGACCTGGCAGCCCAGCGACCAGAAGGTGGAGGTGCACTTCTACGGCCCGGCCTTCCGCAACGGCCAGGAAATGAACATTTACCATCTGGACGACATCGGCAGCGCGCCCCAATATGTGGATACGGTGGTCCCGGTGGACAACTGGATCACCTTTGAGGCGGATAGCTTTTCCACTTATGCCGTCACGGTAAAGGAAAAAATCGTGGAGGCGGGCGGCGAAACCTATAAGATCACCGTGACCTACGACGCGGCCAGCGGCATTCCCGCGGACGCCCAGGTGCAGGCCCGGGAGATCAGCACTAACAGCGAAGACTATCGGGCGTATCTGACCCGCACGGCGGCCACCCTGGGGGTGGATGTCAGCAGCGTGGTGTACACCCGCCTGTTCGATATTTCCCTGATCGGGCCAGACGGCACGGAATATCAGCCCAATGACAAGGTTTCCGTCAGCATTCAGCTGCTGGAAAAAGAGGCCCAGGATGTGGAAAGTGTGCGCGTGGTGCACTTTGCCGAGGAAGCCGCGCCTGCTCAGCCCGTCCGGCTGAACGCAAAAAGCCTGAAAGGCGTCGCCAGCGTGCAAAGCACCCAGAGCGGTGCCGTCGCCGGCGGCAGCGAGCTGAGCGCCACCACCAACGGCGCCACCGTCACCTTTAATACGCAGGGCTTCTCTGTGTTTGCCCTGGTCGATTTTACCACCAAGGATAAGATGGCCTTCGCCAGCTTTGGCGCGCAGGAATCCCAGAAGCTCTATCAGGACGACAATATCACCCTGTCCGGCGCTCTGCCTCCCCATGGCCAGGTGGAGGCCCAGGCCGTCCCGGTGCAGATCGATGATACAGACGTGCTGATTGCTTACGATATCAAGATCTATGCCAACAACGCCATGAAGGATGCCGGCATCAACTGGCAGCCTTCCGCCGGCGCGCTTACCGTGCAGATCAACAGCGATGTGCTGGAGGATGGCAAGACCTTCAGCATCTACCATATGGAGGATGTGAACAGCGAGCCGGTGTTTGTCACCACGGCAGAAGCGGTGGATCACGCGGTGACGTTCCAGGCCGACAGCTTCTCCATTTATCCCATTGGCGTGGATGAGGAAAACGCCCGTATTGGATACCGGTTCTATTATAATGACGGTACAAGCAACGTGCTGCTTTCCACGCAGTATTTCCGCTATAAGGACGTGCATCCCAAAACGGGCGACGCGCTTTCCATCAGCGAGCCCAGCATCCCTGGAATAGAAGGCGCTACGTGGACTCGTATCTTCAAGGGCTGGAGCAAGGATGCGCCCACCGACGATGAGAACAAATTGCTGACCAATGCAGATCTGAATGATGAGCTGCAAGGCTTTGAACAGGATGCCTTTGTTGAAGGCACCTATATCAATCTCTATGCCAACCTGAAAAATGTGTATTACGTCACCTATTTGGACGTGAACCCCAATAACGTGCTGGCGACGGAAATCGTACCCAAGGCGGATTCGGGGGACACCACCTTCACGGTAAGGCCGGAAAATCAGCTTCGGCCCACCATTGATACGGACGTTCAGTTCAATGGCTGGTACGACATGGAAAATGGCGGCGAGGAGACCCTTGTACCGGGCCGGGAAAATGTGGTCATTAAAAAGGATTTGAAGCTGTATCCGAATATTGAGGGAGGCCATTGGCTGGTCTTTGACGATAACGACTGGGTGGAAAATGAAAACGGCGATTTGGTTAGCGGCGGCGCCAGCTTTACGCCCCCTGTCTTCTATCTGAATGCAGTGACCGCCGCGCCCACCAATCCCACCCGGACAGGCTATCAGTTTGACGGTTGGTACACAGACACGGCATGCAGCACTCCCTTTACCTTTGGTGAAATGCTGACCCACGACACCACGGTGTACGCCAAATGGACCCCCTCTGATTCCTCTTACCGTGTCATCATTTGGAAGCAGCAAGCATCGGATGCTGTGGACGCTGCTGACGCGGATAAAAAATATGACTATGTCACCAGCTACCTGTTTGAAGAAGATGTAAAAACCGCACAGAAAGTGATCTTGGCGGAAGAATATAAAAATATCTATGGCATCAATGGCACATCGGAGGAGGTTGGAAAAAACTATTTCGTTTATAATGCTGCGTTGAGCGACGAATCCACCATCATTAAAGCGGATGGATCTTCGGTGCTGAATGTGTATTATGATAGAAAGCCGATCACGCTGAATTTCTATATATATGATTACACATATACGCAAAGCACTTCAAATAGTAATGGTTATTATTATATCCCGGATGGGAATGGCGGGTATACGCGGGAGTATCTGTGGAGGTGGAATGGTAATTGGTATTACAATAATACGTTGTATACCGGCAATCGCTATACGAGAAGCGACAGACAATCCTTGCAACTTTATAGATCCTTCACCGGGTTATATGGGGCGGAGTTTACTGAGTGGCCCAGCGCTGGCACGGGAAAAACATGGACCGATGGAACCTATACTTACCCCTTGGCGTTAACCATATTTGATCCCTTGTCGACATACAATGGAAACAACCCAAACAGTTTTACAGAAACAACCATAGATTTTCAAACGACAGATCATACCTCAAGTAATAATAAGCTATATATATATGTTCAGACGGTTGATGGCGAGTGGAGCTATACGGATGAATATGTGCTGTCTTCTGCGGACCTTGGAGCCCGGGGTACATGGCATCCTACCGAAACGTTTACTGGCTTCATCATTGATTCATATCAAGTGGGCAATTCATTAAATGCAAACGGATCGTGGACGCCAATAACCACATCAGGCAGTATCAGTTATAATAACCAGAACATATACCTCCGATATAAACGCAATACGCATACTTTGACCTTCTATACCAACAATGGCGGCAACGAGACTGCGTCTTATACGCTGCGTTACGGCAAACCGTTTGCAGAATATGCAGAACATAATCCTGGCCAGCGCACGGGATATTATTTCCTGACCCCGGGTTGGTATGCCGATCCCAGCTGCACGACACCCTTTGACTTTACGGAGACCATGCCGGACAACAACGTGGCGGTCTATGGAAAGTGGAAGATGGAACGTTTCCGCATCGTCATCGTGCCGGGTGCGAACAACGTGTATATGGGCAGCCAGGCGCTGCGTTTCCGCAAGGACTATGACGAGACATTGGACGGCGGTCTGCTGACGACCGCCCAGCGCGCAGGGTATAACCTGGCTGGCTGGTATACCGATCCTGAGTTTACGCATCCATTCCTGTTTTCCACTCCTGTTACCGACCGGACGACGGACATGGATATGACCTATCGCACTGCAAAATGGGCAGCGGCGCGCGCCGCCTATGGTGATGACGATGAAGCCCATGAGAACGTGCGCGGCATCCTTCATCTGTACGCACGCTGGACGCAGGACTACACCACCAGCGGTATCAACGTGATCTATGACCCAGGAGATGCAGCGATACAAAATGCGCTGGGTGAGATGCTGACCACCGTACCGATCGACACATATCTATATCCCATGGCGGACGGAATTGCCGTGACCCGCGAAGCGCCTTCCAATTACAGCGATTTGTACACCTTCAAGTGTTGGCAGGCAACATTGACTGACGGGACGACGAAGACGTATAATCCAAGTGATAATATTCGTCTTGACGACCTTTTAGCTTCTGATACCTTCATGACTGAGGAGGGCGTCCTGCTGCGCAAAACTGTGACGCTGACCGCTGTTTATGAGCTAACCGGTGATACGTCCCGACTGACGCACATCACCTATGAAGGCAATACCTTTGAGGATACCTCTTACAGCAATGGTACGTTTTCGCCAAAGACCGTTCAGGGCAAAACCAAGGACGGCACGGACCGTGTTGAGGTGATACTGGATGAGGAAGTGAACCAGAACATCGAGTTGCCTTCGGCAGATGACTTCTATTTGGATGGCTGGGAACTGGTCGGCTGGTCCTTCTTTGCGGGTACAAAGGAGCATCAGGAAGAACAGGCGGAAATTAATGGTGAACTCACCTTTGCGCCTGGGCAGATTGTGGCAGCCGATAACCTGGACAAAGACGAGTTCAATGACCATAAAAACATGCTTTATGCCATGTGGCAGGAAAAGACCTATACCGTGACGATAAAGCAGGTTATAGAAGAAGGAGTGCCGGATAGCAACTTTGATTATCGTTATAAACGGGGCGTTGAAAATGTCATTGAAAGCGCTGATGAAGTTGTGCTCCACCTTGTGGGCAATGCCAGCAATACGCTGACAGACTTCTCCTATTATGGGCGCAGCGGCCACGCGATTCGGATCACGCCTCCGACAATTCCGGACACGGCCACCTATGGCATGCGCGTGAACGCGATTGTGACCCGCGACGACGGAACCACGGAAATCCTGAACCCGACAGCGTTGGGAGATTACCAGATCCTGGGCAATGTGACGATCACCTATACCTATTCGCCAAAGGTGCTGGTAAAGCTGCAAAAACGCGACAGTATAAACGATACGGTGCTGACAGGCGCGAGCTTTGTGGTGACGCCCGTGGAATTCGATGCCACCACCCAGCAATGGATCAATGCCGGCAACGGCAGCATCATCACGGTGAACGAAGATACGCATGAACAGTATTTGCAGGAGGGTACATACCGCATCAGAGAAAACGCGAGCCCTGCCGGCTATACCCTCATCAACGAGGATATGTTCCTGACGATCAGCAAGAATGAGGAAGTGCGGTTCAGATTGTTTAACGCTGCTGGCGACGATCTGGCTGGAAAACCGGCTGGACTGGACGACACAGGCAGAATAATGACCGTGTATAACAGACCCATCAGGAAAGTTACGCTGTCCAAGCGGGTTGTAGGTCCCGATAAGAAGTTTGAATTCAAGGTGACCATCTTTGAAATCTTTGAAGAAGACAGGACGACCCGCCTTGGCAATTATGAAGTGGGTGTCTTGGCTGGCGAGACAATAGGTGCCGGCTTGCGGTGCGCGAAACACCGGATGCGAATTATTGGCCCAGCTATACCTGGCGGGAGAATGAAACGTTTTCTGAGTGGGGGTTTGCAAGCGAAAGCAATCCTGTTCAGATCACTGAGGATGCTTCGTTGGCATATACCAATACGGTATATGTTTCCCCCACCGGCGTGAGCCTGCGCGTTGCCCCCTACGCGGTGATGCTGGTCATGGGCCTGGCCCTGATGACGGCGCTGCGGTATGGCAAGAAGCGGCGGATGAATTGAGACAAAACAAAAAAAGCAGACTGATGATCGAAAGGTCATCAGCCTGTTTTTTGTACGGGAGAAAGAATAATTTGTGCGCTATGGAGAAGGGGGGAAGAATAAGGGGTCAATCGGCGCTCTGGGCGGCGACGCGCTGGGCGTGGTCGGCCTGGATTGTGTGCAGGAGATCGGGGTCCAGGATCAGGTCCAGGGCGGTCATGGCCAAGGCTTTTGCGCCCAGGGCGATGGAGGCCAGGCCCTTTTCGGAGCAGGAGGCGGCTTTGCTGGCCTCGCTGTGCCAGGGGGTGGGGCCGTCGGTGATGCAGATGGTGGGCTGGATGGTGGGGATCACCTGGGAGACGTTGCCCACGTCGCTGGAGCCGATGCCGACCTTGGTGTCGGAGACGCCCAGATCGCGGCCCAGAAGCTGGAAATTGCGTGCGTACACGGCGTCGAAGGCGGGGGTGGGCACGGTGTTTTCCACCCGGTTCTGGCTGGGCTGCATGCGGCCTTTGGCTCCGGTCATGGCCGCCGCGCCCGCCACGATGGCCTCCACCCGCTGGTACACGTTCTCCAGGCCCGGGGCGGTGGCAGCCCGCAGGAAGAACTTGCCCGCGGCGTATTCCGGCACGATGTTGGGCGCCTGGCCGCCGCTGGTGATGATGCCGTGGATGCGCACGTCCTCCGTCACGTGCTGGCGCAGGGCGTTGATGCCGTTATAGGTGAGGATCAGGGCGTCCAGGGCGTTGATGCCCTTTTCCGGGGCGCTGGCGGCGTGGGCGGGCCTTCCCCAGAATTCGATGTCCACCGGCGCGCAGGCCAGGGAGCGGGTGGTGGCCACGTACTGATCGCCGGGATGCACGCACAGGGCGGCATCCGCGTCCCGGAAGAAGCCTTTTCGCACAAAGCTGCCTTTGGCGCTGCCGTTTTCGCCGCCTTCCTCGCCAGGGGTGCCATATACGCGCACCTCGCCGCCGACTTCGTCGATGACTTGCCTCAGCGCCGCGGCGGCCAGGCAGCTGGTGGGGCCAAAGAGGTTGTGGCCGCAGCCGTGGCCCAGCCCGGCCAGGGCGTCATATTCCGCCAGAAACACCAGCACCGGGCCAGGCTTGGGGGATTGATAGCAGGCGGTGAAGCCCGTGCGATGACCGGCCACGTCCACCCGGACGACGAAGCCCTCTGCCTTCATTTGGCTGCTGAGCCGCTCGCAGGCGAAAAACTCGTGGTTGCTCACCTCGGGCTTGGCGTGAATTTCCAGGGCGATCTGGCGATAAAGCGCCGCCTGGCTGTCCACATAATCGCAAATGCGCTTTTTCATGCCTTGTCCTTCCCTTCCCGGCGCAGCAGGCCGCGGTTGGTGGTGCGGCGGGCCAGCAGATTGCCCGCAAATTGTAGCAGGGAGACGAAGAGCAGCAGGATGATGACGCACACGTTGACGATGTCCTGATGGTTCTGATTCTGGCCGTAGTTGATGGCGAAGCTGCCAATGCCGCCTGCGCCCACCGCGCCCGCCATGGTGGTCAGGCCGATGAGGCTGATGGCCGTGATGGTGGTGGCGCGGATCAGATCGGGCACCGCCTCATGCAGATACACCCGGAAGATGATGCCCAGGGTGCTGCTGCCCATGCTGCGGGCGGCCTCCACCTTGCCGTCGTCCACCGAGGCCAGCGCCGCCTCCACCTGGCGGGTGTAGAAGGGTACGCAGCCAAACACCAACGGCACCAGCGCGCCCTTGACACCGATGGCCGTGCCCACCAGCATGCGGGTGAAGGGGATAAGGAAAATCAGCAAAATGATGAAGGGGATGGAACGGAACAGGTTGACGAAGAGATCGACGATGCGGTAGATCACCGCCTGGGGCCGGATGCCGTCCTTTTTGGTCACCGTCAGCAGCACGCCCAGGGCCAGCCCCACCACCAGCGCGATGGCCCCGCTGCGCAGGGTCATCTGCATGGTTTGGCTGAGGCTGGTGAAAAAGCGGGATTTATAGGCCACCACGTTGGGTATCCATTGCTTGAGCAGTTCATCCACGGCGCAGCACCTCCACTTCCACATGATGATCGTGAAGCCATTTGAGGGCGGCTTCCACCTTGTCCCCGTCGCCCTTGATGGCGGCGATCATGCCGCCCAGGGGCGCGCCTTCGATGACCTCCACGCTGGCCAGCACGATGTTCATGCTGACGTCGAATTCCCGGGAAATAAAGCTGATGACCGAATCGCCCACGCTGTCCCGGGAGAAGAGCAGCTTGACCAGCAGCGCGCCTTCTTCCACCTGCACCAGCGGAGAATCCTCTTTGAGGAGCTTGTCCACCCGGTTCAGCGCCGACGCGCTGGCCACGAAATGGCGGGTGATGTCCTGCCTGGGATGGGCAAAGACGTCATATACGCCGCCTTCCTCCACCACCCGGCCGTTTTCCATGACGGCCACATGGCGGCAGATGGACTTGATGACCGCCATTTCGTGGGTGATCATGACCACCGTGAGGCCCAGCCTTTCATTGAGGGAGCGAAGCAGGGCCAGAATGGCTTCGGTGGCGTCCGGGTCCAAGGCGCTGGTGGCCTCGTCGGACAGGAGCACCTGGGGATGATTGGCCAGGGCGCGGGCGATGGCCACCCGCTGCTTCTGGCCGCCGGAAAGCTGGCTGGGATAGGCGTCCCGCTTGTCGGTCAGATCCACCAGCCGCAGCATTTCCATCACCCGGTCGCAGATCTCGTTGCGGGTCATGCCGCTGTATTTGAGCGGGTAGGCCACGTTTTCAAACACGGTGGAGCGATCCAGCAGGTTAAAATGCTGGAAGATCATGCCGATGGAGCGGCGCATGGCGTTGAGCTGCCGCTCCCGCATGGGGGTTTTGCCCTCGCCCAGATAGATTTTGCCGCCCTCCGCCGTGATCAGGCCGGAATCGTTGACCCGCAGGGTGCCGCTGTCCGGGGTTTCCAGCAGGTTGATGCAGCGCACCAGGGTGCTTTTGCCCGCGCCGGAATAGCCGATGACACCATAGATGTCGCCGTCCGGAATGGTGAGCGACACATCCCGCACGGCGTCCACGGTTTGCCCCTTCAAGGCAAAGGTTTTGTTCAGATGCTTGATTTCAATCATTGACGGTCTCTCCATGGAAAAGGCGTTGGGGGATGTTTCGCTCCCAACGTCTTGTAATCTTCCGGGCTTAGTTCAGCAGGCCCGCCGCTTCCTTGATGGCGTCGATGGAATCGAAGTTCTTGGAATACAGGGTCAGCGGAGCGATGAGCGTGTCGCCGATGGGCGTCAGATCGTAGCCGTTGGCGGCGCTGTCGTTGTTCAGGTAGGCCTTGTGCTGGAAGGCGTTCAGGTCGATGTCACCGCTGTTCAGGGCTTCGTTGGGCAGGTTGTAGGCGTCAAATTCCACCAGTTCAATGTAGATGCCCGCGTTCTGCTGGTCCAGCACCTGCTGCACGGCCTTCCACTGGTCGTTGTTGGCGCCGCAGACGCCCACCTTCACCACGGTTTTGCCGGTTTTGTCCGATTCATAGGCCACCACGCTGTCCGTCCAGCCTTCCTTCACGGTGAAATCAGGATTGTAATCGAAGGCCGGGAAGAAGGCTTCTTTGTAGTTCTCCAGCAGGAATTCCGCCACATACTGGGTCTGATAGGCGGCCACGATGGTCTTGAAGATCTCGTTGTTCACGTCGGCGGTGCGGGCGGCGATGATGTTGACGTAGGGATTATCGCCGGATTCGCTCTGCTTTTCGATGATCAGGCCGTTTTCCGAGGGAATCAGGCCGAAGGGAATGGCGTAGGTGCCGTTGATGGTGGCCGCGGCGTAATCCACCAGGGTGGAGGTGAGGGTGTTGGCGGCCACGGGGGAGATTTCGATGTCGTAGATGTACTTGGTCACGTCCTTGATCTCCGGGGTGAAGCCCACGGCGGGATCCACCTCGATGAGCCCGGCGGTCTCAAGCAATTTGATGCCGCGGGAGAGGTTGGTGCCGTCGTCGGGAATGCCGATGATCAGGGTGTCGGCCAGCGCGGAAACGGAGGAGAGGGCCAGCAGGAGCGCCAGCAAAACGACTGCAAACTTTTTCATGATAATATCTCCTTTATTCACTGCATGTGGGGGACAGCAATAGCCTGCGCCCACATTCGCGTCCGGCTTCCGCCGATCCAGAATAACCGTTTCATCGATTTTCCCCAGGGCAAAGAAAGCGCTGTCTTCGGCTTGCCCGGCACTCCTTTCGTGAATATGAATGCATGGTATCACGGCTTGCCGATCCAGTCAATAGGCTTTCGGCCTATTGGGCTATACCCATTTTCTTGTACGGGCAATAGGTTTTAACTATAACTATGTTTCGCCTGCGCATTGACAAAAAAGCCGCCGGGCGCTATATTTATTATGGTAGATTCTCACTATATATTGGAGGGCAATACCATGCAGGAATATTTTCATCCCACCTTTACCATCACCATGAAGGACGGCGGCGTCATGACCGGCGAGCTCTATCCCGAGTATGCGCCCCAGTCCGTGGGCAACTTTGTGGCCTTGGCCAACAGCGGCTTCTATGACGGGCTCATCTTCCACCGCGTCATCCCCGGCTTCATGATCCAGGGCGGCGACCCCGAAGGCAGCGGCATGGGCGGTCCCGGCTATTCCATCAAGGGCGAATTCAGCCGCAACGGCATTGATAACCCCCTCAAGCACACCCTGGGCGTGCTCAGCATGGCCCGCAGCATGCGGCCCAACAGCGCCGGCAGCCAGTTCTTCATCATGACCGGCGTGGCGCCTCACCTGGACGGCAGCTATGCGGCCTTCGGCCGTGTATTGACCGGCAACGAGGTGGCCGCCCGCATCCAGAACGTGCGCCGCAACAGCATGGACCGGCCGCTGGAGGAGCAGGCGATCGCCAGCATCCGCGTGGACGTGCAGGGGCACGAGTATCCCTTCGAGAAGCTGTAAAAATAATCAATTTACAATAAATAATTGGATAACACGCTAATTCATTTGGAGTAAGCATGAGTGTAAATACCGTAACCGTTACCATCGCTGGCCGTGAGTTCAGCCTCAACAGTACCGACAGCCCGGAATCCGTGCAGCGCACGGCGGCATTGGTGGACCGCAAGATGCGGGAGCTGATGTCCAGCGGCATTGCCAACCGGGAAGCGGCCGCCGTGCTGGCGGCGCTGACCTATGCGGACGAATTGATCCGCGCCCAGGACGACAACACCCGCCTGCGGCGCAAGCTGGACGAGGCTGCCCATGGCTGAGCTGCTGTGTCCTGCCGGGAGCCGGGAAGCGGCGCTGGCCGCGCTGTGCAATGGCGCCGATGCCCTGTATCTGGGGGCATCGGCCTTTGGCGCGCGGGTCAACGCGGGCTTTGACCGGGAAGAACTGAAGGAAATCATCGACCTGTGCCATTTCCTGGGCTGCCGGGTGCACGTGACCGTCAATACCCTGGTGAAGGAAAAGGAGCTATCCGGCGTCCGGGAGACGCTGCGCATGCTGCATGAGCTGCGGGCTGACGCCGTTCTGGTGCAGGATATGGGCGTGCTGAGCCTGATCCGGGAGGAATTTCCCGACCTGTGCGTCCACGCCAGCACCCAGATGGCCATCCATAACGTGGAGGGCGCAAGGCTGCTGCAAAAATTGGGCGTCCGCCGGGTGGTGCTGGCCCGGGAATGCACCCTGGATACCATCCGCGCCGTGGCCGCCACGGGCATCGAGACCGAGGTGTTCATCCATGGCGCCCAGTGCGTGAGCGTCAGCGGCCAGTGCCGCTATTCCGGTCTCATCGGCGGACGGAGCGGCAACCGCGGGCGCTGTGCCCAGCCTTGCCGCCTGCCCTATGACTGGCAGGGACAGACCGCCGCCTGGCTGTCGCCCCGGGACATGTGCCTGCGGGATCATCTGAAAGAATTGACCGAGGCGGGCGTGGCCTCCTTCAAAATCGAGGGACGGCTCAAGCGCCCGGAATACGTGGCCGTGGTCACCCGCAGCTATCGGCAGGCGCTGGACGCCATCGACGGGGGGCGCTTTGCTCCGGCGGATCAAAAGGAGTGGGAAGCCCTGCGCCAGGTGTTTTCCCGGGGCTTCTATCCCGGCTATTCCATGGGCGCGCGGGACGCGGACGTGATGAATCCGGAGCGCGTGTCCAGCGCGGGCATTCCCCTGGGAACCCTGGGAAAAGTGTGGAAAAAGGGCGATGTTTGGCTGGCGGAGGCGCAGCTGACCAAAGCGCTGCATGACGGCGACGGCCTGCAGCTGCGCGGCAGCGGCGAGCAGGACATCGTGTACAGCGGCAACGGGGTGCCCGGCGGACAGCGGGCCATCCTGCGGCTGCATCATCCCGCCCGCACCGGCGACAGCGTGGTGCGCATCGACGACGCCGCTCAGCTGCAGGCCGCCCGGGAGAGCTTTGCCCGCCTGCCGCGGGTGGACTTTGACGCGGAGCTGACGGCCTATCCCGGCCAGCCGGTGACGCTGCGGGCATGGGATGACCGGGCGGAAGCCACCGTGCATGGCGATGCGGCTCAGGCGGCCCAGAACGCCGCGCTGGACGAGAGCCGCGCCCGGCGCTCCCTGGAAAAGACGGGGGATACCCTGTATAATCTGCGCCGATTGACGGTGAACAGCGCCGGGGCTTATGTGCCCGCTGCCGCGCTGAACGAGCTGCGCCGCCAGGCGCTGGAGCAGTTGCGGCAGGCGCGCATCAATGCCTGGCGGCTGCCGGAGGTCCATTATCCGGCTTTGCCGCAGGCTGCGGATGCGGATAAAAAGCATTTGCTGTACGCCCAGTTCACCGATCCGGCCATGGGCCAGGCATTGCTGGACGCCGGAGCCGACGCGCTGATCTACGCGCCGCTGGATTTGCGTGATTTGCAGCTGGACAAGCTGCCCAAAGGCGCCATTTTGGCGCTGCCGGTGCAGCTGACCGACGGGGACAGCGCAAAGCTGCGCGGCCTGGGGCTGCCTGTTTGCGCGGGCAGCGTGGGGCAGTTGACCGGCGCATCCTGCATGCTGGGCGAGGGCGTGCCCTGCTGGAACCACCGGGCGGCCCATATGCTGCGGAGCCTGGGCGGCACCAGCCAGATTTTGCCCCGGGAATTGAGCAAGCAGGAGATCAGCGATCTGCTGGCCGCCGACCCGGCGGGGGATTATATCCTGCCCGTTTATGGCCGCGCCCGGCTGATGTACCTGAACCATTGTCCCGCCCGCACGGCCCTGGGCCTTCATGGGGACCGCAGCCATTGCGACCTGTGTTCCAAGGGCCGCGGCTGCCAAGGCCAGGCACTGACGGACCGCCGGGGAGAAGCCTTCCCCCTATTGCCGCTGCATATGGCGGCGGGCTGCCTGGTGCAGCTGCTGTCCTGCAAGGCGCGGTCGCTGAACGACCGGGCGGACGGCCGCCTGTCCTGGCTGGTGGACTTCACCGTTGAAAGCCGGGAGGAGGCCGTGGCCGTCACCCGGGCCTACCGCGCCCTGATGGACGGGGGCCATGCGCTGATCCCCGGCAGCCTGGAGCGCTACGACGTGGGCGTGGAATAAATGGCCAAACTGCAAACGATTTTTGAACTTTTTCCCCTTTTTCTTGCGCGGGCAAGCCGCGTGGGATACACTGATTTTTGAGGAGGGGTGGCTATGATGAAGGAACGGACGCTGCGGGTGCTGGAATTTGGCAAGATCCTGACCCGTCTGGCGGACTTCGCCCTGACCGATCTGGGCCGCGAGCGCTGCATGCAGCTGGTGCCCAAGGAAAACCTGACCCAGACCATGGAAGCCCTGGAGGAGACCGAGGAGGCCCAGGTGATATTGACCTACCTGGGCGGCAGCCCCCTGGTGGGCTTTTCCGACGTGCGCCCCTGGCTCACCATGGCGGAGAAGGGCGCGTCCCTGGCACCGAAAGCGCTGCTGGAGATCGCCCGCAGCCTCACCGCCGCCCGCGCTGCCCGCAGCGCCCTGGTGACCGAGCGGGAGAACACCCCCCGCGTCACCGGCCTGGCCAGCCATTTGCAGACCTTCCGCCAGCTGGAGGAGGCTATCACCAACGCCATCATCAGCGAGGAGGAGATCAGCGACCACGCCAGCACCGCCCTTTACGACATCCGCCGCCACATCCGGCAGGCCAACGAGAAGGTGCGGGAAAAGCTGAATAGCATGGTGCACGGCAGCGGCTTCAGCAAGTATTTGCAGGAGAGCATCGTCACCGTGCGCAACGGCCGCTATGTGATCCCCGTCAAGCAGGAATACCGGCAGTTTGTGCCCGGCCTGGTGCACGATCAATCCAGCACCGGGGCCACCCTGTTCGTGGAGCCCATGGCGGTGGTGGAACTGGGCAACGAGCTGAAACAGTGGACCGCCAAGGAGCGGGAGGAGATCGAGCGCATATTGGCAGAGCTGAGCAGCCAGGTGGGCGCCCAGAGCGAGATGATCAGCCTGAACATCAGCATTTTGGCCGATCTGGACTTTATCTTTGCTAAGGGACAGCTGAGCCGGGACATGAACGGCATCCTGCCCCACATGAACAACGAAGGCAAATTGAAGCTGGTCAAGGCCCGCCATCCCCTGATTTCCCGGGACACCGTGGTGCCCTGCGATTTGTGGATGGGCGAGGACTTCACCACCCTGATCGTCACCGGCCCCAACACCGGCGGCAAGACGGTGACGCTGAAAACCGTGGCCCTGCTGACCCTGATGGCCCAAAGCGGCCTGCACGTGCCCGCCAACCTGGGCACTACCCTCAGCGTGTTTGACCAGGTGTACGCCGACATCGGCGACGAGCAGAGCATCGAACAAAGCCTGTCCACCTTCTCCAGCCACATGACCAACATCGTGGAGATCATGCGGGAGGTCACCGGCCGCGACCTGGTGCTCTTTGACGAATTGGGCGCGGGCACCGACCCCACCGAGGGCGCGGCCCTGGCCCAGACCATATTGGATACATTGCTCCATCGCCAGGTGCGCACCCTGGCCACCACCCATTACAGCGAGCTGAAAGCCTACGCCCTCAGCACCCCCGGCGTGGAGAACGCCAGCGTGGAGTTCGACGTGGCGACGCTGAAACCCACCTATCGCCTGTCCATCGGCGTGCCGGGCAAATCCAACGCCTTTGAGATCAGCCGCCGGCTGGGCCTGAGCGAAGAGATCATTGAGGAAGCCAAAAAGCTTTTGTCCGCCAACGACGTGCGCTTTGAGGATGTCATCGCCGGCGCGGAATATCAGCGTCAGGTGGCGGAAAAGGAGCGGGAGATCGCCGAGCAGGCCCGGGCGGAGACCGTCAAACTGCGGCCCGGCGCGAGGCCGAGGACGTGATCACGCAGTTAAAGAAGATGAAAAAAGAGGGCGCGGCGGGCCGGGAGGCCGAGGTCAACGCCCTGCGCCAGCGCATGCAGCAGAGCCTGGACGGCCTGAGCGAAGGATTGCTGGAGAAAAATCCCACCCTGGCCCCGCCGCCCAAGGATTTGAAGCCCGGCGACCTGGTGGACATCATCCATCTGGGCACCCGGGGCACGGTGCTCAGTAAGCCCGACGCCAAGGGCGAGGTGCAGCTGCAGGCGGGCATCATGAAGCTCAAGGCCAATATCAGCCAGCTGCGCCTGGTGGAGCAAAAGCAGCCCCAAAAGAAAAAATCCACCGTCATGGTGCACAGCCAGTCCGCCAGCCGCACCGTGCGCATGGAGTGCGACGTGCGGGGCATGGCCCTGGACGAAGCCTTGATCGAGGTGGAGCACTATCTGGACGAGGCCGTCATGGCGGGCATGAACGAGGTGGCCATCGTGCACGGCAAGGGCACGGGCACCCTGCGGGCGGGCATCCAGAAGCATTTGAAGACGTATCCCCACGTCAAGTCCTTCCGCCTGGGCCAGTATGGCGAGGGTGAGACGGGCGTGACCATTGTCACCCTCAACTGATCCGGAGGTGATTTTTATGAGCGACAAGCCCATCATCATGATCGTGGACGACGATCCCAACATTGCCCAATTGATTAACCTCTATCTGACCAAGGACGGCTTTGACACCGTGATCTACGGCCGGGGGGACGAGGCCCTGGAGGCCTTCCGGCAAAATCCCCCCACCCTCATGATCCTGGACATCATGCTGCCCGGCATGGACGGCCTGACCGTGTGCCGGGAGGTGCGCAAGA
>CACWUV010000062.1 GCA_902764185.1 uncultured Eubacteriales bacterium
CGTAAATCAAGTGGATTTCACCCTGTCTTGCCTCTTCGCCTGGATCATAACAAAGATGTGTGAAGGGTAATTTCACACATTGGCAGAAATTTCAAAAAAATTTTTAACTTTTTCTATCTCTGCTCTCGTGTTGTCATTTGATGCATCGCATCTTTCCATGCCCTATCTTCCGGATTTAAGAGAACGTACCTGCACCATCGCATATTCTGTTTTCAAGGTTCGATCAGCAAAACCAGGGCTTTCTTGCTTCATTTTGCCTTTTCAAAGGGATCATAGCAAAAATACCTGAAGGTTTTTTGCTTATTTAAGAAAAAATTTGTAATTTTTTAAAGTAAACAAAAAAGCACATATGCCATACTACAAAAAAAGCAAAACAAAAGCTCCTCCTGCAAATCCTTTTCAGAGGGAGCTTTTGGGTAGAAGCAACTTTATTGCATCACTTTATTCATCAGCTGCTGATAGCTGTCTACATGGTCATAAGTAACTAGTCCATTCGATAGTGTGGAAAACAGCTTTTTGGCGCAATCGATCTTCGCTTTTTCAATTGGGCGAAGATTCAGGCTTTCCATTGTGCCTTTTGTTTCTGCCACAAAATAAATGTGCTTGATATTTCCTTCATGGAATACAATAGCCCAATCCGGTGAATAATGCCCCACCGGAGTAGGAATAGCAAATCCTTTCGGCAGTTTGGCATAGATATTTACATCCTGGGAGTTATCAAGCTGCTCTGCAAATCTTCTTTCCACGCTCTGCTCAGCCGTGCCATCTGTAAACACATATTCCTGGATTGCTTTTGTGGCATGGAATGCCTGCTCAAAGGTTTTCCCGTGCTTCTCCGCAGTAAAGATGCTGCTGTCATAGCTTCCGTCAATCGTATCATAGGTAATATGATCCACGATCATGGTTGCCTTTTGCTCCTTGATCAGCCGAATCACCTTGGAAATAAATTCTTCGGGATTATTCTGGAACATTGCAAACGTATTGGGTTTGATCCCTTTTAGGATGGCTGCCGCTGTCCTGCGCGTCAAAACAGTTCCTTCAGCAATTTTGCCAACCAGATCATATTTGATTTGGCTGATCTCGGCGTGTTTTAGCGTATTTGTCTTGGTTTTAGCCGCTTCAAAGCTGCTTCCTTCACGCATCATATCCGCATCTATGCTCTTGCGCTGACTGGCGACTGATACCGTATATTGCAGCTGACTTACATACAAATTGGCGTCTATCAGTGGTGCGTTCTTCCGGTCGGAGACGGCTCCAGGTATTAAATGCTTTCTGAGCGCCGCGGAAAATCTCATTCAGCGGTTTACTGGTATTCAGCTTTTCATCCAGCTGCTCGGCATGCCCTTCATAGGCCAGAGCAAGCTGATTTTTCAGATCATTGAAGCGATTATTTACGGGGGTAGCGGAAAGCATGAGCACTTTTGTTTTAACCCCGGCCCGGACAACGCGGTTCAACAAACGCAGATAGCGGTTTTCCCGATCATCATCGCCGGAGATTTCACCGCCATTACGGAAGTTATGGCTTTCATCGATCACGACAAGGTCATAATTGCCCCAGTTCAAATGTTCCAGATCAAGCCCATTGGACTTGCCATAATCACGGGAAAGGTCGGTGTGAAAGAGAACATCATAGCGGAGCCGATCCGCCGCAATGGGATTGTTGTCATAGTTATTTTTGTATATGTTCCAGTTTTCGGAAAGCTTTTTCGGGCACAAAACCAGCACTTGTCTGTTGCGGCTTTCATAATACTTGATGACAGCAAGAGCTGTAAAAGTCTTGCCCAAACCTACGCTGTCCGCTAGAATACAGCCATTATATTGTTCTAATTTACTGATGATAGCGAGCACAGCGTCGCGTTGGAAATTATAGAGCATTCCCCATATTTTGCTTTGCTTGAAACCGGTAGCTTCATTGGGGAGGATATCTTCTGAAATATCTTCCAGGAACTCATTGAAAATATTATAAAGCGTATAGAAATAAATGAAATCCGGAGAGTTTTCCCGATACGCGGTAGATATATTCTCAACCACAATATCGGTCACATCCTGCAATCGTTTACTATCGCGCCATATCTCATCAAACAGCCGGATAAACTGCTTGCCATTTTCATAGGCTTCGGTTCGGGTAACTATATTGTAAGCATTATTCCCACGCTCGCAACCAAGATCAACCGTTGTAAAACCATTGATCGGCATATAAGTGCTATCGTCCACCGTCAGAAAGCCCATCATTTGTTCCTGGGTAGTGTTCGATTTGAAGGTTGCTTTACTGCGAATCCAATCAGCACACTCTTTTGCAATGGCGCGCTGAGTCAATTCATTGCGCAATTTTACTTCAAACTCCGTACCATAAAGGCTGCGTTCCCGGTTGAGGCGGGGAATATAAAATTCGCGTTTGGCTTTGGATGCCTTTTCCTGAACAAAAGTGGGAGACGTGAATATAAACCGGACTTCTTCAACCCCATCCAGCTGATGTTTTAACTCCTGATAGGCGTAGATCGAGAAGCAAGCAGCAGCAATGGATAGCTTGCTTCCTGTTTTTATCTCCTGAGAAAGATCGTCCCGTACAGTTTGGTTGATATTATCCAGTATCTTCATTTGCAACCCTCGATTAGTACATAAAGAGCTGTTTACAAAAATCCATTATAAATTATACCATATACGAGGCAAATTGAAAAGAAAAGATGGATTTTTCAACAAGAAAACCGTATCCAAATAGATGCCGACAAAAACCCGCAAGCTGGGCATCTTGGGCCCAAAAGATGCTTTTGCTTGTTGGTTGGCTGCCGCCCCCAAGCCCCTATTGAACGCAAGATAACTCCTGCGGCTGCGCGTTTTTGCAAAACGCTTTGACCCTTAACGGACATTCTCAAGGGCGTAGCTCTTTTTTATTCTGTTCTTCCCGATACGGCAAAAGAATCAGCCTGGCTCCGCAGTCAAGGATTCGCGCACAGGTCATTATAAAAACCGGGGCTGTGAAAGCCCCGGTATATGGTGCGGTCAAGCGCCAAAGATCAGCTCGGTCAAGTGCACGGCGTTGGTGCCGCCTTCCCGGGCACCCGTTACGCAGACGTTGCAGTAGCAGGCGACGCGCCGGGTAGTATAAAGGGCGGCGTGATCCCGCAGGCGGGCAGGCCACGCTTCCGGAGGGAGCGGGGTCAGGTGGTTTGGCAGATACGCGCCGAAATACCGGGGCGCTTCCCGCAAGTTCCGTGCGGAGGGCCCATGGAACAGGAAAGTGCCGTCGTAGGTCTCCGCGTCCCGGGAATCCGGCATCTCAACGATGCGGGCGTTCATGCGCCGCAGGCACTCCCGGGCGGCGTCCTGTAAGGATGTTTTGCCCCTGGCGCGGAAACAATCCTGCAGGGTGATGGTCTCACCCCGCAGATCGGGCCAGGGAAAATCACGCCTTGTCAGCAGAAATTCCATCAGGTTGATCTGCGGTATATCGGGCCGCATTTCGTCCAGGCCGCGCATGCAGGTCATGCATACCGTCACGATGACATCCCCCGTTTGGGGCGCCGATTGGGTCAGGTGGCAGCAGCCGGCGATGCGCACGTCGCGCTGGGTTTCCAGATACGCGCGGATGTGCGCCGCCGTATCCGGAAACCATTTTTGATAGTTGCAGCTGGGATAATAGACGTACATCAGCGTTTCTTTTGGGCGGCAAGCCACTGCATCAGGGTGACTTCCCGCCCGTTGATCGTCACCGACTGGCCGTTAAAATCCAGACGGCAGTCGTCGTTGAACACGGGAATCCATGCGAAATGGCCCAGATATTCATAGGGCTCGCCCTTTTCATTTTTGAAGCCCGCGTGGATATCCACGATCTTGTCCCAATAGGTAAAGTGGCAATTTCTGGCTCCGGAAGCCATCAGCCGATTGTAGGTGGGCACCGCATACAGCTCCGGCTTTACCACAGGATCGTTCTTGGCATGGACGAACCAGATGGGAATGTCTTTCAGATGATTGATATCGGCATCGGTAATGCGTTTATCCAGCGCATGGTCATAAAGCCGCCGTTGGAGTCGCCCCCAATATAAACGCGGTCCGGATCAATGACATAACGGAAATGATCCATAAATTCGTCGATCAGGTATTTGAGCGCCTCCGTATATTTGGATTTTCCGGAGTCTCCGTATTTGCCGCTGCCGTCGTCCAGCCACATGGTATCGCATTGGGGCACCAGCACAAAGGCCCCGCCGAAAATCTCCTGCATCCAATCCTCGGTGAATTCCGTCACCTTGTTGCCGGAATAAGCGATGGGCAGATCCTGACCTCCCTCGCCCGCGCCATGGAGGAAAATGATCAGCGGCTTTCTGCCATCCAGTTTCCGGGGTATAAAATAGCCATAGCGGATGGGCAGCTGCGGATGGGTGGATACTCCGTGCAGGAACGGCTCGACTTTGGGATTATATACGCCGGCGCAGCGATCAAATACCAGGCCCTTCAAGGCGTTATCCCCCTCGCCGATGGACGCGGTCAGGGAGACGCGGTAATCCTGCACCGTGTAGCTCTCATGGCCGTTGATGCTCTTGAAATCCGCAGCCAGGGCGGCGGAGCATTTCCAGATGGGCCCATAGGGCATTTCCAATGTCACATAGCGGCTTGCCTCTTCCACGGGTTCGCCGTGCAGCATGGAAGGATAGGCCGCCGTTACCGGGCGATAGCCGCGGCTGGGAACAAACTGATCCCGCTCGATGAAGCTCTTGGGCAGCTCCACGATGGCGCCGTCCTTTTTCTTCATTTCCACATAGACCGAAAACTGCTCTGCAGCCAGTTCGGATGCGTCCACAGGCCGGGGCATACACAGCACCAGCTTGGTCACATAGGGGCCGAAATCGGTAATATCGATGATCTGATAATATTGGTTCGACATGCTGCATTTCTCCTTTTCAAGCGTTGCCCTGGAATCCGTAAAGCTTCAGCCATTCGATGGCCAGATCGCTCCAGCGCGCCACATGGGGATCGGGCTTGCCCAGGCCGGTGCCGTCCGCCAGCGCCATGCCATGGGGGCCAAAGGGAAAGATGTGCGCTTCAAACCGTACGCCGGCATCTGCCAGCTCCTTGGCAAAGCACATCATATTCCGGGGATCGTCCATATCCGTGGTCTGCCACAGGAAGAAGGGCGGCGTTTCCGGCGTGACCCATTTTTCTGGAGAAAAATAATACTTATCGGCGCGCTGCTCGTCCATATAGACGGATACCAGCCCGCCGCGGGGCATTACGAAATCAGCCTCCTCTTCCCGCATGCGCATAAAGGCATCGCTGCCGGGCCAGCTCACCGCCGTGAAGCAGCCGTACATCACCAGCCCCGCGTCCGGGCGGCAGGAAACGCGCGCAATGGGATCGTCTGCCTGGGGATCGCCCTTGTCCCAATGCACGCAGGTCAAACAGGTGAGGCTGCCGCCCGCGCTGGCGCCGATCATGCCGATCTTATCCGGCAGCACGTTCAGTTTTTCCGCGTTGGCCCGCAGCACGCGGATGGCGCGCTGGGCGTCCTGCACCGAGCGATACTGGGAATAGGGCTTGACCCGGTAATCCAGCAGGGCGCAGTGGAAGCCCGCATTGATCAGCCGCCACACCACGGGATAGCCTTCGGAGCCGGAGGCCTTGCAGTTGTAGCCGCCGCCAGGCGCAACCAGAACGCATCCTTTTGCGCCGCCGTCCACCGCCGGGAAAAAAGCGATCTGGGGCTTGTTTTGCAATTCCATTTCTTCCCGCCAGCCGGGGACGCTGTTCTCTGCCCACAGGGGAATGCAATCGAAATGCGCGATGGCGTCGTTAAAAACCCTTTGCAGAATGCGCACGCGCTCAGGCTCGTCGCTGTCCTTTGTCAGGGTGAAAAAGCGGGCCATGTGCTGGGCGGCCTCCGGACCGTTCCAGGTTCCCGCCTCAGCCCATTGCGCCAGCAGGCGCGTGTTGTTTTCATAGGCCATATATCCTACCTCCTCAGTTCAGCGGATCGCCCGACAGGCGGGTAATCAGGAGGGCGATGCCCTCTTTGCCCGGCAGTCCCACGCGAATTTCACCATGCACGTTTTCGGCGCTGAGCTTGCGGGTCATCTCCCAGATGTCGATGATTTCCACCCTGTATTTTCCGTTTTGCGGCAATTGCAGGGTCATCAGGCTGCGGGCAGCCCGCTCCTGATAGATCAGCTTATAATCGGGATGCACGCCAATGGGCAGGGTCTGCTCCTCCAGGATTTTCTTCTGTCCCTTTTCGTTGGTGTTTTTGAGGATGTTCAGAATAAAGGGATTGGCGCTGTCGAACAGGCCGTTGGGGTCCTGCACCACCCCCAGACAGGAGGGTTCCATGGGGCCGGGGAGGCTTTCAAGAATCTCCTTCAGAAATAGCAGACGGGCAGGTGCCTGGCCATAGAGCTTGCCGCCTTTGGACCACCACAGCACCTCGTCCTCCCGGTGGAAGGTTTCGCCGTGGGCGGCGTAGCAGCCAAAGGCCGTGGCCGTCCATACACGGTGCATGAATTCAAAGCCGGACAGACTGCCCCAGAAGGGCTCAATGTCGCCTTCGTAGCCGATCTCGTCCACCAGCACAGGCAGCTCGTATTCCACGCGGATCTGGAAGGCATCCCGCGGATTGGCGCCCTGATAGCTCACATGGGTCAGCCAGGGACGCTTGGGATAGGGCGTGATCCAGTTATGGGCGCTGATCAGGTGATGGTAAGGATCTTCCCGGGCGATTAATTCGCCAAACTGATCCCAGTCGGCCAGGGTCTTTTTGAAGGAGAACTCATACTCGTTGGACAGAGCCCACCACACATGATGATAGGCGGACAGGCGGCGCACGGCGTAATCCAGATAGGCCAGGTTATCCCGCTGCGCCATCTGGGAAAATCCCCAGCGGTCATAGGGATGGAACAGAATGATATCCGCCTCGACGCCCAGCCTTTCCAGCGCCTGCAGGCAGCCGTCCAGATGCGTCCAATAGCGGGGATCGGGCTTCGACACGTCCCAGCCTCCCGCAGCGTTTTTTTCAAAGGGATAAAATGCCGGGTCGTTCTGGTTGTACATCATGGATTTGGGGAAGATGCACATGCGCAGCTTGTTGAAGGGCGCGGCTTCCAGGGTTTTCAGCGTGTCCGCGATCACCTGTTCCTCCTGATGAATCCAGGCGTAGCAGGTGGTGCCTATGGGGAGGAAGCGCGCGCCGTCGTCATAGCGGAAATGGCAGCCCTCCGCGCGTACCGGGCCATGGCAGGCGGCGGGCGCGCAAAGGAACGCGCCCTGGGTCTTCTCTTCTCCCCAGGTCATTTCATAGCGCCATTCGCCCTCGGCCATGGGCATAAAGCGCACCCGGCCCCGATCCTCGTTTTCGGAGAAGCCGCGGACACGCACGCGCTGATTCCCCAGCGTAAAGGTCGCCTCCGGAATGATTTCCTGTGTCTGGCTCGTCCGGGGCAGACTGATTTCCATCATGCCGTATTTTGCGATTTCCTTCATGATTTTCCTCCCTGTTTCATTGGATGCTCTGCGCGGTATATACCATGGAGGCGCGGCCGTATTCCGCCGTGTACGCGGGACGGATCTCCCGCACCATCATCTCCGGGGCGGGCTTTCTGTCCTCTTTTCCTTCCAGAATTAGCCCGCAAAGCGTGATCATATCCCGCACAAGCGCCAGGCTGACGGGATTATCCCCGGAGGGATGATAAAAGCGCTGGGCGTGATGGCCGCTGAACACCAGCGTATCCGCCGGCAACCCCTGCCAGAAGGTCTCCAGCCGCCGCAGGTTTTCCCGGTATTGGCTCACGGGCAGGCAGCCGGGCAGCTGCATCCATACGCCCACGCCGGAGCCTACCGCATCGCCGGTGAAAAGCAAACGCCTTTCGCGCACATAGAATACCATGGAACCGGGCGTATGGCCGCCCGCTTCCACACAATCGACGGTGAACGCGCCCAAATTCAGCGTCTGCCCGTTCTCTATTGGCAGAAAGCCGGAGCAATCGACGGGCGCTGTGATGCCCAGCCGCCGGAATGCGCCGCCCATCAGCGGAATATCCTTTGGGCTCAGATAGACCGTGTCAAATTCGTTGGCGTGCATCATGTGGTCGCCATGGCCGTGGGTGACAAGCAAGGTGACGGGCAGATCGGTCAGCGAGCGAATAAAGGGCAGCAGCGGGTCGTCGCCCATGCCGGTGTCGATGAGCAAGGCGTTTTCTTCTCCCTTTACCAGATAAAAGGAGGACATTTTTCCATCGTCCAGGCGATAAACGCCCCGCGCTTCCTCTGTGGCTGTATAAGGCATATCTTCCTCCGGTTCAATCAAAGGGAGGGTGATCCGGCTTTTCAGCGGATCACCCTCCGTTCCTGTCACGCGGGATTAACCGCTTTGCGCTTGGGTTGGCATCAGGATTATTTGGCGATCAGGGCGTTCATTTCGTCCAGCACAGGCTGCACCATGCCCATCTTGTCGGCGCACCAGGCTTCCCAGTTGGCCCGCAGATCGCCTTCCTTGGTAATCAGGTTGGCATAGTCGTCCACATACGCGGCCTGGATGGAGCCCAGACGGGTCTTGGCGTCGGAGGTGTGGAAGATGTAGTTGAAGTCCAATTCGCCCAGGCTGTCCTTGATCAGGCTGCTCTTTTCCACATACTGCTCCTTCTGCTTGGCAGTGGCTTTCGCCAGGAAGGAGGGGTTGATGATGGAGAAGTCGTCCGCGCGGGCAGCCAGGGTGCAGAAGAAACGGTTGGAAACATACAGGTCGCTGGTGGTGTACTCGTGCAGCATGTTGTAGGTGCCGTCCTCATTCTTGGTGAAGTCGGTGCCTTCCACGCCCAGGAAGATCAGATCCTGGCCTTCCACGGACAGGGCGTATTCCACGATGTCCATGATGCGCTCGAACTTCTCGTCGTCCAGATCGGGATTGAAGATCAGGGCGCCGAAGTAATTGGTGGCCTCAGCGGAATGATACACGCCCTCGTCATCGGTGACGAAGAAGGAGCACAGGCTTTCATCGGGATTCAGGCCGGAGGAAAGCTGCTCGTTGGTGAACAGAATGTAGTTGGCAGCCAGGCCGCCGGCATAGAACATGGCGGAGGAGTGGGCGATGGTCATCAGGTCCTCATCCTCGCCCTGGTTCAGGGTGTAGAATTCGGGGGCGATCAGGCCTTCCTTCCACATATCCTGCACGAACTTGAGGGCGTTGTAGGTCTGCTCGTCACCGGGGCCCCAGTGATACTGGCCGTCGCTGCCCAGGTAAATATCATAGTTGGAGGAAACATGCTCATAGCCGCTGTACACCAGGCCCTGGATCAGCATGTTGGTGTAGGAGGTGAAGGGATAGAAGTTTTCCACGCCAGCGGGGTTGGCGGCCTTCAGCTTGCGGCACAGATCGGCCAGCTCGCTGAAGGTGTAATGGGTGTGCACGGGCTCGCCGGTGACCTGCTCGATCCAGTCCTTGCGGGCATAGATCTGCAGGTGGGTGGGCATCTTTTCCACGGGCTTATTGTTGAAGTACACGGGCACGGGCAGGCAGTAGATGTCGCCGTTCTCGTCTTCCAGCACGCCGGCCAGGCCGGTCTTGCGGTAGACCTCGGCAGCGCCGGGCCAACGCTCCTGCCAGTCGGAGGGCAGCTTATAGAGCACTTCCTGCTCCACATAGTTGGCGTAATCGGTGTAGTTGAAGAACCAGTTGGTGGCGTCCGGCAGGTTCAGGCCGTTGATGTAGAGGTTCACGTTGGTGGTCCAGTTGCCCCAGGTCAGGGGACGGATATCGAAGTCCACGTTGAACTTGTCGGCAAAGGTCTTGTAGATGGCGTCCTGGGTATAATCGTTGCCTTCGTCCTGTTCGATGACCTCGGTCCAGGAGATGGTCAGGTGCTTGTCATACTCGGCGCTCGCGGAAACCGCGAAGGACAGGAGCATGATCATTACCAGCGCGAGACTCAGCAGCTTTTTCATGGATAATCCTCCTTCAAATATTTTAAGCATTCCTGAATGCTTAAGATCAGGCCTTGATGGCGCCCACCATGATCCCCTTGGCAAAGTGCTTTTGCAGGAAGGGATATACGCACATGATGGGGAGCATGGTCATGATGACCGCGCACATTTTGATGCCCATGCTGAACTGGGCGGCAGAGGCGGAAACATTGCCCGAGGAGGCCGCCGCGCCCTGCATTTCGCTGTTGATGACGATGTTGCGCAGCACCAGCTGCAGGGTGAATTTGTTCGGCGTGGTCAGGAAGATCATGGAGTTATACCATTCGTTCCAGCGATCCACGGCGTAGAACAGCACGATGGTAGCCAGGATGGGCTTTGACAGCGGCATCACGATGCGGAACAGGATGGTCCACTCGTTGGCGCCGTCCAGGTGGGCGGATTCGATCAGGGATTCGGGCAATGACTCGATCAAATTCTTGGTGATGATCATGTAGAAGGTGTTCATACCGCCGGCAAAGATCACGCTCCACAGGGTATCCAGGAGCTTGAGCTCCTTCATCAGCAGGTACATGGGTACGATGCCGCCGTTGAAGATCATGGTAATCAATACCAGGACAAACACGATCTTGCGGCCGGGCCAGCCCTTGCGGCTGAGGCCGTAGGCCATGCAGAAGGTGAGCAGCACGTTCATGGGCATGCCGATGGCCACGATGGTCAGGGTGCTGCGGTAGCCGGTCCAGAGCAGGTTATTCTGGAACAGGCGTTTAAAGGAGTCGAAGGTGGGCTGGGACGGGAAGAGCATCAGGCCGCCGGCCCGCAGGTATTCGGCCTGGCCGGTGATGGACACGATGAGCACGTTGTAGAAAGGAACGGCGATCAGCAGGGCAAAAAGGGTCAGAATGACGGCAGCGACGATCTGCAGGGGGTCCTTGCGTTTCATCAGTTTACCGGGCTTGTGGGTCTTGGCGATAGCGGTCATTTTTCCTTCCTCCTTTCTGCCTTAAGCGAACAGGCCGTTGCCGCCCATCAGCTTGGAGCCGCGGTCGGCCAGCAGCAGCAGCGCCATATTGACCACGGAACGCATCAGGGAGATGGCGGTGGACAGACCGTAATCCGGCGCGGACTGGAAGGTAATGCGATAGATGTACATATCCAGGATCTCGGCCACGTTTTTGGTGGCGGAGTTGCTGAGGTTGAAGATCTGGTCAAAGCCCGCGCTCATCAGGTTGCCCGTGGCCAGGATGAACATGACGATGATGGTGGGCATCAGGTTGGGGATGGTAATATGCAGCAGCTTCTGCCAGTGGTTCGCGCCGTCGATCTCCGAGGCCTCGTACTGGTCCTGATCGATGCCGGAGATGGCTGCCAGGTACACGATCATGCTCCAGCCGGAGCTTTTCCAGATGTCGGTGATGTAGAGCATGGGCTGGAAGAGCTTTTCGCTGCCCAGAAAATCGACGGTACTGCCGCCCAGCATACGGATAAAGGAGTTGGCCAGGCCGTCGGCGGAGAGCACGTTGGTCAGGATGGAGGATACGATGACCCAGCTCAGGAAGTTGGGGAAGGTCATCACGGTTTGCAGCACGCTCTTGTATCGCTTGGCTCGCATTTCGTTAAGCAGCAGCGCCAGGATAATGGGGAAGGGGAACACGAACACCAGACGCAGGATATTGATGGAAAGCGTGCGCCATACGGAGCGCAGGAAGGCCGGATCAATGAACACGTTCTGGAAGTTTTTGAAGCTCACCCAGGGGCTGCCCCAGATGCCGCGGCGGGGCATATATTTTTTGAATGCCAGCTGCAGGCCCGCCATGGGCATATAGGCGAAGATAGCGTACCACACGATGGGCAACAGAATGATGATGTAAATCTGCCAATGCGCCCGCATGGCGTTCAGCGTCCGCCGTCCCCAGGATTCTCCCAGGGGATTGCGGGCTTTTTGTTTTTTTACAACCGTGCTCATGCTCCTCCTCCTTACGGAACCGTCCGTCTTGCCGTATGAATATAAGTAAGTGTGATGTGCTTTTTTGTCATTGCTGTCTTTCAAGGACATTATATGACCATTTTATGCGTTAGTAAAGCGTAATTCACTAAATATTCATTGAAATTTAGTTATAATTAAACTTAATTTTCTAAATTGCGTCCAACGGTCAAATGGATTGCCTGACGCCATGCCTGCAATTTGGCCAGCCGAAGCGCATCCTTCATTCCTGGCGCATAGGTGCTGTATGTCAGCGTTTCAAACACGCGGTCGTCATACAGCCCGGCGGACAGTCCCGCCATCCTGGCCGCGCCAATGCCGGACAGCTCCTCGGCATCCGGGCAGGAAACGGGCGTGTTCAACAGGTCGCATTGAAATTGCATCAGATAGTCGTTCCGGGTGGGGCCGCCGTCCACGCGCAGGACGGGCAGGCGAATGCCAGTGTCCTTCTCCATGGCGGCGATCACGTCGTGGATCTGGAAGGCGATGCTGTCCAGCGCCGCCCGGATGATCTCGTTTTTGCCGGTGGTGCGGCTCATGCCGCAGAGCATGGCCCGGGCGTCGCTTTTCCAGTAAGGCGCACCCAGCCCCGTGAAGGCGGGCACCAGGCAGGCGGTATCGGCGGGATGGGCGGCTTTCGCCAAGGCTTCGGTTTCGCCCGCGGAGGCGATCAGCCCCAGGCTGTCCTTGAGCCAGGTGATCACCGCGCCGGTGTAATTGAGGTTGCCCTCCATCACATAGCTGACCTGCCCCTTATATTTCCAGGCCAGGGAGGTGACCAGGCCGTTTTTCGAGGCTGCATAGTCCGGGCCAATATTCATCATGATGGAGGAGCCGGTGCCATAGGTGGCCTTGGTCATTCCTTTTTCCAGGCACCCATGACCGAACAGGGCCGCGTGGCTGTCGCCCAATACGCCGCAGATGGGGATTTTCTTGGACAGCCAGCCACCCAGATCGGTTTCACCAAAGACGGCGTCGGAATCGGTGACAATGGGCAGATCATCGGCGTCGATGCCGAAAGCCGCGCAGATTTCCCTGTCCCATTGCTGGGCGCGGATATTGAAAAGCTGGGTGCGGGAGGCGTTGGAATAATCGGTTTTGTACTGGCCCGTCAGCTTCCACACCAGCCAGGCGTCTACGGTGCCCAGGCAAAGCTGATGCTTATCCGCCAGGGCTTTGGCTTCCGGCACGTTTTGCAGTATCCAAGCCATCTTGGCCGCGGGGAAATAGGGCGAAATGGGGATGCCGGTGTGATCCCGCACAAGCTCGCCGATGCCGGTTTTTTCGATCTCCGCGCATACGTCCGCGGCCCGGGCGCATTGCCACACGATGGCGTCGCAGACGGGCTTCCCGGTATTCTTGTCCCAGGCCACCGTGGTTTCCCGCTGGTTGCTGATGCCCATGCAAGCAATATGGTTGGGGGCAATGCCCGCCTTTTCGGCAGCCAGACGCACCACTTTCAGGGTGTTCTGATAGATTTCCTCCGGGTCATGGGACACCCAGCCCGACTCGTTCACGATCTGCCGATGGGGCAGGTCGGCGCGCGCCAGCATCTTTCCCGCTTCGTCAAAGATCAGCGCCTTGGTGCCCTGGGTGCTCTGATCCACGGACAGCACATATTTCGCCATGGCTCAGCCCTCCAGCGCACTTTTGACAGTATCCACAATTCCCGCGGCATTCAGCCCGTAGTAATCAAAGACCTCCTGGGAGGTGCCGGTGATCACGGGTGCGTCCGGCAGGGCCAGATTGATCACACGTTTCGGATCGTTGGCGCTGATCACCTGCGCCACCATGGATCCCAGGCCCCCGAAGGGCGCGTGCTCCTCCACGGTGACGACCAGCTTTTTGCCCTGGGCCGCACTGAGCAAGCCTTCTTTATCCAGAGGCTTGACGCAGTACATATCCAGCGCGCCAGTGGAAATGCCCTGGCTGTTCAGCAGCCTGGCAGCATCCTGGATGGGTTTCACCATTTCGCCGCAGGCCACCAGCAGCACGTCCGTGCCCTCGGACAGCACGGTGGCCTTGTTCATTTCAAAGGGCACGTTGTTTTCTTCATACACGTCCTCCACGGGATTGCGGCCCAGGCGGATATAGGCGGTTTGATCGTCTTGCAGCAGCGCTTCAAAGAGCTTCCTGGTCTGGTGCCGATCAGAGGGCAGATACACCCGCATGCCGGGGATGGCGCTCATGGCGGCGATATCCTGGGCGGAGTGATGAGTCATGCCCAGCGCGCCGTAGCTGACGCCGCCGGAAATGCCGATGAGCTTCACATTGGTGCCGGAGTAAGCGCAGTCCACCTTGCATTGCTCATAGCTGCGGGTGCTGATGAAGGAGGCGGGAGAGGCCGCATAGGCTTTTTTGCCGCAGGCGGCCAGACCGGAGGCGATGGAAACCAGGTTTTGCTCGGCAATGCCCACTTCCACAAACTGCTCGGGATAGGTGTCCGCAAAGGAGGTCAGGGACGCGCTGCCCCGGCTGTCGCTGCAAAGAACGACCACATCCTTATCCTGGGCGGCGGCTTCCTTCAGCACCTCGCACATCACGGCGCGGTTGGCGATCTTATTCATGGAGCAGCGCCTCCTTCCGTTCCTTCAGTTCCTGGCTGATGGCCGCATATTCCTCGGCATTGGGCAGATGATGATGCCAGCTGGCTTTGTTTTCCATGATGGCCGCACCCTTGCCCTTCACCGTGTTGGCGATGATCAGGGTGGGCGTGCCCTTGGTTCCCTTCGCTTCGTCAAAGGCGGCGTTCAGCTGATCCACATCGTTGCCGTCGGCCACGTCGATCACATGCCAGTCGAAGGCCGCGAACCGGGCGTGCAGATCGTGATGGGCCATTACGTCCTCGGTGTTGCCGGAAATCTGCAAATGATTGCGGTCAATAACAGCGCACAGGTTATCCAGCTTATAATGCCCCGCCGCCATGGCCCCTTCCCACACGGAGCCCTCGGCCAGTTCGCCATCGCCCATCAGGGTATAGACGCGGTAATCCCGCTTGTCCATCTTTCCGGCCAGCGCCATGCCCACACATACGCTGAGGCCGTGCCCCAGGGAGCCCGAGTTCATCTCGATACCGGGAAGGGTGTTGTGGGGATGGCCGATGTACTCGCTGCCGAATTTGGAAAACCGGGCTTTTACTTCGTTGATATCCAGGAAGCCTTTATCCGCCAGTACGGCGTACAGCGTTTCTACGCAGTGGCCCTTGGACAGCACAAACCGGTCACGGTTCGTATCGTTCTGCTTCTCAGGGGATACGTTCATGCGGCTGTACAGGGTCAGCATGATTTCCATGCTGCTCATATCGCCACCGATGTGCCCGCCGCCGCCGGACACGATAATGTCCAGCACGTCCTGGCGCAGATCATAGGCCTTTATTTTCAAAGCGTTCATGCTTTACCTCTCCGTTTCACACTTCGTCAAATACCACATCTTCCCCGTGCAGATAGGCCTTTACCTTGTCCTCGATGGGATCATAGAGGTCGGGCTTCACGCCGATGTACTTGCAGGCCTCGTACACCACGGGCACCACGTCGCCATGGATGGCAGCCACATGATGGATGTAGGGGCCCTCCACCACCTTGGCTTCCAGGCGCTTTAAGTTATTGACCTCCACCCACACATAGGTGCCGCGGGTCCAGGGGCCGTCGATGCCCCGGGCGTGGCCCAGCAGGATGCTGTATTCGCCCTCGTCGCCGTCAAAACGTACCAGGCTCATGGGGCCGTGCTTCGCCTCGGCGCTTACCGCGCCGTTCTGCGGGAAGGCCACCGGCACGCAGATGGTGGGCTTTTCCTTCGCCACGGAGATGGGCCAGGGGCCGCAGTGCTGCAGCAGCTCGCCGTTGTCGTTGTCGGGATGGCGCACCGTCCAGTCGGAGAACATGACCCGACGCTGGTTCATGCTGGCGGCTTCGGCGATCAGCTGGGAAATGGCCCCGTGAATGTCCGTTTCGCACACCACCGGGATGCCCTCTTCGTTCAGCAGGCTGTTGGCGGCGCAGGGCATGATGTGGATCTCATCCTGCAGGGCGTTCCAGCACTGAATGGCGATGGCGTTGCAGCCGTATTTTTCGGCCAGGGATTTCATGGCAACCTTCAGCTCTGCCACGTTAGTCAAATATTCATCCTCGATGTTGGCAGGTCATGTTTTCCTTGCAGTAGGCGATGACCTTGGCGACCTCCGTCTTTTCCGCCCGCCACTTCTTCATTTCGGCGTAGAGCTCGGGCAGCGGGATGGGAGCCAGCTGGATATTGAATTTCTCCAGCAGCTCCCCTTCATTGCACATAGTGGACCAGAAATCGAAGGGCCGGGGTCCGATCTGCAAAATGCGGGTGTGGCGGAACACCCTGACCACGTTGCACACCGCCAGAAAATCCCGGATGCCCCGTTCAAATTCGGGATCGGTCAAATTGCAATTGTTCATGTAGGTAAAGGGCACCCGGAAGCGCCGCAGCACCTTGCCGGTGGCGAACAGGCCGCACTGGCTGTCCCGCAATCTCATGCCGTTTTCGTCGGGGCGCTCGTCCCGGGGCCCCCACAGAAGAACGGGTACGTTCAGGGCCTTAGCCAGCCGGGCGCACTCATATTCGGTGCCGAAGTTAGCATGCGGCAGGAACAGGCCGTCCACCTTTTCCCGCTGGAACTTTTCGATGATCTTTTCCAGGCCCGCGTCGTCATAGAGCAGGCCTTCCTCATTGATATCGTCAATATCCACAAAGTCAATGTTCATCTCCCGCAGTCGATCCGCAGTCAGCTTACGGTATTCCACTGCAGCCGGCGCGCTGAAAATAGCCCGGCGGGTGGGGGCGAAACCAATTTTGATATTTGCCTGCATGTTGCCACACTCTCCTTTGTATTTTGACGGATAACTGTTTCGCTTTTATTTTACCGGCCCATAGTAAAAACGTCAATTAACAATTGCTGAATATTTATATACATTAAGTTAATTGAGGAACTTAATATGATTAATTCATGGAATTGGATTGGCAAATAGGGAATTATATGCAAAAATAAGACAAGCGTCCAGGCTGTTGTTCAATTTCTCGGCAAATTAATTTAATTGACGAATTCAGTACCATGTGATACATTGGGAGCAAGGAGGGAATGGATATGAGCATCACCGCCAAAGAGCTGGCCGAAAAACTGGGCATGTCCGCGGCAGCCGTATCGCTGGCGCTCAACAACAAGCCCGGCGTCAGTGAAATAACGCGAGAAGAAGTGATCCGCGCCGCGAAGGAAAACGGCTTTGATTTTCGTAAAATCAAGCGGAAGAGCATCGTGCAGAAAAAAGTAGCCTTTGTGATCTAT
>CACWUV010000063.1 GCA_902764185.1 uncultured Eubacteriales bacterium
ATCGTCGCGCTGCTGCTCATGATGGGGCTGGTGACGCTCTTCAGCGCCACCTACTACAACGCCCAGGATGGCGGAGACGCTCTGTCTGAAGTCAAAAAGCAGCTGTTTGGCATGGCCATAGGCTTTGTGGCCATGCTTTTTACGTCCCGCATTCCCTATTGGTTCTGGGGACGGCATCGGGTGGCACTGGCGGGGCTGGCGCTCAGCGCCGGGCTCCTGATCCTGGTCATCATCCCCGGCGTGGGCGTCTATGTCAATGGCTCCCGGCGCTGGCTGCGGCTGGGTCCCCTGTCCTTTCAGCCCAGCGAGTTTGCAAAATACGCGCTGGTGCTTTTCGTATCCCTGGCCTTGGCCGCCCGGGGCAAGCGGGTGCGCAGGTTCTTTGACGGCATATTGCCTGTGCTGGCCGCGCCTGCCGTGGCCTTCCTGCTCATATTGGAGCAGCCCAACCTGTCCACGGCGGGCAGCATCCTCATCGTCAGCGTTATCCTGGTCATGCTGGCGGGCGCCAAATGGCGGCATATGCTGCTGCTGGGCGGCGGGGGATTGGCCGTGGGCGCGTATTACGCCTGGAGCGCCCCTTATCGCCGGGCGCGCCTGCTGTCCTTCACCGACCCCTTTGCAAAAATGAGCGACGAGGGCTATCAATTGGCCCAATCGCTGATCGCCTTCGGTTCCGGCGGCCTGTTCGGCATGGGCCTGGGCCGCGGACGGCAAAAGTACGCCTATCTTCCTTATCCCGAGAGCGACTTTATCTTTGCCATCGTGGGGGAGGATTTTGGCCTGCTGGGCTGCGTGGCGGTGATCCTGCTGTTCATCGCCTTCCTCTTTGCGGGCATGCGCATCGCCCTCACCTGCCCGGAGCGCTTCGGCTGCCTGCTGGCGGCGGGCATCACCGCCATGATCACCGTGCAGGCCTTCATCAATATGGGCGTGGTCATCGGCATCCTGCCCACCACCGGCCTGCCGCTGCCCTTTTTCAGCGCGGGCGGCACCTCTCTGTCCATTACAATGGCCGCCGTGGGCGTGCTGCTGTCCATCAGCCGCACCTGCGATAAGCCCCTCTGATAAGCCCCCGCACCTTATTTTCCATGCGGCATAGCATGAAAGCATGGAAAACGGAGGTGAGCGCATGGAAGGATTTTTAGTGCGCGGCGGCGAAAGATTGAAGGGGACGCTGCGTGTGGGCGCGGCCAAGAACGCCGTATTGCCCATTTTGGCGGCGTCCATTCTGGCGGACGGCCCCTCCACCTTGGTGGGGTGTCCTCGGATTGCGGATGTGGAGAGCATGCGAAGCATCCTGAAAACCCTGGGCTGCGAATCCCGCTGGGAGCCGGAGGGGCTCACGGTATCGGGAGGATTGTCCTCCGGCGAAATGCCCGAGAAGCTCAGCAAGCGGGTGCGTTCCTCCATCTTCCTGCTGGGGCCCATATTGGCCAAGCTGCGCCATGCCACGGTGGTCTATCCCGGCGGGTGCGAAATCGGCCTGCGGCCCATCGACCTGCATCTGTCCGGCCTCAAGCGTATGGGGGTGGAGATCAGCGAAACCGGCGGCGTGCTGCGCTGCGACGGCAGCGGGATGCACGCGGCGGACATCCACCTGGATTATCCTTCCGTGGGCGCCACGGAAAACGTTATCATGGCCGCGGCCTTGACAAAGGGCGTCACCACGGTGACCAACGCCGCCCGGGAGCCGGAGATCGAGGACCTGCAAGCATACATCAACGCCATGGGCGGCCATGTGCAGGGCGCGGGCTCGGCCACTGTGACCATTGAAGGCGTGGAGCAGCTCCACGGCGCGGTCTACGCACCCATGCCGGACCGCATCGCCGCGGGCACCTATCTGTGCGCGGCGGCCATCACCGGCGGCGAAATCACCCTGAATCATGTGCAGCCCAGGCATATGACGGCTGTATTGCAAAAGCTGAAGGAGATGGGCTGCAAGATCGAGGAAGGGGAGGGGACGCTGTCCCTGCGCGCGCCGGAGCGCCTGCAGGCCTTTGACACCCTGCAAACCCAGCCCCATCCCGGCTTTCCCACCGATATGCAGTCGCCCATGATGGCGCTGGCCGCTGTGGCCCGGGGCAGCAGCGTCATTGTGGAAAACGTGTTTGAAAACCGCTTCGCGCTGGCGGCGGACCTGGGCCGCATGGGCGCGCGCATCCGCGTGGCGGGCCGCGCGGCGCTGATCGAGGGTGTGGAGCGTCTCCATGGCGTCTCCGCCCAGGCCCGGGATCTGCGCGGCGGCGCGGCGCTGGTGCTGGCTGGTCTTTGCGCCCGGGAGGAAACGCTGGTCACCGGCGTGGAGCTGATCGACCGGGGCTATGAACGCATGGAAACGGAGCTGACCCGCCTGGGGGCGCAGATCCGCCGGCTCACCGTGACGGAATAGGAGTATATGATGGAAAATCCCAACGTACAGCCTCCCGAGGAGGAGAAAAGGCAGGAAAGGAAGGCCACGGAGAGCTATTATCCCGTGCAGCCTCCTTCCCGACGGGGCTACTATACCGTCGTGGCGGTCATCCTGATGCTGACGGTGGCCGCTCTGTTTGCCCGCGGGCATTGGCTGCGCATCCGCAACGTGCAGGTGCCGGGCCTGACCCACTATACCGTGGAGCAGATCGCCGCCCAGGCGGGCATCACTGCCAGGAGCACCTATTTCAATTTGGACGAAAGCCGCATCGCCGCCAATATCGAAAAGGACCGCTATCTGCGCTTTGACGGCATGGAAAAAATTTGGCCGAGCACCGTCATCCTGCATATCTACGAGCGCCAGCAGACCTTTAATCTCCTCAATATGGGCGTGCAGTATATCCTGTCCGCCGACGGCATGGTGCTGGCCAACAGCAACAAAATGCAATTGGACAACGGCTGCGTCAACGTCACCGGCATCTCCGTGCGGGATATCCGGGTGGGGGCCATGATGATCTGCAACAACGACAGCCAAATGGAAGCCCTGCAGGCGCTCTACGACGAATTGTCCATCCAGGGCTTCCTGGGTGAAATATCCGAATTGAACATGACTTCCCTGGATAGCATATATTTGGTGACCCTGGATGGGTACACTGCCAATATCGGCAGCATCGACGAGCTGCGCGCCAAGATCGGCACGGTGCGCGCCGTGGTGCAGGAATTGCGCAGGGAAGGGGAATCCGGCGGCATGATCGAGGCCACAGTGCCCGGTCAGGCATCCTATCGGCCCGTTCAGAAATAAAAAACGGGCTTTTTTTGAGAAAAAAAGTAAAAAAGTTGTAGCAAGCCGCAAGAAACACTTGCCAAAATGTCACAAAAAGGTTACAATAAAGTATCCTAATGAGAATGGGCGCATTGGGCATATGCCCATGCGCGCCCGCAGCGGAAGCTGTAAGACGGTTGGGGGATGAAGGACGCCATGAAAAACACAGTTACGGCGATAGATTTTGGCACCAGTAAGATTGTAGCCCTGGTGGGCGAAACCAGCGGACGCACGCGCTGCGACATCATCGGCGCGGGCTTTGCCGCCTATGCCGGTTTCGCGGACGGCCAGTGGAATGATCCCGCGGTGCTGAATCAGGCCATTGCCGACGCTGTTCACGAAGCGGAGCAGCAGGGCCATGTGCGCGTCCGTGAGGTCAGCGTGGGTGTGCCCGGCGAGTTTTCCCGGGTCTACACCGTGGAGACAAAGCTGGATCTCCAGGGCGCCGATCCCCATGTCACGGTCCGCAATATCGAGGATCTTTTCCGCAAGGCGGTGGACGAGCTGGGCCAGGTCCGCGGCGTCATCATCCATCGCAGCCCCGCCTGGTTTATGGTGGACGACGGCAAAAAGACCCTGGAGCCCATGGGCATGCGCGGCAGCAGCCTGCGGGCGCTGGTGTCCTTTGTGGTGGCGGATCAGTTCTTCCTGGATGACATCAGCGAGCGCTTCCGCGCCATGAACATCGCCGTCAACAGCTTTTTCTCCGCGCCGGTGGGACAGGCCATGCTGTTCGTCTCCGACGAGGAGCGGGACCGCACCGCCATTCTGGTGGACGTGGGCTACCTCAACACCGAGGTCATGGCCATCGAGGGCGACGCCTTGATCTTCCATCAGGTGATCCCCATGGGCGGCGGCAACATCGCGGCGGACGTGGCCTATGGCCTGGATATCCCGCTGGATTCCGCCGAGAACATCAAAAAATCCTACGTCTTCGGCGCGGCGGCGGGGGATGAGACCTACACCGAGCCCGACCGGGACGGGGTCAATAAGACCTTTACCCGCAAGGAAGTGTCCGAGGTGCTGGAGCCCCGGGTGGAGGAGATCGCCGAGGCCGTGCGCGACGCCATCAAGGCCAGCGGCGTGCGCCTGGGCAGCTGGTCCGTGGCCTATCTGACGGGCGGCGGCCTGGCCATCAACCGCGGCGCGCGGGAGTTCTTCTCCGGCGTGCTGGATCGCCCTGTGCGGGAGCTGCCCCGCAAGACGGGCAAGATGTCCAGCCCCATTTACACCAGCGCTCTGGGCGTGCTGGACGTGACCATCGATACCCTGATCAACGCCAACGCCAATCGGGGCATCAAGGCCTTCTTCAATAATCTTTTCGGCGGCTGACGCCGGTTATTTTGATCAATTATTACCGGGAGGGACGTTATGTTGGAGCTCCAGATGGAACAGGAACAAAGCTTTGCTTCTATTCGTGTCGTCGGCTGTGGCGGCGGCGGCAACAATGCGGTGAACCGCATGGTGGACGCCGGCTTGCGCGGCGTGGAATTTATTGCGGTCAATACCGATCGCCAGGCTTTGGGTCTGTCCAAAGCAGGCGTCAAGATCCAGATCGGTGAAAAGCTGACCAAGGGTCTGGGCGCGGGCGCTGTGCCCGACATCGGCCGCCGCGCCGCCGAGGAAAGCCGCGAGGAGATCGCCGAAGCGCTCAAGGGCTCCGATCTGGTGTTCGTCACCGCCGGTATGGGCGGCGGCACCGGCACCGGCGCTGCGCCCATCGTGGCTGAGGTGGCCCGGGAGCTGGGCTGCCTGACCATCGCCGTGGTCACCAAGCCCTTCCTCTTTGAGGGCAAGCAGCGCATGAAGAACGCGGATCTGGGCATCAACGAGCTCAAACAGACCGTGGACACCCTGGTGGTCATCCCCAACGACCGTCTGCTGCAGGTGGTCAGCAAAGGCACCACCATGCTGGAAGCCTTCCGCAAGGCGGACGACGTGCTGCGTCAGGGCATCCAGGGCATCAGCGATCTGATCGCCGTGCCCGCCGTCATCAACCTGGACTTTGCCGACGTGCGCACCGTCATGGAGAGCGGCGGCATGGCCCATATGGGCATCGGCACCGGCAGCGGCGAAAACGGCATGGTGGCCGCCGCCAAGGAAGCCATCAGCAGCCCGCTGCTGGAGACCAAGATCGACGGCGCGCGCGCCGTGCTGATCAATGTGTCCGGCGGCAAGGATATGAACATCATGGACGTCAACGAGGCCGCCAGCCTGATCATGCAGGCCGCCGACAGCGAAGCCAATATCATCTTTGGCGCCAACATCGACGAGAGCCTGGAGGACGAGGTGCGCATCACCGTCATCGCCACCGGCTTCGAGAAGACGCCCTTCCCCACCCGGGAGCCCAAGGGCAAGCGTCCCGGCGCCCGGCCTGTGACCGGCGTGTATGGCGCAGCCAGCGCCGCCGTCAATCCCTATGAGCATCGGCCCGCCGCCGAGCCGCTCACCGAGGATGCGCCCGCCCCGCTGAACACCTATGACGCCGATTCCTTTGCGCCCGGAGCCACCCGGCCCCAGGCCCAGCAGCGCGTCAATGCCTTTATGCCGCCTTATGCCGCCATGCCGCAGCAGCAGGCTGCCGCGCCCCAGTTCACTGCGCCCGCCACTTATCAGCCCCCCGTGGCGCAGGTTGCTCCTGTGACCACTGCGCCCGCCGCCAGCGAGCCCGTGGGCAGCGACAAGGATGATCTGGGCGTGCCCGCCTTCCTGCGCCGCAAGCGCTGATTCTGATTGAAACGAATAAGCCGTCGCTGCAACAGCGGCGGCTTTTTGCAAAGGGGAAAGGGCTGTGCTTGTTTTTTTGACTACCGACGATCTGCGGGATGATGTACTGTGGCTCCGACTGCGCGAGGCTGCGCCTGCCGATCCTGTCAAGCGCTACGTTCCGGCCTACAAATTCGACATCTGCCTTCTGGACGGGACAAAAGTGGGCGTCTGCGATCTGCGCATCGGCCATACCATGGGCCTGTTCTTCGGCGGCAATATCGGCTATGGGATCGATGCGCCCTATCGCGGCCATCGCTATGCCGCTCGGGCCTGCAAGCTGCTGTTCCGCCTGGCGGCCAAACATGACATGGGGTATGTCTATATCACCTGCAATCCAGCCAATACGGCATCCTCCCGCACCTGTCTATTGGCCGGGTGCCAGCACGTTTGCACCGTGCCGCTTCCCGAGGACACTGATTTGTACCAAAGGGGAGACAGGGAGGTAATGATCTACCGCAAAGCGCTATAAAAAACGCCCTGCCAACCGGCAGGGCATTTTTTTCTGTATTATTCGGCTTTCCGACCGATGGTGGCCTTGATGCGGCGCACGCCGGCGGAGGAGGCTTCCTCCTTCAAAATCTTGAAGGACACCAGATCGCCGGTGCGGTTGGCATGGGGACCGCCGCAGATTTCCTTGCTGAACTGTCCCATGGTGTACACGCGCACGATTTCGCCGTACTTGCTTTCAAACAGGCCGATGGCGCCCTGGGCCTTGGCTTCGGGCACGGTCATCTCCTCCATGGTGATGGGCACGTTGGCCTCGATGGCCTCGTTGACCAGCCTCTCCACTTCCTGCAGCTCCTCGGGGGTCACTTTGCGGCCAAAGGTGAAGTCAAAGCGCAGACGCTCGGCGGTGATGTTGCTGCCCTTCTGCTTCACTTCGTCGCCCAGCACGCGGCGCAGCGCGGCCTGCAGCAGGTGGGTGGCGGTGTGCAGGCAGGTGGTCTGCTCGCTGTGGTCGGCCAGGCCGCCCTTAAAGATCTGCTCCGCGCCGCTGCGGCTGGTGGCCTGATGCTGCTCGAAGCGCTTCTTGAAGTCCTCCTCATCCACGGTCAGGCTGTGCTCGGCGGCCAGCTCCTTGGTGATCTCGATGGGGAAGCCATAGGTGTCGTAGAGCTTGAAGGCGCTGCGGCCATCGATGACGCTCTGGCGCTCGCGGATGGCGGCGCATTCGCGCTTGACGGCATCCAGATCGCCCGCCTTCACGGCTTCGATGGCGGCCACCATGTCGGGCTGGGGACGCAGCACATGGGTCTTCACGGCTTCCTCAGCGGCGGCCAGGGTGTCGTCGGCGATGATCTTATCCATGGCGCTGCGGGTGCGGTTGATATTGAACAGCACCTTTTCAAATTCCTTTTCACCCTGCTTGAGGGTGCGGGCAAAGCGGCCTTCCTCCAGCGTCAGCTGCTCGAGGACGAAGGCGGCGTTCTGCTCCAATTCGGGATAGACTTCCTTGTACTGGTCGATGATCACCTGGGCCACCTTGGCGGTGAAGCCTTCGCCCAGGCCCAGCTCCATGCCGTAGCGCACGGCGCGGCGGATCAGACGGCGCAGGATATAGCCTTGGCCCACGTTGCTGGGACCGATGCCCCGGGGATCGCCGATGATGAAGGTGGCGGTGCGCATATGGTCGGCCACGATGCGGAAGGCCTTGGTGTTCTCGTCGTCGGGGTTGTACTTTTTGCCGCTCAGCTCTTCGATCTTGCTGAGAATCTGGGCGAACACGTCGGTTTCATATACGCTCTTTTTGCCGTTGAGCACGCAGATGGTGCGCTCCAGGCCCATGCCGGTGTCCACGTTTTTCTGCTCCAGGGGAATGAAGCTGCCGTCCTTCTGCTTGTTGTACTGCATGAACACGTCGTTCCAGATTTCCAGATACGCGCCGCAGTGGCAGGCGGGGGAGCAATCGGGGCCGCAGGGAGCCTTGGTGATGATGAACATTTCGGTATCCGGGCCGCAGGGACCAGTGACGCCGGCGGGACCCCACCAGTTGTGCTCCTTGGGCAGATAGAACAGATGGTCGTCCTTTACGCCGCAGCTGCGCCACAGGTTGGCCGCTTCCTCGTCCCGGGGACAGTCGTCGTCGCCCTCAAACACGGTGAAGGCCAGCTTGTCCTTGTCGATGCCCAGCCATTCGGGGCTGGTCAGAAATTCCCAGCTCCAGGGGATCATTTCCTTCTTGAAATAGTCGCCCAGGCTCCAGTTGCCCAGCATTTCAAAGAAGGTCAGGTGGCTCATGTCGCCCACCTCGTCAATATCGCCGGTGCGGATGCACTTCTGCACGTCAGTCAGCCGGGTTCCCTGGGGATGCTTCTGGCCCAGCAGATAGGGGACCAGGGGATGCATGCCCGCGGTGGTAAAGAGCACCGTGGGATCATTTTCGGGAATGACGGAGGCGGAGGGGATCACGGCGTGGCTCTTTTCCTGGAAGAACCGCAGCCACATGCTGCGCAGCTCATTGGAGGACAGTTGCTTCATTTTTCTTCTCCTTTTCAAAATAAAACTGTGCCTGCTCATTTTGAAGACGAACAGACACAGATTCGCGGTACCACTTCAATTGGCGCTTGCGCGCCCACCTCAAGGCCGGATAACGGACGGAGCCGGATCGCCTTACTGCTGTTTCGGGCGATCAACTCGGCAGGGGCTTCTTCACGCGTTGCCGGTCTTGCACTGTCACCGGCTCGCTGCGGGGCATGAATACTTGGCTGCTTCGGCGTTTTTGTTCAATTACGAATCAAGATTATACTGTCGAAGCAGCGAAAAGTCAAGATTTTTTACGCATTCTCCACAAACTTGAGCAAAATCTTCAAGGCCCCCTCCATATCCCGCATGTCGATGGTCTCCACGGGGGAATGGACGTAGCGGCAGGGGATGGAGAGACAGCCCGCGGGCACGCCGGCTCGGGTATGCTGGATGGCGCTGCCGTCCTGTCCGCCAAAGGGCAGCACCTCCCGCTGGGCGGGAACGCCTGCGTCCTCCGCGGCTTTCAGCAGGGCGTCGCGCACGGTGGGGGAGGCGATCATGCTGCGGTCGATGAATTTCACCGCCGCGCCTTTTCCCAGCTGTACGGCGGGCAGCTTGACCTCCGGCGTATCGCCCCAGGCGGTCACGTCCAGACCCACGCCCAGGTCGGGGTTCACGCTGTACGCCGCCACCTTGGCGCCGCGCACGCCCACCTCTTCCTGGCTGGAAAAGACGCCCACCACGGTGTTCTTGGGCTCGTCCAGGTACATGAGCAGCTCGCACAGCAGGGCGCAGCAGCAGCGGTCGTCCATGGCGGGGCTGGCCACCCGATGGTCGCCCAGCTCGATATAGTCCGGCGCGTACACCGCCATGTCGCCCAGCTGCACCGCCTGCTCGGCGTCCTCCTTGTTTTCCGCGCCGATGTCGATGAACAGGTGCCGCATGTCCATGTCCTCGCCCTTGGTGGGCTCGCAGTAGAGCACGCCTTCCACGCCGTTTTCAAAGATCACGTGCCGGGCGGAGGAAATGCGCGGGTTGATGCCGCCCACGTTGTTCACCCGCAGGAAGCCTTTTTCGTCAATGTCCGTCACCACAAAGCCAATGTGGTCCATGTGGGCGGAAAACATGATGCGCTTGCCGTGCTCGTCCGTGCCGTATTTTTCCACAATCAGGTTGCCCAGCGCGTCCACCCGCATGCTGTCCACGTGGGCGGCGATCAGGCGTTTGACAGCCTCGGCCACCGCGTGCTCGTTGCCGGAGGGACCATAGGCGGAAAGCAGGGTTTTAAGTGTATCCCGAAGCATAATTTTTTCCTCCTTCTCAGGCGTTCAGCAGAAACGCGCGGGTCAGCCGATACTGCGCGTCGATGTCGTCAAGACAGCACACCGAAGCCCCGCTGTGAATATAGCGGCAGGGTACGGACAGGGTGCAGGCCAATGCGCCGCCGGCAGCCCGCTGATAGTTGGCGGCGTCGTTGCTGCCGGTGACGCCGCGTTTCACCTGGCAGGGGATGTCTCCGGCGCCTGCCAGAGCCAGCAGCTTTTTAAAGAGCCTGCGTTGGTATATGCTGCTGCGGTCCATGAAGCTCACCGCCACGCCTTTGCCGGCGCAGCACACCGCGTCCCGGCTTTCGACGTCGCCCAGGTCGTTGGCCGCCGTACCCTCCAGATTGATGCACACGTCGGGCCGCACGGTGAAGGCCGCGCCGATGGAGCCGCGCAGGCCCACCTCCTCCTGGGTCACAAAGGCGAAGGTCACGTCGCCGGGATAGCTGTCCTGCATCAGCTGTAAAATATTATAGCAGCCCACCCGGTCGTCCAGGGCTTTGGCGCACACAAACCCATCCCCAAAGGGCGTATATGGGGTGTCAAAACAGGCATAGGTGCCTGGCGGGCACTTGCTCAGGGCCTCGTCCTTATCCTTGGCCCCGATGTCGACATACAGATTGTCAAAGCCCAGCACCCGCTGCATATCCTCCCGGGTTTGCAGATGGATGGCCAGAGCGCCGATGACGCCGGGCAGCAGGTCTTCACCCACCAGCACCCGCTTGCTCACCACCACCCGTGGGTCGATGCTGCCGACGGGCCTGAATTGCAGCAGGCCGTCGTCGGTGGCGCTGAGGATAATAAAGCCCACCTCGTCCATATGCGCGGATACGCACACATGGGGACGGCCCACTTCCGTTCCTTTTTTATGGCACAGCACGTTGCCCATGCGGTCGATGCGCACGTTTTCCTCGCCGCAGAGCCTGCGGGCTTCTTCCAGCAGCGCCCGGCGCAGACGCTTTTCGTCGCCGGAGGGCGCGTGGATGCCGGTCAGTGTTTTCAGATCCATAATTCATCCCTCCAACTGTCCTCGATGGCGGCCAGATAGGCGGCCAGCAGCCGGGCGGTCTCGGTCAGGGCGTGCATGTCCAGCAGCTCCACCGCCGTGTGCATGTATTTGACCGGCAGCTCCAGCAATATGCAGGGCACGCCGCCGCGCACGGCGTTCAGGTCGTCGGTGTCGGTGCTGGTGTAATTGGGCATCACCTCGTCCTGGAGCTTCACGTTGATCTCCTTGGCCACCTCCACCAGCTTTTTGCGCAGTAGCGGATGGATATAGGGGCCCATGGCCGCCGCCGGGCTGTCCAGATCGCAGACCTCCAGCGCCGGCGCGCCGGGGGTGCGGGCGTGGGTCACGTCCAGCACGATGCCAAAATCCGGCGCAACCCCATAGCCCGCCGTCATGGCGCCGTAGCCGCCCACTTCCTCCTGACAGCTGGCCACAAAATAGAGGTCCGCCCGGGTGTCCATACGCTGCAGATGCTCCGCCGCCCGCAGCATGATGGCCACACAGCTGCGGTCGTCCATGGTTTTGCCCGCGCAGCGGCCGTTGAGCAGCTGTGTAAAGCCGCCTTCCAGCTGCACCAGATCGCCCACCTGCACCAGTTCCTTCACATGGTCGGCACTCATGCCCAGGTCGATGAACAGATCGTCCCGGTCGTAGTTCTTCTTGCGCTGGGCTTCTGTCAGCAGATGGGGGGCTTTGGCTCCGATGACGCCCAGCAGCTTTTCCTTGCCATACACCGTCACCCGCATGCCGGGCAGGATGCGGGGATCCACGCCGCCCACATTGCGCATGCGCAGAGCGCCGTCTTCCTCGATGCGGGAGACCATCAGGCCGATTTCGTCCAGATGGGCGCAGATCATCACCTTGGGCCCGCGGCCTTCAATGTGGGCGATGACGCTGTTCAGGCTGTCGATGCGCACCTCGTCGCAGAAGGGGCGAAAGGCGTCCGCAATGTACTTCGCCACCGCCTGCTCATTGCCAGACAAGCCCGGCAGCGCCGCCGCCTCCCGCAGAAAATCCTCTGTTCGCATAAGCACCGTCCTTTCGTTATTTGATCGATTGTATTTGCAGAATCTCTCCCTCGGTCACGGTGATGATGTAGTTCTTCTGGTGGGTAAAGGTGACGAAGCCCGCGGGGGTGCCGGAGGGCTTTTTGACAAACCGGCGCAATGTGACGTCCACCGGCACCGACGCGCCCTTGCCTTTGCTGTACCAGGACGCCAGCTTCAAGGCGCAGTCGGTGTGGATGATCACGTGAGAGCCGGGCATGTCCTTGGCGTGGAGCCACACATCGTCGCCGTGGGCGCTCAGGGTGAGCCGCTCGTTCTGCAAGGCGTTCTTGCCCACGGAGATGGGCGTGCCGTCGGGCGCGGCAAAGCGCATGGGGCTGGAATTGCGCGAATTCTTGGGCTGCTTTTTGCGCTCGGAGGCGGTGGGCTTCATGAGCCCTTCCTCTCGCAGCACCCGGCGGATGTCGGCCAGATCCTCTTCCGTCTCGCAGCTGTCCAGATCGCAGAGCGCTTCCTCCAATACGCTCAATTCCCGCAGGGTCTTTTCCTTCTGCTCGCCCGCCAGCCGCGCGGCGGCCCGGGCCTTCTGATAGCGCTTGAAATAGCGCTGGGCGTTCTGGGCGGGGGAGAAGCGCACGTCCAGGGGGATGCGCAGGGGCTGGCCGTCATAATAGTTGTCCAGCGTCACGGTATCCGCGCCCCGGGGAATCTGATACAGGTTGGCGTTGAGCAGTTCGCCCATCACCCGGTATTCCTCGCTGCGCTCGGCGTTGCGCAGTTCTTCCAATTGCAAAGCCAGCTTTTTTTCGTTGCGCTCGATGTGGGTCTTGAGGAGCTTGCGCAGGCTGGCGGAGCGCTGCTGCATGCGGTCCCGACGATCCCGCCCGTCATAAAAGGCGTCCAGCGCGGCGGACAGGGTGGGCATGGACTGCTGGCGGTCCGGGGGATAGGAAAGATATAAATAAGGAAACACGTCCGCCGGAATGCCGTCTTCACCCCGCAGCAGCATGGGCGGAGCCATCTCCGGCAGCTTTTGCAGATAGGCGGCCAGCTTTTCGCACAGCTCCGGCAGATGGGCGCTGTCCACCTCGGTGGTTTCGCCGCCCGTCATGCGCAGGCACAGTTCCTTGGCGGCGATGGCCGACAGGCCGGATATGCTCCCCGACAGCAGCTTATCCAGCCGTCCCGCGCCGCCGTTCAGCTTGGCGTACAGGCTTTCCGCCGTGGCGTCCTCCGGCGCGATCTTGTCCTGAGCGGGCGGCAATATGAATTCCAACCCCGGCAGCGCCTGACGCACCCGGCTCATATCCTCGGTCACATGGCGGATGGCGTCGATGATGCGCCCGTCCCGCACCAGCGTCAGGTTGCTGTGGCGGCCCATGGCCTCCAGGTACATTTGATATGGATGCATCACGCCCAGCTCGTCCTGGGCTTCGATGTCCAGCAGCAGCACGCGGTCGCCGTTCAATTGCCGCACCGCGTTCAGCCGGCCGCCCGTCAGGTGCTTGCGCATCAGCATGCAGAACATGGGGGCGTTCAGCGGATTCACAAAGGAGGCCTCCGTCAGATGCGCCCGGGCAAAGCTGGGGCTGGCGGAAAGGAGCAGCTTGTAGTTTTTGCCGCTGTTGCGAAGGAGCAGCAGCAGCATGTCTTTTTCGGGCTGGTTCACGCGCTCGATCCGCGCTCCCGCAAGAGCGCCGTTCAGTTCCCGCGCCATGAAACCCAGCGTCAGTCCATCCAATGGCATCATTCATCACCCACTGCAATCATAGCACAAAATTTGCCCGCATACAATGTCTTACAGCAATATGCAAGGGGTGAAACAGGTGAAATTGAAGCTGAAAATCAAACGCGTGGATGTGGAACGGCTGCTGGTGATGGCCTCCGCTGCTCTGGTGGTGGCGCTGGCGCTGCGGGGCAACGAGGGCGCGGTGATCCGCCAGGAGGAGGCGCTGTGGGAGCAGGGCGCGGCCACGGTGGCCCAGCCCACCCTGCCGCCGGCGGAAATGCAGCCCGTGACCGTATATTATCAGGATGGCGAAGGCTATCTGGTGCCTGTCACCGCCCGGGTGGAAAAGACCGACGGCATCGCCAAGGCTGCGCTGCGCCTGCTGGTGCAAAGCCCGGAGAACGACGTCTCCGCCGCCCGCATGGGCTTGCGTCCCTGCGTGCCCGAGGGCACCACCTTCGATCTGGATATCGAGGATGGCCGCGCCCGTATCGATCTGGGCAAGGAAGCCTTGACCTGCGGCAGCGCGGAGGCGGAAAGCCTGATGGTGGGAGCCGTGACCCAGACGCTGGCGGAGTTCCCCACCGTCAAGGAGGTCTCCTTTCTGTTTGACGGCCAATCCCGGTCCCGGCTGACCCATGGCACCGACGTGTCCGGCGTGTTCACCGCCAAGGATCTGAACCTGGAATCGGTGGCCACCTTTGATCCCGCCGACGCCAGCGCCGACCTGGTGCGGCTGTATTTCCCGTCGGCGTCGGGCCGCATGCTGGTGCCGGTGACCCGGGTGGTCTATTCCGACGCTGATCCCGTCACCGCCATGATCGAATTGTGCCGGGGTCCCAAATCGGACAGCGGCCTGGAGCGGGCGGTGCCGGAGGGCTGCGGCATCCGCGGCGTCACCATGAAAAACGGCGTGGTGAGTATCGACATGACCAAGGAGTTTATGGACGAATCGGACGTGGACCGGGGACAGATGCTCAAGGCCATCCGCTATACGGCGCTGCAATTTCCGGGTGTCAAGGAGGTGCGCCTGTCGGTGGAGGGCCAGGCCTATGAAATCCCGGATTCCGTGGCCACGGCGGCCATCAACGAGGCGTCTGAGGTCATGGCCTATTATCCCGGGGTCATCGAGTTGGATTGATTCACATTTTTCCATATGAAGAAATAAACGGTATTTGGCTGAAAAATCTATGTTTTTCGGCCAAATACCGTTGCTTGTTACAAAAATATTTCAAATAAAAAGTCTATTTTGTCCATAAGTCGATTTGTTTTGGCTATGTACGATATTGCAGGATTGATTTTATAATATTGGTAAGTTTGAGGACGTTTGGGCCATCGTGTGCCCGGGAGGTGTTGGCGTGAAAAAAACGCTGACAGTGGGGCAGTATCGCTCCATGGACCTGTTCTTTTTTGCGCTGATGATGACAGTATCCGAGGCTGTCATCGTGCTGGCTGCCACCCGCTGGTTCCCGAGCGAGCCTTACACCGTTTCCGTGGTGGCCGCCGTGACGGCCATCGTCATGATCCGCTGAGGGCCCTGGGCGGTCCTGCACGCGGCGCTGGGCGGCATCGTTTTTTGCCTGGCATCCGGGGCGGCTCCCCGGCAATATCTCATCTATTGCGGCGGCAATCTGCTGGCCATGCTGGCGCTGATCTACGTAAAGAAGCGCGGCGCGGAGGCCATCCGCCGTGATTCCTTCAAAACCGTGGTCTACGGCCTTCTGGTGCTCCTGCTGATGGAGACGGGCCGCGCGGCCCTGTCGCTGGCGTGCGGCGCGTCCCTTGCCGCGGCGGCCGGGTTTTATACCACGGATATCATATCATGGCTCTTTACCGCCCTGATCCTGTGGATCGTACGCAGGCTGGACGGTATGCTGGAGGATCAAAAACAATACCTTCACCGCGTAGCACAAGAGCGGGAAGAAGAAAAAGGAGGATTTTGATGAAAGGGAAA
>CACWUV010000064.1 GCA_902764185.1 uncultured Eubacteriales bacterium
CAGCCGGGAGCTGATTCGCACCGGGGCGGACAAGGCTTACGTCAGCGCATGGTTCTCCGGCGTGGAGGAATCGCTGTGCAGCGACCTGGGCTTTGGCCCTGACGAGGACGGCAATCTGATGCTGCAGCGGGAGATCTATGCCGACGGTAAGAACGTTTGCCGTGTGGGCGGACGGCCGCTGACGGTGTCGCAGCTGAAAACCCTGGGGCAGCGGCTGTTGAATATCCACGGCCAGCATGACGGCCAGCAGCTGCTGGACGAGACGCAGCATCTGCTGTATCTTGACCGGTTTGCAAAAGACGAAAAGCAGCTTGCAGAGTACACTGAAAAGTATAACCACTTTACAGAGATTCAGCGAAAAATCGCCTCTTTGAAAATGGACGAGGCGGAGAAAATGCGGCGTGTGGACACGGTGCAATATCAGATTGAAGAGCTGGAAAAGGCCAATATCCGGGTGGGGGAGGAGGATGAGCTGTCCTCCCGCCGCACGCTGCTGCGCAACGGCGAAAAGCTGATGGGCGCTCTCTCCGAGGGGGACTTTTGCCTCAATGGCGACGACAGCAGCAACGGCGCGGTGACGCTGGTGAAGCAGGCCCAGAGCGCCCTTGCCGGCATTCGCAACCTGGACGATACCTTTAGCAGTCTCTACGAGCGGCTGGAAGCGGTGCACAGTGAACTGTACGACATCGCCGACACGCTGCGGGATCAAAAAGACGCCCTCTCATTCTCGCCCGGCGAGCTGGACGAGATTGAAAGTCGGCTGGATAAGCTGTATCGGCTGAAAAAGAAATACGGCGGCTCCGAGGAGGACATGCTGGCGTATCTGGACAAGTGCCGCCAGGAATTGGACGCCATCGTGTACGCCGGCGACACCCTGGCCCGGCTGGAAAAGGAACTGGGTAAGGCGGAGGCGGCGGCCAGACAGGCGGCCCAGGCGCTGGGCGATGTGCGCCGGGAGGCGGCGCAGCGGTTGGAGCAGATGGTCACCGACGAGCTGCGGCAGCTGGACATGGCGAAGATTCAATTCTGCGTGGAGTTCCGGGAAAAGGAGCTCTCCGCCGACGGCTGCGACGCCGTGCAGTTCCTCATGTCCGCCAACGTGGGCGAGGGGCTGAAGCCCATCCACAAAATTGCCTCGGGCGGCGAGCTGGCCCGCATTATGCTGGCCATGAAGAACGTGCTCAGCGAGCAGGATCACGTGAACACGCTGGTTTTCGACGAGGTGGACACCGGTGTGTCCGGTCGTGCCGCCCAGAAGGTGGCGGAGAAAATGGCCAAGATTGCCCGCCGCAAGCAGGTGCTTTGCGTCACCCATCTGCCCCAGTTGGCCGCTATGGCGGACGCCCATTTCTCTGTGGAGAAGGGGGAGCAGGGAGGACGCACCCTCACCTCCGTGCTTCGGCTGGACCGGCAGCACCGCTGCCAGGAACTGGCCCGCCTCACCGGGGGCGCCCAGGTGTCGGAAACCATGCTGCGCAGCGCAGAGGAGCTGTTGACCCAGGCGGAGCAGTTTAAGCGGAGTTTATAGCCGAAACCTTGACAAACGGCCCAAATATGCCTATAATACGCATGATATGGATACTTGCCACTGTGATGATGGGAACAAGTACGCGCCATGTCTCCTGCCAAGAGAGGCCCCGGTCGGTGTAAGGGGCAGAGGAGAGGGCTGCGGAATACATCCCGGAGCAGCCCCCTGAACGCTTTGCCAGTAGGGGTGTGTCGGGTGCGCCCGTTATCGCGCAGGGTTTTCCGAAACCCGCCAAGGCCGCATTTCGCGAGAGTGCGGCGAATAGAGGTGGTACCGCGGCTTTGTCGCCCTCTGTCGTAACTGCGACGGGGGGCGTTTTTTGCTGCCTCCCGAAAGAATCGGAAAAGGAGTATTTTGCAAATGGGAATCTATGAAGAACTGAAAGAGCGTGGCCTGCTGGCCCAGGTCACCAACGAAGAGGAAATCCGGGAAATGGTGAACAACGGCAAAGCCACCTTCTACATCGGCTTTGACTGCACCGCCGACAGCCTGACGGCGGGCCATTTCATGGCCTTGACGCTGATGAAGCGCCTGCAGATGGCGGGCAACAAGCCCATCGCCCTCATCGGCGGCGGCACCACCATGATCGGCGACCCCTCCGGCCGCACCGACATGCGTAAGATGCTGACGAAAGAGGACATCGAGCACAACGCCGAATGCTTCAAGCGGCAGATGGAGCGGTTTATTGAGTTTGGCCCCGACAAGGCCCAGATGATCAACAACGCCGACTGGCTGCTGAAGCTGAACTACGTGGACCTGCTGCGTGAGGTGGGCGCCTGCTTCTCCGTCAACAATATGCTGCGGGCCGAGTGCTACAAGCAGCGTATGGAGAAGGGCCTCAGCTTCCTGGAGTTCAACTACATGATCATGCAGTCCTACGACTTCTACTATCTGTTCCAGCACTACAACTGCAATATGCAGTTCGGCGGCGACGACCAGTGGAGCAACATGCTGGGCGGCACGGAGCTGATTCGCCGCAAGCTGGGCAAGGACGCCCACGCCATGACCATCACCCTGCTCACCGACTCCCAGGGCAAGAAGATGGGCAAGACCGCCGGCAACGCCGTGTGGCTGGACGCCAACAAGACCAGCCCCTTCCAGTTCTACCAGTACTGGCGGAACGTGGACGATGCCGACGTGATGAAGTGCATCCGCATGCTGACCTTCCTGCCTCTGGAGGAGATTGACAAGATGGATGCCTGGGAGGGCGCCCAGCTTAACGAGGCCAAGGCCATTCTGGCCTTCGAGCTGACCAAGATGGTCCACGGCGAGGAGGAGGCCCGGAAGGCCGAGGCTGCCGCCAAGGCCCTGTTTGCCGGCGGCGGCAATACTGCTGATATGCCCACCACCGAGCTTACCAACGATGACTTCGGCGGCGGCGCCATCGACGTGCTGACGCTGCTGGTGAAGTGCGGCCTGGCCGCCTCCAAGGGCGAAGCCCGCCGCCTGGTGCAGCAGGGCGGCGTCACCGTGGCGGACAAGAAGGTGGACGCCATCGACGCCACATTCGGCTGCGAGAATTTCACCGGCGAGGGTGTTGTAATCAAGAAGGGCAAAAAGGTATTCCACAAGGCTGTTTTGGTGTGATTCGGCCATCTCGGAAAAGTCTCTTTTGAAAGGTTCAGCGCCGCCCGATGGGCGGCGCTGTTCTGACGTAAAAAGGTTGAATCCTGGGATACAATATTATATAATGAAGCGACATTTGAAAGAAACGAGCGATAACGATGAAAACCCATGATTTCTATTTCGACCTGCCGGAGGAGCTGATTGCCCAGACGCCCATCGAGAAGCGAGACGATTCCCGGCTGCTGGTGCTGGACAAGGATACGGGGGAGCGGCAGCACCGCCACTTTTTTGACCTGCCCGACTACCTGCGCCCCGGCGACTGCCTGATTTTGAACGACTCCCGGGTGTTGCCCGCCCGGCTGCTGGGCCAGCGTCTGCCCGGCGGCGGCGCCTGCGAGGTGCTGCTGCTCATCGATAAGGGGGACAAGACCTGGGAGTGCCTGGTGCGGCCCGGCAAGCATCTTCGCGCCGGGGCCAAGCTGTCTTTCGGCGACGGCGAGCTGACAGCCGAGGTGACGGAGGTACTGCCCGACGGCAACCGCCTGGTGCGTTTTGACTACGAGGGCATCTTCCTGGAAGTGCTGGACCGTTTGGGCAAAATGCCCCTGCCGCCCTACATCAAGGCGGAATTACAGGATAGAGAGCGGTATCAGACCGTGTATTCCCGTGTCATCGGCTCGGCGGCGGCCCCTACGGCGGGGCTCCACTTCACCCGCGAACTGCTGCAAAAGGTGCAGAATACGGGCGTGGGCGTGGGCTATGTGACGCTGCACGTGGGCCTGGGCACCTTCCGCCCGGTGAAGGAGGACGAGATTACCGACCACGAGATGCACAGCGAATATTGCACCATTCCGCCCGAAACCGCCGACCTCATCAACCGCACCAAGGCAAACGGCGGGCGGGTCATCTGCGTGGGCACCACCTCCTGCCGCACACTGGAGAGTTGGGCGCAGGAGGACGGTACCGTGGTCCCCAGCGCCGGGTGGACCAATATTTTCATCTACCCAGGCTACCGCTTCAAGGTGCTGGACGGCCTGATCACCAACTTCCACCTGCCGGAATCCACGCTGATCATGCTGGTGTCGGCGCTGGCGGGCCGGGAGCAGGTGCTGGCGGCCTATGAGGAGGCGGTGCGGGAGCGGTATCGCTTTTTCTCCTTCGGCGACGCCATGCTGATTCTCTGACAGGGAGGACGCTATTATGTTTAAGGTACTGAAAAAACAGGGCAAGGCCCGGCGCGGGCAGTTCCAGTGCGCCCACGGCGGCGTGGTGCAGACACCGGTTTTTATGAACGTGGGCACCCAGGCCGCCATCAAGGGCGGCGTCAGCGCGCTGGATTTGCGAGACGAGCTGAAGACCCAGATTGAGCTATCCAACACCTATCACCTCCATCTGCGGCCCGGCGACGACGTGGTGCGTCAGATGGGCGGGCTCCACAAGTTCATGCGCTGGGACGGCCCCATTCTCACCGACAGCGGCGGCTTCCAGGTGTTTTCTCTGGCGGGCCTGCGGAAAATCAAGGAGGAGGGCGTCACCTTCGCCTCCCATCTGGACGGACATCGGATTTTCATGGGCCCGGAGGAGAGCATGCAGATCCAGTCCAACCTGGGCAGCGACATCGCCATGGCCTTTGACGAGTGCGTTGAGAACCCCGCCACCTACGAGTATGCCAAGGCGTCCTGTGAACGGACGCTGCGGTGGCTGGAGCGGTGCAAGGTGGAGCATGACCGACTCAACGCCCTGCCGGACACGGTGAACCCCCGACAGATGCTGTTCGGCATCAACCAGGGGGCCACGTTCCCGGATCTGCGCATCTGGCATATGCAGCAGATCGCCAAAATCGACTGTGACGGCTACGCCATCGGCGGCCTGGCGGTGGGGGAGCCTACGGAGACCATGTATGACATCATCGACGCCGTGGAGCCCTATATGCCGGCGGACAAGCCCCGGTATCTCATGGGCGTGGGCACCCCCAGCAACATCATTGAGGGCGTGGCCCGTGGCGTGGATTTCTTCGACTGTGTGATGCCGGCCCGCAATGCCCGCCACGGCAAGCTCTTTACCTGGGACGGTACGCTGAACATCAAGAATGCCAAATACAAGCTGGACGAGGGCCCCATCGACCCCAAGTGCGACTGCCCCGTGTGCCGCAATTTCTCCCGTGCCTATGTGCGCCACCTTTTCGCGGCGGAGGAGATGCTGGGCATGCGCCTGGCGGTGATGCACAACCTGTACTTCTATAACCAGCTCACACAGAGAATCCGGGACGCCCTTGACGAGGATTGCTTCGATCGGTTCCGGCAGGAGTACAGCGCTAAGCTGGGCGAGAAGGTGTAAATTTTTGACACACATCGCGGAAAGCTCTTGCCAAAATCGGCGTAGTTTTGTATAATGAATCTACTTTGTGATTAAAGGAGACGAAGTTATGTTCCATCTGATCAATACCGCATACGCGGAATCTGCTGCTACCGGTGCCACCGGCGGCGGTCTCAGCTCTTCTCTGCTGATGATCATCATCATGGTGGTGGTGTTCTACTTCCTGCTGATCCGTCCCGAGAACAAGCGGAAGAAAGAAGCTGAGTCCATGCGCAGCTCCCTGAAGAAGGGCGATTATATCACCACCATCGGCGGCGTGTACGGCCGCGTGGTGGCTGTCACCGACCGCACCGTGGTCATCGAGACCAGCGAGGACCGCGTCCGCGTGGAGTTCGTCAAGTCCGCTGTGGGCCAGGTGGGCACCCTGGACGAGCAGGCTGCCGCCCAGCAGCGCCCCGCCCGCAAGGCCAAGAAGAGCGCCGAGGACACCGTGGCCGAGAAGATCGAGGCCGCCGATGTGAAGGACGACAGCGCCGCCGAGTAATCGATTTGACGCATAATCAGACCTCCCCCGAATATGCTTGCAATGAGCATCTTCGGGGGAGGTTTATTCTATGAAACAACTGGCGGACAAACAGCTATGGCTGGGTATCGGCGTGGGAGCGGCGGCAATTCCGCTGTCCTTCGCGCTGCTGGCCACGCTGCTGGGCAGCGAGGTGATAGGGCAGCAGTCGCTGACGGGGGCGCTGTGTGCATGCTATTTTATCAGTTGCTGTGCAGGCGGCGCGGTGGCTTCGGCGGGGAAGGAGAGCAGGCTCCTGCGGTGTATCTGGGTGTGGGCGGTGCTCTATGCCGTCATCTGGCTGGCGGCCTTGTCCGGCGGCGAGGCCATCTCCTTTGTGCCCGACGGCATCTACTTAACCGTATCCATGCTGGCGGGAGCCGTTGTGGCGGCGCTGATTGCCCCCAAGGGTAAAAGGCGGCGGAAAAAAGGAATCGCGGCAGGGAAGAGAGCAACCCGTAGACATTCGGTAACATAAATCAGCATGGTGAAAAATAACAAAAAAGGGGTTTCCGGGAAATAGGCACTTGACAAAAGCGGTGGAATGCGCTCCATCGCTTTCTATTTTTCTCAAAAACAAGATGTAGTGATGTATTTTTAAATTGCGTCCATATTTCGGTCGTGGAAGGGAGGAATAGGCCCTCCATTTACAAGGTTAACATAATGTAGTTTACATAACATTTTAGCATAATTGCCAAAAATATTATTTTTGCGCCAAAAGCCTTGCGAAACCATGAAATTTGGCCTATAGTCTACTTGTTCGGATTTGCGTCTAAATCCTGTCGGCGCCTCATACAGTGTGATGAGGTGAGGTACAGGCTATGAAACTGGGCGCATTATCCAAGGGTACCGTGAAGCTGTCGTCCGGTGGGCGGCGGGTGTGGTTGCTGGGCATTTCCACACTGGGCGGCATTCTGCTGGGCGCGTTTCTGGCGTCCCGGTGCAGCCGGGACGCGCTGGATGCGCTGCAAGCCTATGTCACCGCCTACTGTGGCCTCCCCGACAATTCCCGCGCTTGCGGCGGCCTGGGCACGGCGCTGGCGTTCTGCCGCGTGCCGCTGCTGATGCTGGCGGTCAGCTTCTGCGGCCTGGGCTTTGTAGCTGTTCCGCTGCTGGCGGCATGGGAGGGCATGAGCCTTTCCTACGCCGCGGTTTCTTTTTCTGCCGCTATGGGCAAGCCCGGCGTGCTGATGGCGTTGGCGGCCTTCGGCGTGCGCGGCGCGGTGCTGCTGCCCTGCATGTTGTTTACAGGCGGTACGGCCTGGCGCCTTGCCTATGAGCGCAAAGGCCTGGCGGCGCTGTCGGGCCGCGATTTGCGCGGTATTTTGATTTGTTTTGCCGCCCTGACTTTGGGTGTCATTTTGGAGTGCAGCCTTGCCCCGAGGCTGATGACTCTTGCATTGGCGGGGTAGTTTTTTACGAAGGGAGATGAGCGTGATGGCTGCGGATTACGTGGCGGAATTCCGGGAGTACCTGGTCAATGAAAAGCACTCCTCGGTCAATACGCTCAGCTCCTATCTTCGTGATATGCAGCAGTTCCAGACCTGGCTGCTGCGCAGCGGCGTATCCACGCTTCGCAAGGTGGATCGGACCCGGGTGGAGGAGTACTTGCAGCATCTGCGGCAGGAGGGGAAATCCCCTGCCACCATCACCCGCTGCACTGCCACGCTGAAATGCTTTTTCGGCTTTATGGTCAGCGACGGACACATGAAATCCAACCCCGCCAAGGCGGTGTCCTCCGTAAAGGTGGAGCGCAAATATCCGGAGATCCTCACCAGCAAGGAAGTGGAGCTGTTTCTGGACCAGCCCAAGTGCGTAGATGAAAAGGGCTTCCGTGACCACGCCATGCTGGAGCTGCTGTACGCCACAGGCATCCGGGTGTCGGAGCTGATTGGCCTTGACGTGGACGACGTGAATCTGACATTGGAGTTCATCCGCTGCGTCAACCGGGGCAAGGAGCGCATCATCCCGCTGTATGCCACCGCCGTCAAGGCGCTGCGGGACTATATGGAGAGCATTCGCCCCCGGCTGATTGCTGATGAGAGCGAAAGGGCCCTGTTCGTCAACATGGACGGCGAGCGCATGAGCCGCCAGGGCTTCTGGAAAATCATCAAGTATTACCAGGCCAAGGCGGAGATCGACAAGGACATCACGCCCCACATGCTGCGCCACAGCTTTGCCGTGCATCTTTTGGAAAACGGCGCGGATTTGAAGTCCATCCAGGAGATGCTGGGCCACGCTGATATCTCCTCCACCCAGATGTATACCCATATCATCAACAAGGGGCTGAAAGATGTGTACCGCAAGGCCCACCCCCGTGCATAACGGAATCGAAAAGACCACCGGATTGGTGGTCTTTTTCTTATTGCCAATCGAACATATATTTGATATAATAACAATGATTGTGAGGTGGAGCGTGTTGCGCATATTGGGCATCGACCCCGGCATCGCCATTGTGGGCTTTGGCGTGCTGGACTGTGACAAGGGGAAGCAAACCATGGTGCAATACGGCGCCATCAACACCGAGGCCGGGCTGCCGCTGGCTACTCGCCTTGTGCAGATTCAAACGGATTTAGAGCAGCTGATTTTGCAGTTCCGGCCCGATGAAATCGCCATTGAAGAACTGTTTTTCAGCAAAAATATTACCACCGGCATTGCGGTGGCCCACGGCCGCGGCATTATCCTCTACACCGCCGAAAAGCTGGGGGTGCCCATTTACGAGTACACCCCCATGCAGGTGAAGCAGGCGGTGGTGGGCTACGGCCTGGCGGAGAAGCGGCAGGTGATGGACATGGTGAAGCGGATTTTGAAGCTGAAAGCCGTGCCCAAGCCCGACGACGCAGCGGACGCTCTGGCCATCGCCCTGTGCCACGCCCGCAGCGCCACCAGTCTGCTGCGGCGGAAAGACCCCAACGTGAAGGAGACGATTTGATGTTCTACTATGTCAGTGGCACCGTGGCCGAAATGGAGGCGGGTCTGGCCGTTATCGATTGCGGCGGCGTGGGCTTTGCCTGCTATACCACCAATTATTCCCTGGCCCACATGAAAAAGGGGAGCCAGGCCAAGCTGTTTACCTACCTCAACGTGAAGGAGGACGGCATGGACCTCTACGGCTTTACCAGCCAGGCGGAGCTGCGCAGCTTCAAGCTGCTGCTGGGCGTCAACGGCGTGGGCCCCAAGGCGGCGCTGTCCATCCTGTCCAGCACCACGCCGGATCAGCTGGCCATGTGCGTGGTGATGGGGGACGAAAAGACACTGACCGCCGCCCCCGGCATCGGCAAGAAGATTGCCCAGCGCATCATTCTGGAGCTGAAGGACAAGCTGAGCAAGGACCAGGAAATCGGCACCTTCGTGCCCGATGGCAGCGGTGCGGCGGCCATGCCTGCCGGAAATAACGGCAAGCTGAAGGAGGCCGCCGCGGCCCTGGCGGTGCTGGGCTACGGCGCCCAGGAAGTCAACACGGCGCTGAAAAACGTGGACGTGGAACATCTGTCTTTGGAGGATATCATCCGGCAGGCGCTTAAGCAGATGATTCGGTAAGGAGGGATCTCATTGAGCATTGATTTCGGCGCGGACATTTACGAGGAGCCCATCGTCACCAAGTCCTTCTTGCAGGAGGATGCCCAGGAGGTCTCGCTACGACCCCACACACTGCAGGAATACATCGGCCAGGAAAAGGCCAAAAATAATCTGGCGGTGTTCATCGAGGCGGCGCGGCGGCGGACGGAGTCGCTGGATCACGTGCTGCTCCACGGCCCTCCGGGACTGGGCAAAACCACCCTGGCCGGCATCATCGCCCAGGAGATGGGGGTCAACATCCGCATCACCTCCGGCCCCGCCATTGAAAAACCCGGCGACCTGGCGGCGCTGCTGACCAATTTAAGCGAAAACGACATCCTGTTTGTGGACGAAATTCACCGGCTGAACCGCTCTGTGGAGGAGATTTTGTATCCCGCCATGGAGGATTACGTCATTGATATTATCATCGGCAAGGGCCCCAGCGCCAATTCCATCCGTCTGGATTTGCCCAAATTCACACTAATTGGCGCCACCACCCGGGCCGGCTCTCTGTCTGCACCCCTGCGTGACCGCTTCGGTGTGACGCTGCGGCTGGAGCTGTACACCCCGGAGGAATTGAAGAAAATCGTTACCCGCAGCGCCGGCATTTTAAACGTACCTATTGAGGACAGCGGCGCCATGGAGATCGCCCGCCGCTCCCGTGGTACGCCCCGTATCGCCAACCGCATGCTGCGCCGCGTCCGTGACTTCGCCCAGGTGAAGGCCGACGGCATCATCACCCGGCAGGTGGCGGATCAGGCGCTGCTGGCCCTGGAGGTGGACGACCTGGGCCTGGACCAGATTGACCGCCGCATGCTGCGGGCCATCATCGACAACTACGGCGGCGGCCCGGTGGGCTTGGAGACGCTGGCGGCCACCATAGGGGAGGAGTCGGTGACATTGGAAGACGTATACGAGCCGTACCTCATGCAGCTGGGCTTCCTGACCCGCACGCCACGGGGCCGCTGCGTCACCCGAAAAGCCTACGAACACCTCCATTTGGATTTCGATGGGCAGGAGCAACTGACGCTGTAAGCCGTCTGGCGAGAATTTATACCGATTTTGTCGGGAATTTATTTACAAATTTTCCCGATTCACTTGACAAATGAATTTGGACAAAGGTATAATCATGTATGATAAGGATGATAGGGTAATTTTACCCGCTTTACGGGCGTTGTCCGACGAGCAGCTTTGCCAGGCTGCCGGGGAGGGCAGCACCCAGGCGGAGGAGATTCTGGCGCTGCGGTATCACCGTTTGGTGCGCAGCGTGGCCCGCCCGTTCTTCCTGGCGGGGGGCGACAGTGAGGATCTTCTGCAGGAAGGCATGTTTGCCCTGGTAAAGGCCATGCGTGAGTATGACCCGGGCCGGGACGCCTCCTTTCACACCTTTGCCGAGACCTGCATTCGGAACAGGATTTACACCGTTTTGAAGGCGGCGGCCTCCGGCAAGAATTCCCCGTTGAACCAAGCCATCCCTTTGAACCCCTCTTTTTTGGAAGTCAATTCGTTCTTTGCCCAGCCCGACCCGGAGGTCCTGCTGATTGACAGAGAAAAAGCTCAGCTTCTCTTGACGGATGTTCGTCGGCAGTTGTCTGCGTTTGAAACAGAGGTTTTAGGGTACTATTTAGACGGCCTTACGTGCCGTGAAATCGCAGAGACTGTGGGCAGGCCGCCAAAGGCGGTGGACAATGCCGTGCAGCGCATCCGCCGCAAAGTGGAGCGGCAGTTATCCAGTGGCGAAATCAGCAGAGGCTGAGCGCAATATATTTCTCAAAGAGAGGGTAAAAACAATGTTTGAAGACAAGACTTTAGTATGCAAAGAGTGCGGCAACGAGTTCGTTTTCACCGCCGGTGAGCAGGAGTTCTACGCTGCCCGCGGCTTCCAGAACGAGCCCCAGCGCTGCAAGGCTTGCCGTGACGCTCGCAAGAACGCCGCCCGTGGTCCCCGTGAGTATTTCACCGCTGTCTGCGCTTCCTGCGGCGGCGAGGCCAAGGTGCCCTTCGAGCCCAAGTCCGACCGTCCTGTGTACTGCAGCGATTGCTTCGCTAAGATGCGCGAGAACGGCTGAGCACTAAAGCACACAACGAAAGGGGCGCATCGCGCCCCTTTTTTTGTCGCCATGATATGGCTTAAGCCTGTCAAAAAACGGCTATGCCGTTTTTTGACAATGGGATTGCAGTCTACTGCGCGCGCGAATAGTACGCCTCCGGCGCGCTATTCGCACACTTCGTAGCCTGAGAAGTGAAAATAGTGACGCGCATGTCGTCACTTTTTTCGGATTTCAATGGTTCGCGCCTGCGGGCGCGAAATCTGCGATGCTTTTTTGACAATCT
>CACWUV010000065.1 GCA_902764185.1 uncultured Eubacteriales bacterium
CCCCTGGCAAACCCTGGCCGCCCAGCGCATCCATGATCGTCCCGCCGCCCCCGGCCGCATGCGGGGCAAGGTGGCCCTGATCACCGGCGCGGCCCAAGGCTTCGGCCTGGGTATCGCGCAATTTCTCCATCACGAGGGCGCCGCCGTGGTGCTGGCGGATTACAATCTGCCCCTGGCCCAGCAGGAAGCGCAAAAAATGGGCGGCCGCGCCCTGGCCGTCTATGCGGACGTCTCCCAGGAAGCCGACGTGGCCGCCATGGTGGGCCGCGCGGTGGAGGTCTTCGGCGGCATCGACCTGCTTGTCAACAACGCCGGCATCGTGCGCTCCGGCTCTCTGGAATCCCTGGAGGCCGCCGATTTTGAGCGCGTCACCGCCGTCAATTACACCGCCTTTTTCCTGTGCGCCAAGTACGCCTCCGCCGTCATGCAGGCCCAGCATCAGGCCGATCCCGCCTGGTCGGGGGACATCGTGGCCGTCAATTCCAAGTCCGGCCTGGTGGGCTCCAATCGCAATTTCGCCTATGCGGGCTCCAAATTCGGGGGCATCGGCCTGGTGCAATCCTTCGCCCTGGAGCTCTGCCCCGCCCGCATCAAGGTCAACGCCGTCTGCCCCGGCAACTACCTGGACGGTCCTCTGTGGTCCGACCCCGAAAACGGGCTCTTCGTCCAATATCTCCGCGCGGGCAAGGTGCCCGGCGCGCAGACGGTGGCCGACGTCCGCCGCGCCTATGAGGCCAAGGTGCCCATGAACCGGGGCTGCCTGCCCGAAGACGTGGCCCGGGCCGTGCTTTATTGCGTGGAGCAGCAATACGAAACCGGCCAGGCCATCCCCGTCACCGGCGGCCAGGTCATGCTGAGCTGACCTATTCATTTTTCCTGCCATCCGTGATATACTAACCTTATCCTGTTTCAAGAGGTATTCTTTACATGGTCCAGCAATTTACCCTGCAAAACGGCCTGCGGGTCATCGCGGAGCCCCTTCCCCACCTGCGCTCGGTATCCATCGGCGTATGGGTGCGGGCGGGCTCCATCCTGGAAAATCCGCAGCAAAACGGCCTTTCCCACTTCATCGAGCATCTGGCCTTCAAGGGTACGGCCCGGCGCAGCGCCCGGCAGATCGCCCAGGAGATGGACGCCGTGGGCGGCTATCTCAACGCCGCCACCAGCAAGCTCTCCACCACCTATTACGCCAAGGTCATCGACGAGGATCTGGACTTGGCCGCCGACATTCTGGCCGACATCGTCATCCATCCCGCCTACGACGAAAAAGAGATGAACAAGGAGCGCTCCGTGGTGCTGGAGGAAATCAGCATGACGGACGACAGCCCCGAGGACGTGGCCTACGACCTCATCGCCGCCGCCATGTTTGGCGATCAGCCCCTGGGCCGTACCATTTTAGGTCCCCGGGAGATCATCGAAAATTGCTCCCGGGAGGACATTCTGGCCTATCGCGCCCGGCATTACAGCCCCATGAACGCCTGCGTGGCGGTGGCGGGCAATTTTGAAATCAGCCAGCTCCGGGACATCCTGGAAAAGCACTTTGGAGCCTGGCAAGGCAGCGCGGGAGAGCTTTATCCCGTCAACCTGGTCAACCAGGCTCCCCGTACCCTCACCGCCGATAAGGACACCGAGCAGGCCCACGTCTGCCTGGGCTACAGCGGCCGCGAGCTGGGCAGCGACGACGTGTATGCCATGGCCGTTTTCAACAGCGTCCTGGGCGGCGGCATGAGCAGCCGCCTCTTCCAGCGCATCCGGGAGGAGAGCGCCATGGCGTACAGCGTCTATTCCGCGCCCTCTGCCTATCCCCACTGCGGCGATTTCACCGTCTACGCCGCCGTATCCCCCCGCAATGTCCGCGCCGTGGTGAGCGAAATTGACGACGAAATTCAAAAACTGCTGCATGACGGCATCACCGACGAGGAGTTCCGCATGGCCAAGGCTCAGCTCAAGGGTGGCTTCATCCTGGGCCAGGAGAGCGCCTACAACCGCATGAACGGCATGGGCAGCAACCTGGCGCTGCTGGGCCGCTACATCAGCACCGAGGAGACCATCCGCCGCATCGAGGCCGTCACCCGGGACGACGCCCAGCGCGTGGCGGAGGAAACCCTGCGCGGGCCGCGCAGCGAAGCCTACGTGGGCAAAAAGATCGCCAAATATTTGAAATAAACGGAGGCAATTATGCAGGATCGTCTGGATGAAATCTTTCGCATGCAAAAGGCCCTCAACGACGACATCATCGCCCGCCGCCACCTGGAGGGTATCAGCGATACCGAATGGATTCAGAAGCAAACCCTGGCCATGCTCAGCGAAATGGCAGAGCTGCTCAACGAAGTCAACTTCAAATGGTGGAAGAACCCCAAGCCCGTGGACGACCACGCCGTCAAGGAGGAGCTGGTGGACATCCTGCACTTCTTCGTCAGCATGTGCCTGCGGGCGGGCATGACTCCCCAGGAGATGTACGACATCTACATGGAAAAGAACAAGGAAAACTTCAACCGCCAGCTGGGTCTGAGCAGCAAAGAGGGTTACAAAGCGCCCTGAAAGGAGCACCCATGAAGATTTTCATTTCCGCCGACATCGAAGGCACCACGGGCATCGCCCATTGGGACGAGACCGAAAAGAATCATCCCGACTGGAAATACTTTGCCGATCAGATGACCCGAGAGGTGGCCGCCGCCTGCCAGGGCGCCATGGACGCGGGCTGCGACGACATCGTGGTCAAGGACGCCCATGATTCCGCCCGCAACATCAATCCCCGGGGCCTGCCGGAGTGCGTGCGCCTCCATCGCGGCTGGGCGGGCCTGCCCGGCTCCATGATGATGTGCCTGGACGGCAGCTTTGACGGCTGCGTGTTCACCGGCTATCACAGCGGGGCCAGCTGGGCCACCAGCCCCCTGTCCCACACCATGAACCTGGGCAACTGCTACGTCCTCATCAACGGCCAGCGCGTTTCGGAAATGACCATCAATGCCCTGCTGGCCGCCTATTACAAGGTGCCGCTCCTCTGCGTCACCGGCGACAAGGGCATCTGCGACGCCGCCAAAGCCGCCAACCCCAACATCGAAACCGTGCCCGTCAACGAAGGGTGCGGCAACGGCGTGCTGTCCATCCATCCCGACCTGGCCGTCAAGCGCATCCGCGAGGCCGTGGCCCGCTCCCTGCGAAAGCCCGACCGCTCCGCCATGCTCTACCCCATGCCCGATCACTTTGACGTGCAGATCTGCTACAAAAAGCACCAGTCCGCCCTCAGCGCCTGCCAGTATCCCGGCGTCCATCCCGTGGACGACACCACCGTGGGCTTTGAGACGGACGACTACATGCAGGTGTTGCAGGCTTTTAAGTTCATCCTTAGTGACTGACAGGGAACGGGTACGCGCTTTCTGAAGAAAGCAGACAGGATATAGAGTCTGTTTCTAAAATGAGGAATGTGCAGTTTCGAGCGTATCAGCCTGCAATTCAAGGCGCTTTGACGATGATTTACTGTCGGTAAATCGAGGAAAAGCAACGCTGAAGTGCAGGCTGATATGCCGAAAATGCATCTTTCTGAATTTAGAAACAGGCTCTAATTACACAAAAAAGATCCTTCGTCTTCGCTTACGCTCCGCTCAGGATGACAATATAAGGTGTTTTCTCTTGTTAAATCGCTTAATTTGTTGCAAAAAGCCGACAAACAAGGGAAAATTTCCTTTTCAATGTCATTCTGAGCGGAGCGCAGCGCAGTCGAAGGATCTCTTCAAATGTCTGCTATTATGCTCCCGCCTCTTTTACTTTCCCAGCAGCGGCCGGGAAATATGCTCGTTGCACCATTCGATCACCGGGCCCATGCAGAAGGCCGTCAATATGGTGCCCACGCCGGCGATGGCAGTCAATTCCTGAAAGCTCTTGCCCGACAGCAGGAACAGCCCGCCGCCCAGCACCACACAGATCACATCCGTCAGGATGCGGCAGTAGCGAAAGCGCATCTTGTGCCAGGTCTCGCTGATGATCAGTGCCACGGCGTCATAGGTGGATACGCCCAGATCCGCCGTGATATACAGGCTGCCGGTAGCGCTGAGCCCCAGCAGGGCCACGGGCACCAGGATGATTCGCAGCGCCATACCGGGGGCCGGGATCAGGCTGCACAGGGTTTTATAGGTAAATTCCACCACATACCCCAGCAAAAACATGTTGATCAGCGTGGCCAGGCCGATGTAGTGCCGGTCCGCGACCAGGGCAAAGGTCAGCAGCAGCGCGTTGAGTATCACATACAGCGTGCCAAAGGAAATGGGAATCATGGCATGGGCGCCGTTGACGAAGCACTGAAAGGGGTCCACGCCAAAGGCGATAAACTGGAACAGCCCGGCAAACATGCCGCCGATCAGCACGCCCGCCACGCTCATCAAAATCCGTCTCGTTTTCATTCCGTGATCCTCCCGGTTTTCACCGCCATCCGCTGGCCCGCCTCGTTCAATTCCTGATCCACCAGCCAGTATTCCCCGTTGGTTTCCAGGTGGATGGGTCCCCAGGTGGCAAAGTCATGGGGAATGCCGTATTTCTCCAGCTGCGCCCGAGCCTCGGGGGTGTTGTAATAGCTGTGGGTAAAGAAGCTGTATTCCGGATCGATATTCTCCAAAAACTCCCTGTACACGCTGTTCAGCCCGTGGTGGGGAAACTTGAACAGGTCCGCCTTCAGATCGTGGGTCTCGGCCACGTAGAGCTGGGCCGCGGCGATCAGATCGGCGCACAGCAGCGCGGAGCAATCGCCATACCTGATGCGCAGCATGGCGCTCATGGGGTTGGGATTGGCGTACTTAGTCTGGCAGATCACTTCCATCTGCGCGCCCCCAAAGGGAAAAGTGTACCCGTCGTGCACGGTCAGTATCGGCACTCCCGCCGCCTGCAACGCCTTCACCGTCTTCACCTGGATCACGTCCGGGCCGGTATAGTCCAGCGGGAACACCGTCATAAACAGGTCCACCGGATAATCCTGCAAAATCTGGATCATGGAGCCCAGATGGTCGTCATGGGGATGGGTGTTGTAGGCCAAGTCGATGCGCTTGATGCCCAGGGCCTCCAGCTGCTCCTTGATCACGGGGTAGTCGCTGGCCTTGCCCATATCGCACAGCATGTTCAGCCCGCCGCACCGCAAGATCATGCAGTCCGCGCCCAGCAGCGGGCACACGCGCAGCTGAAAGGTGGCTTCATCCTCGGCAAAATCCTCTTTTTCCCCCACGCGGTACACCCGTTTCACGTCCTCCGCCTGGGCGCAAAGCGCCGCCGTCACCAGCATCAGCAACAGCAAAACAGCAACGATCTTTTTCATCCTCACAGCTCCTTGATTTGCTTTCGATTGACGATCCGATGCAGCAGATACAGGGCGAACATCGCGCCCATGCCTTCGCCCACCGGCAGCGCGGCGGCCAACCCCACCTCACCAAACAGCTTATCCAGCAGGAACATCAGCGGGATGTAGAACACCAGCTCCCGCACAAAGGCGTGCAGCAGCGTGGCCTTGCCGTTGCCCATGGCCTGCATGCAGTAGGAGGCGTGATAGTTGGTCATCTGCACGGGGGAGGCCAGGCACCGGATGCGCAGGAACAGCGCCGCGTAGCCCACGGTGATCAGCGCGGTTTCCGCGTCCCCCGCCTTGGTGCTCAGGAACAGCCTCGTCGCCGGATCGGCAAAGAGCTCAAAGAAAACGATGCTCACGCCCGATACGATCAGGCCCACCGTGCGGGTGGTATTGATCACCTTTTTCATCCGCTCATGGTTGCCGGCGGAAAAATTGTAGGCCACAATGGGCATCATGCCCTGGCTCAGACCCACGTTGATGGCGTTGGGGATGCGCTCCACCTTCATCACCATGCCCATGGCCGCCAGCACCAGGTCATTATGGGCCGCGGCGATGATGTTCACGCAGATGTTGGCCAGGTCAAACAAGCCCGTCAGCAGCGCCGAGGGTACGCCCACGGAAAACACGCTCTTGACGCTGGTTTTGCTCACCGTCCGGGCATGGCCGGGCCGCAGGCTCAGGGGCGCTTCCCGGCCCGCCTTTTTGTAGGCGTACAGCAGGTAGGCGCAGGATACGACGTTGGACAGGGTGGTGGCCAGCGCCGCGCCCGTCACCTCCTGGCCCTTTGGCAGAAGCACAAACATGAACAGCGGGTCCAGCGCCACGTTCAGGATGCCGCCGCCGCTCAGGCCGATGCTGGCCTGGGTGGAATAGCCCGCGTTGCGCAGCAGGTGCGCCAGGGCCAGGGACAATATGGAGGGCAGGCTGCCGATGACGATGACGATCAGGGCGTAGCTGCGGGCATAGTCGATGGTGGCGTCCGACGCCCCCAGGAACCGCAGCACCGGGTCCAGAAAAATGCCGATCAGCGCGGAGTACGCCACCGCCATGGCGATGGCGCCATAGACGGAAAAGGCGCTGACGCGCTTGGCCTCCCCTTCGTTGCCCGCGCCCAGCAGCCGGGCCGTCAGGCTGCCGCCGCCCACCCCAAAGAGGTTGGACAGGGCCACATTCATCATCACCATGGTCAAAGTCACCGAGGTGGCCGCCATCATGTAGGAGTTGCCCGTCCTGCCGATGAAAAAGGCGTCCACCATGTTGTAGACCAGGTTGACCAATTGGCTGATGATGGTGGGCACCGCCATGGTGTAGAGCGCCTTGCCCACAGGCGCCGAGGCGAACAGTTCACGCTTGTCAATTTTTGCTTTTGTCACAGGGTTGTCCTTTCTTTCCGGAAAGCCAGGCAGCTTCCGGCCTCTCCAATGTACAAGACCGCCAGGGGGAATCGTCAAGGGGCGCTCCCCTTGACTTTAATCCGCAGCGGCGACCTGCGCCGTGCGGGCACTTAGAGCCTGTTTCTAAATCAGCGGCAGCCGAATGGAAACAAAAAACAAGCCCCGTCAACTTCTGCGGGGCTTGTGATACATGCGCCTTAGGCTTCCTTGGCCATCGCGGCCAGCTGGGCGAAGGCTTCCGCGTCGTTGACGGCCAGGTCGGCCAGCATCTTGCGGTTGACTTCAACGCCCTTCTTCTTCAGGCCGTTGATCAGGGTGGAATAGTTCATGCCGTTCAGGTGAGCGGCGGCGTTGATGCGGGTGATCCACAGGCTGCGGAACTCGCGCTTGCGCAGCTTACGGCCAGTGTAGGCATAGCGCAGGGAACGGCGCACCTGTTCGCTGGCGGTACGGTACTGCTTGGATTTCGCGCCAAAATAGCCCTTCGCCAGCTTAAACACCTTGCGGCGCTTTTTATGGGCGGTAACAGCCCTCTTGATACGTGCCATGGTAAATCCTCCTTGCCGGAAATGGGCTTATTTGTACGGGATCAGCGTGCGGATGGTGGCCGCTTCGGCCTTGTTCTGCAGCACGCCGCCCTTACGCATGTGACGGATGCGCTTGGTGGTCTTCTTGTTGAGGATATGGTTGCAGTTCATGCTCTTGTGCTTCACCTTGCCGGTCTTGGTCAAAGAGAAACGCTTGGCTGCACCACGATGGGTCTTTTGCTTGGGCATGGGGTTTCCTCCTTCCGGAAATGATTCAGCCTTCCGAATTCTGGGGTGCGTTTTTCGGGGCCTTCACAGGTTTATCCGCCTTGGGGCCCAGGATCATGATCATGTGGCGGCCGTCCAGCGCGGGGCGCTTTTCAACCACAGCCACGTCCTTGGTGCGCTCGATGAAATCCTGCATAACCTTCAGGCCGATTTCGCTGTGCGTGATCTGCCGTCCGCGGAAGCGGATGCTGACCTTCACCTTGTCGCCGCCCTGCAGGAATTTAACGGCGTTCTTGGCCTTGGTCTGCACGTCGTTTTCCTCAATGGTGGCGGAAAGCTGCACTTCCTTGACGGAAATCGTCTTCTGATTCTTGCGCATTTCGCGCTCGCGCTTGGACTGCTCGTAGCGATGCTTGTCGTAGTCCATCAGCTTGCACACAGGGGGCTGGGCATTGGGCACGATCTTGACCAGGTCAAGCTCAGCCTGCTCGGCCAGCTCCATGGCGCGGGCAATGGGCAGCACGCCCAGCTGCGCGCCGTCAGCGCCGATCAGCCGGACCTCGCGGTCCCGGATTTCCTCATTGATCATCAGTTCAGCGGCTATGTGGATGCACCTCCATCATGGTTCCGGTTTTTCTTGAAAATAGAAAAGCCGACGGATGAAACCACCCGCCGACATACGTATCTTGTAAATCGGATGCCTGCACCGGGCGAAACGACATTCGCAGGGTGAGGAGCGGGCGGCTCCTGCTTCATGCAATGGATATTATACCAAGACCATCCGCAGTTGTCAAGGGCTTCCCGCAATATTTTCAATATCTCCTGCTTCCGGTCTGCCTTTCGTCGGTCACATCGTAGAGCGCCAGCCCTTTTTCCGCGATATACCGCCGCTGATAATGATGCAGCAGATCCCGCTGGCTGTACCAGCGCGTATTCTGCGGATCGCCATATAAGGCGGCCAGCTCCTCCATGGACGGCAGCGCCCCATAATAGGCTTCGTCCGGGGCCTCCATCTCCGCCATGGTCTCCGCAAAATCCTGCTTTTCCAGCCGCCCGATGTTCTCCGGCGTCAGGGACAGCAGCAGCAACCGCTTCTCCATGGGCGCAAAACCGTTTTTCAGCCACGCCGCTTCGGACATATAGACCCGGGCGTTGATCAGCCCGCGCACCTCCTCCGGCAGCCCTTCATAATCCCTTTGCGAAAAGCGCACCGCCTCCAGGCTGATGCCCCGGCCCTCCGCATGGGGAATGAAACACCGAATATTTTCCACGCCATGCTCCCGCAGCAGGCTGACCAAAGCGGCGGCATTCCCCGCGTTCTCGTGGGTCAGCGGGATGCGTGCGCTGATCTCAAAGCCGATCTTCAAGGCGCAGTCGATCATCCGCACCATATACGCAAAATCGCCCTGCCGCGCCGCGAAGCGGTCATGATATGCCTCCGGCCCATAAAAGGTAAAGTTCAGGTGCTTCACCCCGGCCTGCCGAATCTCCCCCAGCCACGCCGCCAGCGCCGTTTCGTCCCGGAACCCAACGCCGTCCATTTGCAGCATCTCCGCAAACACGGAGCCGATGCGCCGCATAAAGCCCAGCGCCTCGGGCAGCCTGGGATGATCCATGCTGTACCCAAAGGAAAAATGGAATTGGATCTCCGGCCTTTCTTTTCTGATCCAGTCAAAAAACCGCCCCGCGTATGTCTGGCTTCGTTCATAATCTGCGCCCACGCAGCGTCCATCCCAGCGCAGCAGGCAATAGCGGCAGCGGTTATAACAGGGGACGCACAGCGTCTGCACCATCACAGACGCTGTGCGCACATTTTGCTTACTCATCCTTGGCCCAGTAGAGCACCGCGTCCACGGCCCGCTTCCAGCCATGGAGCAGCTGCTCCCGCTTTTCCCCGTCCATGGCGGGCACAAATTTCTTTTCCACGTGCCAGCCGTTGGCGGTCTGCGCCAGGTTGTCATAGACGCCCACAGCCAGGCCAGCCAGCAGGGCCGCGCCCAGGGCGGTGGTCTCCAGCACCGCGGGGCGCTGGATGGATACCCCCGCGATGTCCGCCTGGAACTGCATCAGGAAGTTGTTGGCCGTGGCACCGCCGTCCACCCGCAGGTTTTCGGGCTTCTGGCCGATGTCCTGAGCCATGGCCTCAAACAGATCCCGGCTCTGATAGGCGATGCTCTCCAGGCCCGCCCTTACGATCTGCGCCCGGCCGGTGCCGCGGGTCATGCCAAACAGCGTGCCCCGGGCGTACATGCTCCAATGGGGCGCGCCCAGGCCCGTGAAGGCAGGCACCAGATACACGCCGTCGCTGTCGGGAATGGAGGTGGCGATGGCCTCGCTCTCGCTGGCTTTGCGGACAAACTCCATCTCGTCCCGCAGCCATTGCACCGTGGCGCCGCCCATGAACACGCTGCCCTCCAGCGCGTAGGTGGGCTTGCCGTTCAAACGCCAGGCCATGGTGGTCAGCAGTCCGTTTTCCGACAGGCGGAATTCGTCGCCCGCGTTCATCAGCATGAAGCAGCCCGTGCCGTAGGTGTTCTTGGCCATGCCCTTTTCAAAGCAGGCCTGGCCGAACAGCGCCGCGTGCTGATCGCCCGCCATGGCGGCCACGGGGATCTCGCACCCTAAGATGCTCTCGTCCAGCATGCCGATGACCTCGGCGTTGTCGATGACCCGGGGCAGCAGCTCCCGGGGAATATCCATGATTTTAAGCAGCTCGTCGTCCCAATCCTGCGTATGCAGGTTAAACAGCATCGTACGCCCCGCGTTGGTGGCGTCGGTGACGTGGGGATGCCCCTTCACCAAATGCCAGGCCAGGAAGCAGTCGATGGTGCCAAAGCACAATTCGCCCTTCCGGGCGCGCTCCCGCACGTTCAGGGCGTCCAGCAGCCATTGCAGCTTGGTGCCGCTGAAATAGGCATCCGGCACCAGGCCGGTCTTTTCGCGGATCATCTCCGCATAGCCGTCCTTCACCAGCTTTTCCACATAGCTGGCCGTGCGGCGGCACTGCCACACGATGGCGTTATACAGCCATTTGCCCGTGTCCCGCTCCCACAAAAGGGTGGTTTCCCGCTGGTTGGTGATGCCGATGGCGGCGATCTCCTGGGGATCGATGCCGGAGCTGCGCACCGCCGTCCGCAGGGATTCGATCTGGGTGGAGAGGATGTCCGCCGGATCATGCTCCACCCAGCCGGGATTGGGATAATGCTGCTTGAACTCCTGGGCCGCCGACCCCACCATATGTCCCTCGGTGGTGAAGATCACCGCCCGGGAGGACGTGGTGCCCTGATCCAATGCCACAAGATAACGCTTATTCATACAAAAACTCCTTTCGCATCAAAGGTATTCGCTTCATTTTCTCCTATTGTATCACACCCTGCCGCATCTGGCAAATAATTTCCCACAAAAAAAGGACGGAAGGCCGAAGCCTTCCGTTCAGGATTTTGACTTATTGAATGCGAATGCCGTACATGTACGCATTGTCCTTGCTGCATGTGCCGATCACCAGCATGTCGTTATACACCGCGGGGCTGGCCTGCACTTCGCCGCCCAGCTCCAGGGTGCTGCGCACCGCGCCGGTTTTGCCGTCCAGCAGATACAGCCGTCCGCTCTGGTCCGCCTGCACGATCCAGCCCTTGCCGTCCTTATCATACACGGCCACGGGAGAGGAAATGGCGGTGGCGTTCAGCTCGCGCTGCCAGACCACCTCGCCATTTACCTTGTTCAGGGCCAGCATGGTGGCGTGCTTGCCGTCGCCGGTCATGTTCACGGTGAAGACGACCAGGTCGCTCAGCTCGTTCTGGCCGATCAGGGGGCTGGCCTTCAGGCCGCTCAGCTGATCCTTATTGTAGACGCACTTGATCTGATAGCTCCACACCTCTTCGCCGGTCAGGGCGTCCAGGCGGCGCAGGGTGACAGGGGTGTTGTTCTTGAGCCGCGCATAGGCAGTGTTGCCGGTATAGAGGCCCAGATCGCCGTTGGCGTCAAAGTCCAAAGCCAGAGCGGCGTCGGTATTGTCCCCCGCGTCGATGGCCCACACGGTCTTCATGGTGTTGCTGTCCACGCAGGTCAGGATGCCGTGCATATCGGCGGAGTAGATGTAGGGGCCATAGGCCGCCACGCTGGTTTCCGCGCCCACGTAGTTGTCCCGCTCGCTCTTGGCCTTGACTTTGAGGAAGGACACGTTTCTGTTGATATTCAGGGTGGGGCTGTCGGTGACGGTGCCGTCGTCGTTCAGGAATTTGAAGTCCGTGTTCATGGACACGGTGTAGATCAGGCCGTTTTCACCGGCAATGATCATGGAATCGCTGCTGCGGTCAAAGATCGCGCTGCCGTCGAAGGCGCCGTTGCTGTACACGCGCACGCCGATGTCGCCGGTCTTGTTGGGCAGCTTTGAGATGGCCTGGCCGATGGCCATGTAGGGATAGCCCTGGGGATTGATGGCCACGCTGGATTTCATCGGATAGCCCACGCTAATGGCGTCGCGGGTGGGCTGGCCGTCGTTCAGATCCAGGAAGTAGATCTTGCCGTCCAGGCCGCCGAAGATGACCTCCTTGAGCACGCTCACATCCCGCTTTTCGTCGTAGATGTTCATCCACAGCGTGCGCTGCTCGGTCATGAGCTTGATGATGGAGGGCTGACCCGTCCAGCCCACGCCGTACAGGGTGCCGCTGTCCGCCGTGCGCAGGCTGCCCAAGGGATACTTCCATTCCACGCTCAGGTTTTCCTGCTGCACGTCCACGGTGCCGTAGGCGGCGTTCTGGCGGAAGTTGCTGCCGCGGAAGGCGGTCACACCGTTATACAGGGAATAGCTGTCCGGCGAACCCATGCTGACGCTCTCGCTGCGGCTCAGGGTGTCCGTCACCTTCCTGCCGCCGGAATACACGGTCTCCGTCAGGCCCAGCTTCTTGGGATCGGTATTCTCCGATCCGGTCACCTCCAGCTGCGGCATGGGCGAAGGCGTGGGGGTCGGCGTGGGTGTGGGGGTGGGCGTAGGCGTGGGCGTCGCCGTGGGCACCGGGCTGGGCGTGGGGGTCGGCGTCGCCGTGGGGATGGGCGTAAAGGTGGGCGCCAGGGTAGGCGTGGCTGTGGGCGCTTC
>CACWUV010000066.1 GCA_902764185.1 uncultured Eubacteriales bacterium
AAGCGCACAGCGAAAACCGACATCAGGCCGGAGAAAATGAGTAAACTCATTTTTCCGGACTGCTGCCGGTTTTCTTATGCCCGGAAGCTCTCTTAGCGAGTTTTAAAAATCAGGCGCAAATTGTTTGTTGCTGTCTTCGGCTGGTTCGCCGGGATGGGTCCAGGGCCCAAGCGGGCCCTGGCGCGGGGTTTAGGGCCGCGGAGGCCCTAACGTTCTCCTCTGCCAATTTCTGTTTTTCAATGTCTCCTTTTATTGCGGGAATAATATCAGTGCATTGTAATTACAAAAAAGCTGACCGAGGACAATTGTCCCCGATCAGCCTTTTTATGCTGTTTTTTTTACGAGCGGATTTCCGCGTCAAACTTCTCCTTGCAGACCTTGAGCACCTTCTTCATGACGGGGCTGAGCACCTCGTCGGTCAGGGTCTGGTCGGGGCTGCGGAACGTCAGGGAGAAAGCGGCGCTCTTTTTGCCCAGGCCCAGCTGCACGCCGCGGAACACGTCGAACAGGCGGATGTCTTCCAGCAGGCTGCCGGCGGCGGCGCGGATGGCGTCCATCACGGGGCCCAGCTGCTGGCATTCGTCCATCACCAGGGCGATGTCGCGGCTGACGGCTTGCATGCGGCTGATGGGCGCGGCCTCGCCCATGGGCTGGGCGTGTTGATAGAGGGCCACCAGGTCGATTTCGGCCAGCAGGGTTTCCTCGGGCAGATCGTAGGCTCCGGCGATATCGGGGTGGATCTGGCCCAGCTGGGCGATGCAGCTGTCGCCGCACAGCAGCCTGGCGCTGCGGCCGGGATGATAGTACCGGTCAGCTCCGGCCACCACCTGGGTGTTCACGCCGTTCTGCACGCACAGGGTTTCCACCGCGCCGCGCAGGGCGTAGAAGTCCAGCCCCTTGCCGTAAGCGCCCAGGCACAGCGCCGGGGACTCGGTGGGCAGCCCCTCCTCCGTGCGGCGGGTGCCGTCGTAAAGGGTGCCGAACTCGTAGAGCATGGCCACGTCGTTGCCGCGGTTGCAGTTGCCGCTGAGGATGCGCAGCATGTCGGGAGCCAGGGTGGTGCGCATGCAGGCGGTATCCTCGCCCAGGGGGTTGCGCACCAGCACGGGATGCATGCGGGGGTCGCTTTCCTCCAGGCCCAGGGCGGCGATGGACTTGAGGCTGACGAAGGAGAAGGTCATCATTTCGTCATAGCCCAGGCCACTGAGGAGCTTGCGGAGCACGGCCTTGCGCTGCATCCAGGGGTTCAGGCCGCCGGGGGTGGTTTCGCCGCGCAGCCGGGTGCTGGGAATGCGGTCGTAGCCCACCATGCGCAGCACTTCTTCGCAGATGTCGGCGTCCCGCTCGATGTCCTGGCGATAGTCAGGGGCCGTGGCGGTCAGGGTGTCGCCCTCCAGGGTGACGGCGAAGTTCAATTTTTTCAGGGCCTTGACCATCTCGTCCGCGGTGATGTCCACGCCCGTGCGGGCGGCCAGACGCTTTACGGAGCACACGATGGGTTTGGGCGCTTCCAGCTTTTCATAGAGGTCATAGCGGCCGCCCACCACGTCGCCGGCGTCCAGCATATTGACCAGCTGGCAGGCGCGGTCCAGGGCCACCGGGATGTCGTTGGCGGATACGCCGCGCTCGAAGCGGCCGCTGCTCTCGGTGCGGATGCCCATGCGGCGGGCGCTGAGGCGGGTGACGGCGCGGTCAAAGGTGGCGCACTCGAACATGACCTCGGTGGTCCCCTCGGTGATTTCGCTCTCCTCGCCGCCCATGATGCCGGCCAGGCCGGTGGGGCCTTCGGCGTCGCAGATCAGCAGGTCGCCCGTATCCAAGGCGTGATCCTTGCCGTCCAGGGTGCGCAGGGTCTCGCCGTCCCGCGCGGAGCGCACGATGATCTGGCGGCCCCGCACCTTGGCAAGGTCAAAGGCGTGCATGGGATGGCCGGTTTCCAGCATGACGAAGTTGGTGATGTCCACGATGTTGTTGATGCTGCGCATGCCCGCGGCGTGCAGGATCTGCCGCATCCACATGGGGGAGGGGGCCACGCGCACGTTTTTGATCACCCGGGAGGCGTAGCGGGGGCAGCGCTCAAAGTCCTCCACCTTCACGGAGACGTAGTCCTTCACGTCGCCGCCCACGTCCTTTACGGTGACTTCGGGCAATTTCAGCTGGGTGTCCAGGCTGGCCGCGGTCTCCCGGGCGATGCCCCAGGTGCACAGGCAGTCGGGCCGGTTGGCCAGGATCTCAAAATCCGCCACATAGTCGTCCAGGCCGAAGATCCTGCGCACGTCGGTGCCCAGGGGGTAGTCCTCGTTGAAGATCAGCAAGCCCGCGTCGCCCACGGAGGGATACAGCTCCACCGGCACGCCGATCTCGGGACCGGAGCACAGCATGCCGTAGCTCTCCACGCCCCGCAGCTTGCCTTTTTTGATCTCGTGGCCGCCGGGCAGCTTGGCGCCCACCAGCGCCACGGGCACCAGAATGCCTTCCTTCACATTGGGCGCGCCGCAGACGATCTGCAGCGGTTCGCCCTGGCCCACGTCCACCGTGCACACGTGCAGATGGTCGCTGTTTTCATGATCGCGGCAGGTGAGCACCCGGCCCACCACCACGTTCTGGCATTCCTCGCCCAGGTATTCAACGCCCTCCACGCCCGTGCCGTGCATGATCATGGTGCTTTCATACTCGGCGGGGGTGACGGGAATATCGGCGTATTGCTTGATCCAATTCATGGAAATTTTCATGGCTTTTTCCCTCCCTTAACGGAACTGGCGCAGGAAGCGCTCGTCGCCTTCATAGAGCAGGCGCATGTCCTTGATGCCGTAGCGCAGCATGGTGATGCGCTCCAGGCCGATGCCGAAGGCGAAGCCGGAATAGACGCTGGGGTCGATGCCGCACATCTCCAGCACCTTGGGGTTCACCATGCCGCAGCCCAGCACTTCGATCCAGCCGGTGCCCTTGCACACGCGGCAGCCCTTGCCGTGGCAGGCGATGCAGGTCAGGTCCACCTCGGCGCTGGGCTCGGTGAAGGGGAAGAAGGAGGGACGGAAACGGGTTTCCATGTCCTCGCCGTAGAGCTTCTTGAACAGCGCGTCCAGCGTGCCCTTCAAATCGCCCATGTTCACGTCCTTGTCGATCACCAGACCCTCGATCTGGTGGAACACGGGGCTGTGGGTGGCGTCCACCTCGTCGGCGCGGAACACGCGGCCCGGGCAGGCGATGCGGATGGGGGGCTTGCGGCTGAGCATGGTGCGGGCCTGGACGGGGCTGGTGTGGGTGCGCAGCACGATGTTGTCATCCACATAGAAGGTGTCCTGGGCGTCCCGGGCGGGATGGTTCTTGGGCAGGTTCAGCAGCTCAAAGTTATAATGATCCAATTCGATCTCCGGGCCTTCCACGATGTCGAAGCCCAGGCCGGTGAGGGCGGAGAGCACCTCGCTGAGCGCCAAGGTGTTGGGATGCGCCGTGCCGATGCGGGGCAGATCCCGGGGCTCGGTGACGTCGATGGTGTCCCGGCGCAGCTTGGCTTCTTTTTCCACGGCCATCAAGGCGGCGTTGCGGGCGTCCAGCATGGCGCTGATCATCTCGCGGCCCGCGTTGATGAGCTGGCCCGCGGCGGGGCGCTCCTCGGGGGACAATTGGCCCATGGAGCGCAAAAGGGCGGTCAGGGTGCCCTTTTTGCCCAGCACCTTCTGCCGGGCCTCCTCCAACTGCTTGATGTCGTTCATGGACGACAGCTCCTGCTGTAAGGACGCGCGGATCTCTTCGATGTTCTCTCTGATACCCATGTAAAATTCCTCCATAAAAAAATCGCCCCATGCCAATGCATGGGACGCCTGTGAAAACGTGGTACCACCCAACTTCCGCAGGGCCTGCGCCCTGCGCTCTGCATCCGGTAACGGGGATGGGACGGCGGGCCTTACTGACGGTTCGGGCCTGCGGCTCCAAAGCGAATTTCCCGCGGATCTGCAGGCGGCTTTCAGCCGATGGCTCGCCCTCTCTTTTGCAAAGCGCTGATGCGGGGGTTGTTCTTTGTCATTGCCTGATTGCAATATTTCCGCGTAGCACAAACGCGCAAGGCTTTCGTCCCGCGCGCCGTACTATGCATCACATTTTTTGATAAAAGCGTTCTTACGCCTTCGCGATCATCCGGGCAAGGCGCGCCTTCTTGCGGTTGGCAGCGTTCTTGTGGATAATGCCCTTCGCAACCGCCTTATCGATCGCGGAAGTGGTAGCGACATACTGAGCGCCGGCGATCTCCGCACCCTGAGCCAGGGATTCGTTGAACTTGCGGATGGACGTCTTGACGCCGCTCTTCACCATGCGGTTACGCAGGTTTTTCTTTTCGCTTACCTTCACGCGCTTCTTAGCAGACTGAATGTTCGGCACTTCCTTCGCCTCCTGTAAATCTTGGTGCCGGACTTGACGGACCAGCACATGATATATTATCACAACTGCCGCATGAATGCAAGCTTTTTTTGAAATTTTGCAAACAATAATAAAACGCGGTAAAAGCCGTCCTTATTTTTCCGCGTAGCCGTTGGTGTGGGCGTCGATCCGCCGCATGCGCAGCTTGTCGTAGCGCACCTGCTGGCTGGAATATAGGCCGGTGTAGCCGCTGAGCAGGTTGCTCAGGGCGCAGGCCAGCGCGTAGAACAGCAGGCCGTCGCCGCCGAACATCTCCACCGCCAGCAGCAGGGAGGCCACGGGGCTGTTGGTGGCGCCGCAGAACACGGCGATCAGGCCCACGGCCGCGGCAAAGCCCGCGGGGATGCCCAGCAGCGGGCCCACAACGCAGCCGAAAACAGCGCCCACGAAGAAGGAGGGCACCACCTCGCCGCCCTTGAAGCCTGCTCCCAGGGACAGGGCGGTAAAGACGATCTTGAGGGCGAAGGCCCAGGGCACGGCCCGGCCGTCCTGGATGGCCGCGGCGATGACGCCCATGCCCGCGCCGTTGTAATCCATATTGCCCGCCAGCAGCGTCAGGGCGATCAGCGCCGCGCCGCCCAGGGCCGCCCGCAGCCAGGGATTTTTGATCCCCTTGCCCAGCAGGCGCTCCGCCTGGTGCACGCAGAAGCAAAACAGCATGGACACCAGGGCGCACAGCGCCGCCAGTCCAGCCACCCGCAGCAGCATCGCCGCGTCCAGGGCGGGGACCGCCACCTGGAAGCGGGTGGGTTCCACGCCCAGCAGGCCGCTGACGCCCATGGCGGTCAGGGAGGCCAGCAGGCAGGGCAGCAGGGCCGCATGGCAGAAAATGTCCAGGCTCACCACGCCGATGGCGAACACCGTGGCCGCCAGCGGCGTTCCGAACAGGGCGGTAAAGAAGGCCGCCATGCCCATCAGCACCGCCACCCGCCGGTCCTCGTCCGGCAGGCGCAGCCATGCGCCCGCGGTATATCCCAGGCTGCCGCCCATTTGCAGCGCCGCGCCTTCCCGGCCCACGGAGCCGCCGCCCAGATGGGTGAGCACGGTGGACAAAAAGATGGCCGGGGTCAGCGCCAGGGGCAGGGGTTCGCCGCTTTGCACGGACAAAAGCACATGATTGGTGCCCTTGCCCTCCACCCGCAGCAGCTTATACAGCCCCACGATGGCCAGCCCCAGGACGGGCAGCGCCCACAGCACCCAGGGATGGCCGAGACGGAATTCCGTCACCACATCCACACTCACGTGAAAGGCCGCGCCGATCACCCCGCACAGCCCGCCGATGAGCGCCGCCAGCAGCGCCCATTTGCCCATCGCGGCCAGGTACAGCCCCGCCCGGTGGGCGCTTTTTTTGATTGTTTCCATTTTAAGTCCTTTCAGCGGCGGCCTTTGTCCTGCGGGCCTCGTATATGCTTTGCGCCGTGATGGCGATCAGCACCACCGCCGCGCCCACGATGCTCATGACGCCCGGGTTTTCCCCCAGCAGCAGGAACACCCACACGGGGTTCAGCACGGGCTCGGCATTGCTGATGATGCAGGAGCGCACCGGCGACAGCCCATAGCGCATGCCCAGGGAGAAAAAGAGATACCCCAGCCCCAGGCTGCACCCCAGGCCCAGCATGATGGCCAGATCCCGCGGGGTGATGGAAAAGCCCTTGTCAAAGGGCACCACCACCGCCAGTGCGCAGCTGAGCAGGGTGCCGAAATACACGCTGTCCACCGGGTCGTTGCCGGCGTAGCGGGTGGTGAGGAACACCACGGCATAGGTCATGCCGCTGAGCAGGCCCAGCAGGTTGCCCGTCAGCGTGCCGCCGCTGAGACCGCCGGAAAAGCACAGACAGACGCCCAGTATGACGAAAATGGTGGCGATCAATTCGCTTTTCAGGGGCTTTTGGCGCTTGACCAGCAGCATATACAGAATGACGAACACCGAGGCCGTATATTGCAGCACGATGGCGTTGGCTGTGCTGGTGAAGCGCAGGGCCGACATGTATAAAAGCGATGTGGCGCTGATGCCCAGACCGCAGAGCCACAGGCCCTTGTTGGGCCGAATGCGAAAGCTGCCCCGGCAGAGCCCCAGGATGACCGTGGCCACCAGGGCGCGCAGGGCCACCAGTGAAAAGGAGTTCCAGGAAACCAGCCTTGACAGCAGGCCCGAGAAACTCCAGATGACGCCGCCCGCCAAAGCGTAGAGGGCGGCTTTATTCTGTTTGTCCATACGTCAGATCCTGATCCTCTCCTCAATGCGGCGACGCGCCGACAGGATGGCGTCTTTGTAGTGGGTGCGGATGGTGTATAGGTAGCTGTAATCCACAGAGCCGTTGGGCCGGATGATCCGATAGCGGGTCAGGCTGTATTTGCCCCGGTCCTGCAAGATGGCGACGTCCTCGGCGATAACCTCCGTCATCACCCGGGTGCGCACGCGGCTCATCTGGTAATGCCCGGCCTGGCGCAGCTCAAACACCCCCAGGGTGCCCGGCGGACACACCAGCGTGAAGGTGATGCGGTCCCGCTCCACCCGCACCTGATCCAGATCCCGGCCGGCGGCCCGCTGGATCAGGGGATAGATGTCTTTATACAGGCGGCTGTTGCGCAGGGCTTCCATGCGATAGAGCTCCTTTTGCCGCTCCCGATAATAGACCCCCAGCAGAATGAAGGCGGCCGCGAACACAAAAGCCAATGCAAATAAAGCCAAATAACGCATTGCCAGCCGCCTCCTTTTCCACAAATTATAGTATATTGTAACATTCAATATATACAAATTCAACGCTATTTAGTATTATTCAAATTTTTGTAACACAATTTTTAGAAGCCGAAATAATATGGCATAAAACAGCAAAAAACGACGGCGATCCGCAGGGCCGCCGTCGTGTGTGGATACAGTAGGAACAAGAGTGGTTACGGAAATATAACGGGTATTCATGCATGGGAAAGGGGCGAGGTTTATCCCTCCTGCCCACTTACTGCCTCCCCGCCGCCATGCCCGTCAGCCCGCCGGCGGCCACGCCCATGGCCAGGTCCGCCAGATAGGAAAGGGCGGAGACGGGCTGGCCGGTCAGCAGAGCGTACACCAGCACCCCCGCGGCCATATACACCAGGCCCACCAGCGCGCCCCGCAACGGGGCGATCCGGCTGCCCGCGCCCACGGCGGACCGGGCGCCCACCACGATGGCGGCCAGCTTGATCAGCTGGTTGACGGCGCGGATGACGCCGTCGGACAGGGGAAAGAGCGAGATCAGCAGCGCGAAGAGCGCCACCAGCACCGCCGTCAGCGCCACGCCCAGCAGCACGCCCCGGACGATGGGCAGCCAGCCCGCCTGGCTTCTGCGCGAGACCGTTTTGTTCATATAATTTTCCTCCCTTTGCTTGCTGATTGGTTATATGCTCCAATTTTCGCCGCCATGCAAAAAATTTTTCGACAAAAGGGATGGAAATCTTTGCTTCCTGCGTTATAATGATGTAAAGAGTTTAGCAAGGAGGTTTTATCCGATGAAAAAGATCGTTTCCGTTTTCCTGATCCTGGCAGCCGCCCTGACGCTGTGCTCCGCCGCACTGGCCGACGGCATCAGCTACAATTTCAGCGATTGGACCGGCGAGGTCATCAGCCGTCAGGTCAGCCTGTTCAGCCAGCCCAGCAGCAGCGCCAGCTCCAGCCGCAAGGTGAAGAACGGCGAGCAGTTTGACATCCTGCAAAAGCAGGGAGACTGGGTGCAGGTGGCCGTGCCCAACGCCAACGGCACCGTGGACCAGGGCTGGATCATGCTCAACTACATTGTGGAAAACCCCACCCATCTGGTGCTGCGCAGCAACAGCGGCGTGTACGCCTATGCCGCGCCCTACAACACCAACAAGCGCGTGGGCACCGTGAGCAGCTATGACCGCTTCACCCTCATCGCCGAAACCGGCAACTACTACATCGTGTCCTTCCGCGAGGCCGTGTGCTTCCTGCCCATGAGCGCCGATTATTGGGTGGAGGAGGACCTCAAGACCGTGGTCAACGGCCCCTACACCACCTATCACGTGGCCAACGACAAGACCAAGGTGTACGGCTACGCGTCCACCAAGTATGGCAAGATTGCCACCTACAACGCCGGTACTGCCGTGCAGGTGCTCTACACCGTGGACGGCTTCGCCGCCATCAAGTATAACAACGTCATCGCCTTCATCCAGCTGGGTGATCTGGTGCAGTATTGACAAACCAGCATAAAAAGGCTGCCAGTCAGCAGTGATTGGCAGCCTTTTTTTTCATTAATATTTACCTGTATTTTCGCATCCGGTAGCCGTATCCTGCCGCCAGCAGCAGCATGGCGCCCAGCCAGGCCAGCACCTCGGCCAGATAGACGCCCCATTCGCCCAGCAGCTGGGGCAGCAGCAGCACCGCGCCCACGCGCATCACCAGCTCCACCCCGCCGCTGAGCATGGGGATCAGGGTGTCGCCGATGCCCTGCAGGGCGGAGCGAAAGACAAACAGCAGGTAGAGCGGCGTCATGCCCAGGCTCATGATCGTGAGGAAATGCCAGCCGTAGGTGAGCACCTGGGCGGCCACCTCGGGCTCGTCGTGGATAAAGAGGGCCAGCAGGCCGCGGCCCATCAGCAGCATGGCGCTCATGACGGCCAGGGCCAGGCCCACGGCCACCAGGGCGGCCTTGCGCACCCCCTCCCGCACCCGGTCGTGCTTGCCCGCGCCGAAGTTCTGGCCCGCAAATGTGGCCACGCCCACCCCCAGGGAGGAGCCGGCGATCTCCATCATGCCCTGGAAGCGGGAGGCGGCGTTGAACCCGGCCATGAACAGGAAGCCGTAGCCGTTCACCACCCGCTGGAGCACCAGCCCGCCGATGGAGATGATCACATAGCCCATGGCCACGGGAATGCCCAGCCGCAGGAGGCGCTTCCACAGCGCAGGCTGAGGGCGCAGGTGGGATTTATTCAAGCGGAAAACCGGCAATCGCGCCGCCGCCGCCAGGCAGATGACGGCGTTGAGACCCTGGGCTGTGACGGTGGCCGCCGCCGCGCCCACCACGCTCCAGCGGAACACCATCACAAACAGCGCATCCAGGCCGATGTTCAGCAGCGTGGACGCCGTGATGGCGATCATGGGCGTGCGGCTGTCTCCCACGGCCCGCAGAAAGGACCCGGCCAGGTTGCCCACCGTCACCAGCACCAGACCGCCAAAGATGACGCGCAGGTAAATCAGCGTCATGCCAAAGGTTTCCTCGGGGGTTTGCAGCAGGCGCAGCATGCCCGGCAGCGCCGCTTGAGCCGCGCCTTCCAGCAGCACCATCACCAACGCGGAAAGCAGCACGCTCTGTCCGGCGGCATGGCGCAGGCCCTCGGTGTCCTCCGCGCCGAAGCGCTGGGAAATCAGGATGGCGAAGCCCTGCACCAGGCCGATGGCCAGGCTGCTGACGCCCCAATCCAGCCAGCCCGAGGCGTTGATGGCGGACAGTGCCGCCACCCCCTCCTGGCGGCCCACGATCAATGAATCCACCAGGGAATAAAACTGCTGCAGCAGACTGCCCGCGATGATGGGCAGAGAAAAGAGCAAAATCAGCTTCGTCGGATTGCCGACGGTCATATCCTTGGTGCGCGCCATGAAGGCACCTCCGAAAAACAGGATGATCCCATTATACGATTTTTAGAAAAAAACACAAGCGTCAAAGCGAACGGCTTTGGCGCTGTTTATATGACAATCAAAAATTTGACGGGAGGGTGGATGGGGCGCTTGTCAATATCTGTTTCCAACGTTCTTCATATTCATGCCGCTGTTTCCGCCCTTTCGTTCCGTGGCGTCTTCACGCGCTTGACCAGATACAGGCAATAGATAACCTCCATCACGATCATCACGCCATGGACGATCCAGTTCAGCGTTCCGGATGCATTTTCTGCTGCAAACGTGGAGAACACGTCCGTCAGGCTGTGGGACAGGATGCAGGGCAGCAAGCTGCCGCTTTTGTAGAATGCCAGGGTGACCATGAAGCCGAAGACCACGGCAAACACAACCTGCAGCAGGGTTTCAGCCAGCGCGTGGCCGGTGAACAGGTTCAGGATATGTCCGATGCCAAAGGTCACAGAGGACACGATCACGGCGGTTTTGACGCTGCCGTCCTTCAGCATGGCATTGAACAGGAAGCCCCGGAAGATCAATTCCTCCGCGAAGCCCACAAGGGCCATGGAGATCACCGCAAAAATCTGGCCGGGAAGGGCGTAATGCGGCGCGATGCCGCCCCACAGGTTGCTGCTTGCAACGATCCACAGCGGAAAAAACCACAGCATGGCCCGGCTGTTCCTGGCCCAGGCGGACAGGCCGTATTTCTGCATCAGATCGTTCTTCCACACGAACAGCAGCATCAGGGCGGAAATCACGATCAGGCCCAGCATCATATAGGGGCTGTCATCCCCCAGGTTGCGCAAATTGCCCATGGAAACCGTGTAGACCACGATCCAGAAGACCGCAAAAAGGATTTCGCTTTTCTCATACAGTTTTTTCATCGTTTTCCTCCTGTGTGGCGGCGTACATCGCCCCGTTCCACGCGCGCTCCAGATGTCCGGCGATCAGTGTCTCATCGAACTCCAGCGCGTTATTTGCAATGATGCTGGCGTATCCGTGGGCGAACAGCGCCACGTGCAAGAATACTTCCTTCGTCTTTTCCGCGGTCAGCCCCGTACCCTCCTGCATGGCGGCCAGCACCGGCTGCAGCGCCTCGGAATCGATCATTTCCGGCAGGTTTTTCTCCCGGGCGTAGCCGGACTGAAACAGGAAGCGGAAGAGCCACGGCTCCTCCACGGCGAAGCGAATATAGTTCAGCCCGATCCCCAGGATCGGGTCCTCGCCGGGCCGCGTGTTCATCAGATAGGCCGTGTGCCGTTCATCAATCAGATCATAGGCCGCCTGCTTCAGGCTGTCGATGGTGGCAAAGTGGTACATCACCGGCTGGGTGGAGCAATGCAGATGCTGGGCCACCGTGCGCGCGGTGATCTGCTCGAACCCCTTTTCCCGGGCCACCGCGGCGGCGGCCTCAACGAGCATCGCCCGGGTGATTTTTGACTTGGGTGGAATGGTATTGCACCTCCGTTCAATAACATTTGTTATGTAACATAAATTATATAACCAGCTGCGGATGATGTCAAGAAGAAATTGGAAGGAAAGGCACAGAACTGAAAACAGAAATTTGACGGGGAGACGTTCGAGGCCTCCGCGATCCGGGGCCTTCCGGCCCGCTTTCCGCTGAAAGCCTGCCACAGGCAGCCTTTCCGGGC
>CACWUV010000067.1 GCA_902764185.1 uncultured Eubacteriales bacterium
TGACGATGGTTTACTGTCGGTAAATCGAGGAAAAGCAACGCGGAAGTGCAGGCTGATATGCCGAAAATGCATCTTTCCGAATTTAGAAACAGGCTCTAAAAAGAATCATTTGGCATCTGCGCTGCCCAGCAGGGAGGACGGCCTTGTCAGACGCGCCCTGATACGACGCTTCGCGTCTGGCCTGATGCTACGCATCCGGCCCGGTCGCTTGTTGGGCTGATCCTTTGCTGGCTTCGCTCCCTCACGCTTCGCGCTCGGGATGTTGCTGTTTTTACAGCTCCAGCAGCTCCGCGCCCTCCACGCAGGCGTTGACCAGGCCTTCGATGTCAAGGCACTGCTCGGCCTTTTCCACGTGATCCAGCTTGGGATGGGTGGCGGGATGACGGGGCGTAAAGACCGTGCAGCAGTCCTCGTAAGGCAGGCAGCTGGTCTCATAGGTGCCGATCTTTTCGGCGATGCGGATGATTTCGATCTTGTCGCTGCCGATCAGCGGGCGGAACACGGGCATGCCCGCCACGGCGTCGGTGCAGCACAGGGCCTCGATGGTCTGGCTGGCCACCTGGCCGATGCTCTCGCCGGTGATCAGGGCGCGCGCGCCTTCTTTTTCAGCGATCTTGGAGGCGATGCGCATCATGAACCGGCGCATGATCAGGGTGCCGTATTCCTCGGGGCACTTTTCGTGGATGGTCAATTGGGGCTCGGTGAAGGGCACCACGTAGAGGCGGATGCCGCAGCAGTATTCGCTGAGCTCCTTGGCCAGGGTGATCACCTTTTCCTTGGCCCGCTCGCTGGTGTAGGGATAGCTGTGGAAGTGCACGGCGCTGATCTCCACGCCGCGCTTGCCGATCATATACCCCGCCACGGGGCTGTCGATGCCGCCGGACAGGAGCAGCGTGGCCTTGCCGCCGGTGCCCACGGGCATGCCGCCCACGGCCTCCATCACCTTGACGTAGAGGTAGGCGTGGTCGCGGATCTCGATGTTCATCACGTGGTCGGGATGGTGGATGTCCACCTTGAGGCCCTCGGTGTGATGCAGGATATAGCCGCCGGCTTCCATGTTGATCTCAGGGGAGGTCATGGGATAGCGCTTGTCAGAGCGGCGGGAATCCACCTTGAAGGTGCCGGAAAGCCCCTGCATCATTTGGGCTGCCTGCTCGCAGATGGCGTTAAAATCGCTCTTGTCCATCTCGATGGCCGGGCACAGGCTGTGGACGCCGAACACCTTGCTCACAGCCGTCATGCAGGCGTCCATATCGGTCATATCGCTGACGAAGATGCGGGCGTCATGCAGCCACACCTTGCCGCCGAAGGGACGCACGGCTTGCTTGACGCGCTCCACCAGCGCATGCATGAAATAGGGGCGGTTGAGGCCCTTCAAATAAATTTCGCCGTAGCGGATCAGGATCAGTTGACGCAAAAATGGTTACCTTCTTTCGTAGCGTTTGAGCAGGTCGTAATGGCGGGCGATGCAGTCCGCCGCATAATCCGCCTGCTCCAGGGTGGTGAAGGGAGACAGAGAGAAGCGCAGGGCGCTTTCCGCCACCCGGCGCGGCACCTGCATGGCCTGCAATACGGTGGACAGCTTCTGCTTGTGGCTGGAGCAGGCTGAGCCCGCCGCCACATACACCTGGTCGGCCTCCAAAGCGTAGATCATGGTCTCCGACCGCACCGGCACCAGGGAGCAATTGAGGATATGGGGCGCGGCGTGATCGCTGCCCGGCAAGGGCCCGTTGACATAGAACTGATCCCCCGCGATGGCCCGCAGGCGCTCATACAGATGCAGCTTCACCGCCCGCATGCCGTTCTCCACCGGATAATCCTGGATGGCCTGCATGAGGCCCAGAATGCCGGGCACGTTTTCCGTGCCGCTGCGCAGGTTCTTTTCCTGACCGCCGCCCAGCATGCGGGGAGTCAGGCGCACCCGTTCGCCATAGGCCAGCGCGCCGATGCCCTTGGGCCCGTGGATCTTGTGGCCGGACAGGGCGTAGCTGTCGATGCCCAGCCGCCGCATATCGATTGGCAGGCGCATAAACCCCTGCACCCCGTCCACATGGAGCAGGGCGTCGGGACAAAGGCGGTCCCGCAGGGCGGCGATCTCCCCCAGGGGCATCACCGCGCCGGTCTCGTTGTTCACCTGCATGATGCAGATAAGGCGGGTGTCGGGCGTCAGCAGCTCCTCCAGAGCGTCCAGGCGAACCAGGCCCGCGGCGTCATAGGGGATCTCCTGCACGTCGAAGCGCCCCTGCAAGGCCTCGCAGGCCGCCCGCACGGCGGGATGCTCGCCCACGGTGAACAGCACCCGGCCGCCCCGGCGGTCGCTGAGCAGGCTCAATATGGCCAGGTTATCCGCCTCGGTGCCGCCGGAGGTGAAAACCACCCGCTTGGCGTCAGCATGGAGCTGCTTTGCGATCAGCTCCCGGCAGGCGGCGAGCTTCTTCTCCACCTGCACGGCGGGAGCGTAAAGCGCCGAAGGGTTATAATAGCCCGCCAGCATGCATTCGCTCATGGCGCGCACCACGCTTTCCTGGGGCCGGGTGGTGGCGCTGTTGTCCAGATAGCATTCCATCAGTTCACCTGAAACGCGCCGGGCGCGGCATAGCGCTTGATCAGGGCCTGCATTTCGTCGCTGACCTCGATGATGATGATGCGCTTGACGTTTTCCTTGCTGAAATAGAAATAGAACAGCTGGGCGTCCCGGTTGACGAACCAATTGCTGCGCTTGACGCCGGGCATATTGATATAGCGGTTGAAGGAGCCGGAATTGACCAGGCCCATGGCCTCCACGTTTTTCAGGTTCATGGTGCCCAGGTTCTTGCGCTTTTTGTTGTTGAACACCTGGGCGAAATCCATCTGGCCGTTGGTAAAGGTATATTCATATTCCGTGCGCAGCCGGTCCCGATAGAGGAACAGCAGCACCGCCATGCCGCCGGTGACCAGCATGGGCAGGATGACGGCGATGAGGATCTCCACAAAGCTGGCGCCCTGGGTCAAAGCTCCCTGCATGGTCATCAGGTACATGAACGCCAGGATGCCGAACACCACCATCATCACGTTGGCCAGCAGGTACATCACGGTTTCCATGCCGCGATTGCGCCGCGTGGCCACCTCTTCCAGAAAATTGTCCATAGCCATAAGAAAAGCACCTCCCGTATGATCCAATGCTTATTGTACGCGCACCAGGGCCTGCCGCGCAAGGGTTTTGAGAAAATTCGCCTTTTCCCCCATGGCTGACAGGCTGTCCTCCGCCGCCTGGGTGTATTTTGCCGCGTCCTGCCGGGCCTTTTCCATGCCGTAGACGGACACCCAGGTGCATTTGTTCTCTTCGGCATCCTTGCCGATGTGCTTGCCCAGCACGGCTTCGCTGCCCACCACGTCCAGAATGTCGTCGATGATCTGGAAGGCCACGCCCATATGGCGGCCATAGGCCCGGCCCGCGGCCAGCAGCCCTTCGTCGGCCCCCGCCAGGGTGAGGCCCATGACGATGGGGGCGGTGAGCAGATCGGCGGTCTTGTGGAGGTGGATATAATGGAGCAGCTCCTCGCTGCCGCCCTTTTCCTCAGCGGTCAGATCGGCGCACTGGCCCGCCACCATGCCCCGGGTGCCGCAGCGCAGGGCCAATTCCTTCATGGCGGCGAATGCCCGCGGATGCTGGCTTGCCGCCATGGTCTCAAAGGCCAAAGAAAGCAGCCCATCCCCCGCCAGCACCGCCATACCCTCGCCGTAGACCTTGTGGCAGGTGGGCTTGCCCCGGCGCAGGTCGTCGTTGTCCATGGCGGGCAGATCGTCGTGGATCAGGGAATAGGTGTGCACCATTTCCAGCGCCGCCGCGAAGGGAAGCGCCGGGGTGATGTCCTCGCAAAGGAGATTGTAGGCCGCCAGCAGCAGCACGGGCCGCAGGCGCTTGCCCCCGGCCAGCAGACTGTACTGCATGGCGGAGCGCAGGGGCTCGGGCACGTCGCCGGGCAGGGCGGCGCGCAAGGCTTCCTCCGCCGCCCGGCGGAAATAGTCATAGCGCTCCTGATAGCTCATGCTTCGCCTCCCCGCAAAACGGTGAGGCGCTCCTCGGCGGCAGCCAGATCTTTTTTCAGGCCCTCCGCCAGCTTTCCCCCTTCCTCATAGGCTTTCAGGGTGTCGGCCAGGGGCATGCCGCCGGCTTCCATATCCTTCACCAGCGCCTCCAGCGCCAGCAAGCGCTCCTCAAAGCTCTTTTCCTTCTTGGTTGCCAAAGGGATCCTCCTCCTTGCTTTGCAGTACCCGCACCAGGGCGCGGCCATCCCGGAACAAAAGCGTCATCTCTCCCGACGCCTGGCGGATGCCGGTGACGGGCTTGCCGTCCTTGAGGGCAATGGCGTAGCCCCGCTCCAGGGCCTGCCGGGGGCCCACGGTGCGCAGCTTTTCGGCAACGGCCTTCAGCTGCTGCTGAAGCAGCTGGAGCTTTCTGTCCTGGGCCGCGTCCAGGCGTTGGCGCAGGGCTTCCGTCCGCAGCCGCATTTCCCGCACGTGATGGACGGGCTGGCAGGAAAGCAAACGCTTTTCCAGGGCATGCAGCCGATCCGCGGCCTGCAGCCGCACCGTCTGCGCCGCCCGCAGGGACCGGCCCTGCAATTCCTCCACGGCAGCCAGGAGCGCTTCCCGCTCCGGCACCGCCAGCTCCGCCGCGGCGGAGGGCGTGGGGGCGCGCATATCGGCGGCGTAATCGCACAGAGTGGTATCGGTCTCGTGGCCCACGGCGGAGATCACCGGCACAGGGCAGGCCGCCACGGCGCGCACCACGACCTCCTCATTGAAGGCCCACAGATCCTCCATGGAGCCGCCGCCGCGGCCCACGATGATCACATCGATCCCGGGCACGCAGGCGATGCGGCGAATGCCGTCGGCCACGTCCTGGGCGGCTCCATCGCCCTGCACCTGGGCCGGGCGCAGCACCAGCGGCAGGCCGGGAAAGCGCCGTCCCGCCACGGTGCGGATATCATGGAGCACCGCGCCGGAATCCGAGGTGACGATGCCCACCTTGCGGGGCAAAAGCGGCAGAGGCCGCTTGCGGGAGGCGTCAAAAAGCCCCTCCGCCGTCAGCTTATCCTTGAGTTCCAGGAACCGGCGGTAGAGATCCCCCACCCCGTCCTGCTGCATGCCGTCGGCGTAAAACTGATATTTGCCGCCCTGCACATAGAGCCCCGCCGTGCCGGAAAGCAGCACCTTGTCCCCGTCCTTCGGACGGAAGCGCACGCCGTAGGTATGCTGGCGGAACAGCACGCAGTCGATGCGGCTCTGCTCGTCCTTGAGGCTGAAATACCAGTGGCCGGAGGAATACATTTTGAAATTGCTGATCTCCCCCCGCAGGGTGATCTGCTGCAAAATGGGATCGCTGGCCAGGGAACGGCGCACATAGTCGTTCAGCTGGGACACCGTCAACGTTACGCCCTGCATGCGGCCTCCAGGGTGTTTTCCAGCAGCATGGCCACGGTCATGGGACCCACGCCGCCGGGAACAGGGGTAATATAGCCCGCCTTTTCGGCCACGGCGTCAAAGTCCACGTCGCCGCACAGCTTGCCCTCCACCCGGTTGATGCCCACGTCGATGACGGCGGCGCCGGGCTTGACCATGTCGGCGGTGATGAGCCTCGGACGGCCCACCGCCGCCACCAGGATGTCCGCCTGGCGGGTGAGGGCGGCCAGATCGCGGGTGCGGCTGTGGCAAACGGTGACGGTGCAGTTTTCCCGCAGGAGCATGAGCGCCAGCGGCTTGCCCACGATGTTGGAGCGTCCCACCACCACGGCATGGGCGCCGTCCAGGGACACGCGGGCTTTTTTGAGCATATACAGGATGCCCTGGGGCGTGCAGGGCAGCACGGTGGGATGGCCCTGGAGCAGATGGCCCGCGTTGATCACGTGGAAGCCGTCCACGTCCTTGGAGGCCCGCACACGCATCAGAGCGGCGGCCTCGTTCAGGTGTTTGGGCAGGGGCAATTGGATCAGAATGCCGTGCACCAGAGGATCGTCGTTCAATTCGTCGATCCGGGCGTGCAGCTCCTCCTGGGTGATGTGCTCCGGCAGGCGGATCACCTGGGAGGCGATGCCCGCCTTGGCGCAGGCCCGCTCCTTATTGCGCACATAAATGGCGCTGGCCGGGTCCTCCCCCACCATGATCACCGCCAGCGCGGGATGGATGCCGTTCAGCCGCAGGGTATCCACCCGGGCGGCTTGCTGCTCCAGGAGCTCGGCGGCCATATCCTTGCCGCTCAAAATCACAGCGCTCATGCTTTTCCCTCCCGCATGCGGTCGCAGCCGATGAGAGCCACCCCCGCGGCGTTGTCCCCGGCAAACTGCCGCTGTCCAAAATACAGGCGCAGGCCCAGCCGGCGCTTGCGGTTGATCTCGCTCAGCAGATCGCGCAGCAGCTGGGAGGACGCCACGCCGCCGGTGATCAGGGCATCGGACACGCCGGTCTGCTCCCGGGCCGCCGTCAGCAGCCGCAGCACCGTGCGCGCCACCAGGCTGAACACCTCGGCGGCGATCTCCTGGGAGGACATTTTGCCCTCCCTGATCCACTGGCTCACCCGGGCCTCCGCCCCGGAAAAATGGCAGTCGAGCCCCTCCATGCTGACGGGCAGCAAAGAATGGGCTGTGCCGGTCACGGCGGCTTTTTCCATGGAGGGTCCGGCGGGAAAAGGCATGCCCAGGGCCACGCCCACCCGGTCCATCAGTTGACCGGCGTGCAGATCCCGGGTGCCGGAAATCAGCTTCAATTGATCCCCCCGCATATGCAGCACCTCGGTGGTGCCGCCGGACAGGTGCAGGGCCAGGTATTCCGCAGCCTGCAAACCGCTGTCCTGCAAGGCCGCCCGCACGTGCCCCCGCTGGTGGGTGGTGGTCAAAAGCGGCACATTCAGGGAGGCCGCGGCCACCCGGGCAAAGGACAGGCCCGTCCGGAAAACGGGCATATAGGAATCCGCGTCGTCCCGGGGCGCGGCGGACACGCACACGGCGTCCACGGGCCGCCCGGCCAGGGATTCCATGGCCTGATCGTAGAGATCGGGCAGCTGCTTTATATGCGCAAAAACGGCCTCGCTTTGGCGAAGGCCGCGTGCCCCCTGCTGCACGGGCAGCAGTTTGCGGTGAGAGCAGATCACGCCCGCCTCGCCTGCCGCCGCCACAGAGGTCGTGTAACAGCTTGTATCAATGCCCAGCACGATCATGGCGTTTCCGTCGTTTCCTCTTTTTCTCCCCGGGAGATGGCCCCCAGGATGCCGTTGATGAAGCGGGCGCTGCTGGGCTCGCTGAACCGCTTGGCCAGCTCCACCGCCTCGTTGATCACCACGGATTCGGGCGTATCGTTATCGTAGCGCATTTCGTACAGCGCCACCCGCAGGATGCACAGATCCACCCGGGCGATGCGCCCGATCTCGCGGGACGGACTATGCCGGGCGATCAATTCGTCCAGCGCCGGCCCGTGCTCCGCAACGCCTGCCAGCACCCGGTCGATATACGCCTGGTCGTCACCCTCGGGCGTGAAGGCGATCAGCGCATTCAGCGTATCCTCTCCGCTGCCGCCCATCAGTTTTTCATACACAAGCTGCATGGCCGCAGCCCGCGCCATGGAACGCGCCATAGTGTTTATCCCCCGTACTTCTTATTGCTCAGACTCCGCATGATTGCTGGCCGACTGCTCGATCTTTTCGGAGATCTCGGCAATATCGACGCGCTCCATGCTCTCGTCCTTGATGGGCTCATCCTTGGCGGGAAAGCGGCGGTTGACCGCGTCGCGCACGGCGGCCTTTTTGTCGCCGATGCCGCCCAGCAACGCGCCCACGCCGGCAAAGGCAAAGATGAACAGCGTGCGCCACAGGCCGATGGTGAGCAGCAGCACGGCCACGACGACGCCGATGACGGCGTAGGCCACGGAACAGGCGGTGGAGCCGGGCGTCAGCAACCGCTTCCAATCAATAGAATTTTTACTCATCCTGCTTTACTTCCTCCGCATCCTCCGCGGCGGGCGCATCCTCGGAGAGGGTTTCCTCCTGGGGCGCGCTCTCCTGTGTCGCGGGCTCCTCGGCCGGGGCTTCCGCCGCCGCGCCTTCCTCCGCCGTCTCCGCGGGGGCTTCCTCCACGGGGTCGGGCGTCACATACTCCGCCTCGGCGATCTGCTCGGCCTCGGTCTTTTCGGGATCGCGGCCAAAGATGCGCTGATGGACGGGCAGCTTTTCCTTCTTTTCGGGCGCGGGCTCGGGCTTGACCTCGGGCTCGGGATCAGCCTCGGGCAGCTGCTCCTTGGCGGCGGGCAGATCGGCAATGGGGGCCTTATCCACCGACACGCTGATATTGCGCACCTCGATGCCGGAGGAGGCCGCCAGATACCGCTTGATCTGGGACTGCAGCTGCTCCACCGCATGGGGAATGGACACGTTGCCATTGATGGACACGCGCATCTGCACGTCGATGGCGTCCCGATGGTTAACCACATTCATCTCGTTCACCTTGACCTCCTTGTGCGTCTCCACGCACTTGAGGATCAGGTTTTCGATGGCGGACACGGCGATGCGCAACTCGCCCAGATCCGTGGTCTGGGTGACGAAGGCGCGCCTGCGGGAGGTATAGCGCCGGGCCACCAGGAAGATCAGAAAGCTGACCACCACAGCCACCGCGCCGGAAATGATCAGCGACAGGGGCAGCCACCGCATGACCACGCCCTCTCCCAGATCACGGCCGTAGAGCAGCACGCCCGCGGCGATGGCAATGCCGCCCGCCAGCACGGTGAGCAGCGCGCCAAAGCGCAGGATCAGCCGATCCAATAATTTCATTTTCATTTTATTGTGCTCCCTTCCGATTCACAAACGGCAAAGCGGATCACTCCGAGGCGGAATCCTCGCTGGGCGCTTCCTCCGTCTCCGGGTTTTCCTCATCTGCCTTCTTCTCCTCGCGGACCACCTGGCGCACCTCGCTTTGGATGCGCTCGTTCTCCTCGCTGGTCAGATGCGCGGACTCCTGGCCCGTTTGCAGCGCCTTCTTTTCCTTTTCAAAGCTGACGCCCTGCACATGCACGTCCACATTGACCACATGCAGCCCCGTCATGGTTTCGATGGCCTTGCGCACATTCTCCTGCACCTCGGAAGCCACCTTTTGGATGGGCGAGCCATACTCCACCACGATGTAGATCTCCACGCCCACGTCCTCGCCGGCCACCTCGATCTTGATGCCGCGGGTGATGCCGCTCTTGCGGCCCAGGGAAAGCCCGCCGCTGGTCGCCATGCCGGCAATGCCGTCCACCTCGCCGGCGGCCACGCCCGCGATGGTGGCGATCACTTCATTTGCATATTTGATAGTGCCGCCGTTTTCGAGATCGACATCCACATTGACGGGCAGATTGTCTTTCTTGCTGGCCATACACTGCACCTCCTTTACGATGTACAGATTATTATAACAGATGCGGGGCGATTTGGCAACATCTTCTGTATTGATGCGGTTTTTTTCCCGGACCTTTGTTTTTAAAAAAAGGGTATTGCAATTTTGAACAAAATATGATATAGTATCTCTGCTCTTGAGCGAGCATGGGATCATAGCTCAGTTGGTTAGAGCGCCACGTTGACATCGTGGAGGTCGTAGATTCGAGTTCTACTGGTCCCACCACACCGCAATCTTTCTTTTGAGATTGCGGTTTTTTTTGTTGTCTTTTTTGCGGATTTCTCAGGCGCTTTGCGGCCTGCCCAGCAGCCGCAGCCGCCTGAAATCGATCAGATACGCCAGGGCGGACAGCAGCGCCACGCGCACGGCGCGCCAGCATGGGCGTCATGAGTGCGCTTAGTGATACAAAGCGATGGATAAATTACGACAGCAAAAAAGGCGCGGTCCCCCTGCCGGGTTTCCGCGCCTTGTATGATAGCACAGGAAGATGCGGTTTCAATGAGAAGCTGCGAATTATTATTCGATGAATTCAAAGGCGGAGGCGGGGGTCTGGGTGAGGGTAACGGGGTTCTGATCGATGACCAGATAGGAGCCTTCCTTGAGGTTCCAGACCACGCCAAGGTCGAAGCTCAGGCTCTTGTCATCCACGAACCGCATCACATAGGGCTCCACCAGGCCGTTGCCGGTCTCGTCCAGATGGTTGCCCACCTTGAGGTCGGTGGGGCCTTCGGTGGCTGTGATGGTAAAGCGGCCCGCCGGAATATCCTGGCCAATGGTATATACGCCGCAGGGCACCTTGACTGCTTCCCATTCGCCGGAGGCCCACAGGGCGCTATTCAGCTGCTTTTGGGCGTCCATGAGCGCTTCAAAGCTCATGCCCTTGTATTCCACCTTGTTTTCCAGGTCGGCATAGTCCGCCGCCCGCTGCTCGATCTCCGCCTTGGCGGCGTTCAGCTCGGCGGTCAGAGCGGACAGCGCTGCGTCCGCATTTTCCTTGGCGGCGGCCAGTTCCGCAGCGGCGGACTGGGCAGCCTCCGCCTTGACGGAAGCCAGCTCGGCGGCGGCGTTTTCCACAGCAGACGCAGCCTCCGCCTTCACCCTTTCGATCTCAGCCGCCACGCCCTCCATGGCCTGGGCCGCGTCGGCCTTCGCGGCAGCCAGCTGGGCAGCGGCGGCCTCGGCAGCGGCAGCGGCGTCGGCTTTGGCCTTTTCCAGCTCGGCGGCGGCAGCCTGGATCGCAGCGGCGGACTCAGCCTTCGCCTTTTCCAGTTCGGCGGCGGCGGTCTGGGCCGCCTCCGCGGCGTCGGCTTTCACCTTTTTCAATTCGTCAGCGGCAGCGGCGGCGTTGGCCTTGACGGCGTCAAGCTCCGCGGCCACGGCCTGGCGGGCCTCATCCTTGAGGCTTTCCAGATCAGCGGCGTTCTGGGAAGCCGCAGCCTTGGCGCTCTCCAGTTCGGCGGCAGCGGCGGCCTTGACACTCTCCAGCTCCGCGGCGGCGGCCTGGGCAGCCTGAGCAGCCTCATTCCGGGCGGCGGTCAGCTTTTCTTCGGCGGTGGCCTGGGCCTTTTCCAGTTCGGCGGCGGCGGCGGCCTTGACGCTCTCCAGCTCCGCGGCGGCGGCCTGGGCTTTTTCCAGTTCGGCGGCGGCAGCGGCCTTGACGCTCTCCAGCTCCGCGGCGGCGGCCTGAGCAGCTTGGGCCGCTTCGTTCCGGGCGGCGGTCAGCTTTTCCTCAGCGGCGGCCTGGGCTTTTTCCAGCTCGGCAGCGGCAGCGGCCTTGACGCTCTCCAGCTCCGCGGCGGCAGCCTGAGCAGCTTCATTCCGCAGGGTTGCAGGGTTTCCGCGGCGGTCTGGGCCTTTTCCAGCTCGGCAGCGGCGGCGGTCTTGATGTTCTCCACATCGGCGGCCGCGGCAGCCTGGACCTGGGCCAATTCACCGGCGGCCTTTTCCGCGGCAGCAGCGGCGCTGGCCTTCAAATTTTCCAGAGCGTCCGCCGTCTCCTGCTCCTTGGCGGACAGGGCGGCCCGGAGCTCCTCCAGCGCGCTGGCGGCCTGGGTGGATTCGCCCTTCAGCTGCTCCAGCTCCTGGGTTTGATCCGCAAAGGCGGCGCGCACGGTCTCCAGCTCGCCGCCCTGGGCGGCCAGGCTGTTTTCCTGATCCGTCAGCGTGGCCTGCAGCTCCTCCAGCTGCGCCGAGCGCGCGGCGGCCTCCGCGTTGAGGCTGCTGATCTGATCGGCATTTTTCTTTTGATTGACGGCGAACAAAATGCCCAACAGGACAATGATCGCCGCCAGGATGGCTATGATCGTGACCGCTGTGCTCTTTTTCATATGGCTCCTCCTTCATGACGGTATCTGTGTAAATATATGCAAACCATTCCTTGAACTTACAGTGATTATATCATACGGCCAGAACGATTACAAGCCAATCTTTTCATAGGCCAGCCGGGGATCGCGGTCCTCCCGCACATGGATGGTGCCGCAGTGCGCGAAGCCCAATTTGGCCAGCAAGCCCTGCATCACCCGGTTGTCCCCGTGGGTGTCGATGCGCAGGTGGCCGCACTGGGCATAGGCCCAACGGATGCAAAAAGCGCCGACGCCCTTCACCGTGCCGTCCGAGGCGATGCGGTGCACCACGCCATAGGGACTGTCATCCCGCCAGGCGCCGTCCTCGATGCGGGCGTAGGTGGGCTCGACATCCGGCCCCTGATCAAAATAGAACACGCCCACCACGCGCTCCTCCGCCAGACAGACGTAGCTTTTGCCCTGGGCGATGTCCTGCCGGATCAAGCTTTCCGGCGGCCAGCAGGTGGGACCCCATTGGTGCGGGTTGCCATTCTCCGCCATGAAATCCCGGGCATGGGCATAGAGGGCCATGACGCGCGGCAGGTCCTCCGGACGGGTTTTTCTGATTTCCATACATGCCTCCAATACGCAAAAAGGAAGAACGCGACGCGCTCTCCCTTTGTTTATTGCACGATTTTCTCGTAAAAGCCCCGCAGCGTTTCCGCCTCCAGCGGGATGGGGTGATTTTGCAGGCGAATGGGATTGACGGAGGATGTCAGCAGGCGCATTTCCGCCTCCCGATCCCCGGCAACCGGCGCGGCCATGCCCAGGCTGTCCATCAGCCCCATGAACCAATCATAGCCGCCCAGGGTTTCAAGCTCCGCCAGCACCCCCTGCAGGCGCGTGTCCTCCCCGGCGTGATCCCGGGTGTAGGGCCACACCTGGGCCATGCACAGAGCCACGGCATGGCCGTGGGGCAGATGATAGAGGGACGTGAGCTTGTAGCTCATGGCGTGGGGCGCGGTGGTGGCGGTGATATTGATGGCCTTGCCCGCCTCGTTGGCCGCCAGCAGGATCTGCCGGGAGGCCTGGGGATCCCCCTGCTCAATATAGGCCCGCCAGTTCTCCCGGATGCCCGCGATGGCAAGCCGGGAATGCTCCGCGCTCTCCAAAGTGGCGCTCCGGGACCACCAGGACTCGATGGCCTGGCAGAGAGCGTCCATCAGGGTGCACTTCTTTTGATAGAGGGGCAGACCCTCCAGCACCCGGGGCAGCAGCACGGCGGCGTCCGGCACGATGCTGGGATGGGACACGGACTGCTTTTCGCCCCGGTAATAGATCACCGCGTGGCGGGTGGCCTCGCTGCCGGTGCCCGCGGTGGTGGGAATGGCGTACAGCGGCACGCCGGTATCCTGCCGGTCCTGCTGCAAATAATTGACGGCGGGGTCCATGCGGCAAAAGAGCTTGACGCACTTGGCCACGTCCATGGCGCTGCCGCCGCCCACGGCCACGACGGCCTGGCAATCATTTTCCAGGAAGCAGCGCACGCCGTCCTCCACCTGCTCGTAGAGGGGATTGGGCGTAAAGCCGGTGAAATGCACGGCGTCCAGGCTGTCAAAAAAGGGAGATAGCCCCAGGGAATCATAAAAGGGACCGTGCACCAGCAGGAAGCGCCTGCCCGCAAGCAGCGGCCGCAGAGCTTCCAGATCAAGCAGCGTCACTTGTTCCATGGTCACTCCTCCGGGATCAGGCGGATGATGTCCTTGAAGGGCATGCAGATGTCGTCGCACTCCTTGGCGCGGTGGGCTTGCAGGATCATGCGGGCGGCGTTCTGCATGGCGGGGAAGCCCGTGCGGGTGAGCTGGTTGGCGTAGATGACGATGTTGACGCCCCGGGCCTTGAACTCCTCCTCGGTGACGGCGTTAAAGGAGGTGGGCACCACCACGATGGGCGTGGCGCTGTCCCGGGCGCGGAATTTTTCAACGAATTCAAAGATTTCCGCCGGGTCCTTGCGGCGGCTGTGGATCATGACGGCGTCGGCGCCGGCCTCCACATAGGCGAAGGCGCGGGTGAGCGCGTCCTCCATGCCCCGCTCCAGGATCAGGCTTTCGATGCGGGCGCAGATCATGAAATCCCGGGTGCGCTGGGCGTTCTTGCCCGCCCGGATCTTTTCGCAGAAGCGCTCGATGGTATCCTGGGTCTGGGCCACCTCGGTGCCAAACAGGCTGTTCTTTTTAAGGCCCGTTTTGTCCTCGATGATCACCATGGACACGCCGATGCGCTCCAGGGACCGGACGGTGTAGACGAAATGCTCGGTGAGCCCGCCGGTGTCGCCGTCAAAGATGATGGGCTTGGTGGTCACCTCGCAGATGTCGTCCAGGGTGCGGAAGCGGCTGGTCATATCCACCAGCTCGATGTCGGGCTTGCCCTTGGCGGTGGAATCGCACAGGGAGCTGATCCACATGGCGTCAAACTGCCGGGCGCCGCCCTCCTCCTCCACCACGGTGTTCTCCACGATCAGGCCGGTGAGGCCGCTGTGGGCCTCCATGGCGGTGACCAGGCCCTTCATGGCCAGGACTTTTTTGAGGCGGGCGCGGCGGATATCCGGGGTGGAGAGCTCCGCCCGCGCGCGCTTGTCCAATTCCTTGAACTTCTCGTCCGCGGCATAGGGATACTCCACCAGCTGTCCCCCATAGGAGGCCAGCACGGCGCACACCTCGTCCCGCACCGGACGCTGGAAGCCCGCGCACCAGTCGTCCCCGTGCACCACGTAGGTGGGCTTGTATTTGAGCAGGTTTTCCTTGTAGCTCAGAGTCTTTTGCTCCACCACCTGCCATACGCCGGTGATGTTTTCAAACATGGTTTTGCGCTCGTCAAAAGGCAGCAGCGGGAAGCGCTTGTAGGACACCACGGCCTCGTCCGACAGCACGCCCACGATGAGCTTGCCCAGTTTTTCCGCCTTGCGGATGATGGCGATATGGCCGGAATGGATCATATCCGTGGAGAAGCACATATACACCGTGCGGCTTTCGATCTCGCTGAGCCGCCCGGACACCGCCGCCAGATCCTCCGGGGTGTCGATCTCGGCGCACAGGCGATTGCCCACGTCGCAGGCGCGCAGGACGAAGCGGTCCGAAATGCCGTTCAGGGCTTTTTCGGCATAGCAGTTGTCCTGGCCGGACTGGCAGAAGCGAACGATCTCCGCCAGCCAGATCCGCCAGTCCGCACGGTTGAGCTTATACAGGGCCTGGGCCTCCATGGCGGAGCTGAAAAACTCCACGCCCACCTTGGAGACGCGGCCATCGGAAACCACGGCCTTAAAGTCCTTTTCCGGCAGCGGTAGGGTGGAGCTGACCTTCATGCAGCTCTCCTCCTGGGCCAGCAGATCATCCAGCACCGAGGGCTCGAACACCAAATCACCGTGCAGCAGCACAATGTCGTCGTCCAGCTGCTCCCGGGCGCAATAGATGCTGTAAATGTAGTTGGTTTCGGCATAGCGCGGATTGTTGACAAAGGTGATTTGCAGCGGCAGCCGCAGAGAATGGCAGTAATTGACGATGATGTTGTCAAAATAGCCGGTGGTGATCACCACCTCCCGGATTCCCGCCGCGGCCAGCAGCCGCAGTTGGCGGCTGAGGATGGTCTCGGTGCCGGAGATCTCCGTCATGCACTTGGGATGCTCTGAGGTCAGCACGCCCATGCGGCGGCCCAGACCGGAATTCAAAATCAGCGCTTTCATCTGTTTTCTGCGTTCCTTTACTCTTGGTTCAGTTCCTTCAGATAGCGGCCCAGGGCGTCCTGCCAGCTGGGCAAAGGCGCAAAGCCCATTTGCCTGAGCTTATCCTGGTTCAGCCGGGAATTGCGCGGGCGCGCCGCGCGGCTGAGGCCATATTCCTCCGTGGTCACGGGGATCACCCGCACGTCCATGCCCGCCTGGCGGTAGATCTCCCGGGTGAAATCATACCAGGAGATATAGCCGCCGGTGTTGGTGACGTGATAGCGGCCATACTTTTCCGTCTCCGCCATATCCACCAGCAGCCGGGCCAGGTCGAAGGTGTAGGTGGGTGTGCCGAACTGGTCGTTGACCACCCGCACCGTATCATGGGTGCGGCCCACGTTCACCATGGTTTTTACGAAATTCTTGCCGTTTTTGCCAAACACCCAGGCGATGCGCACGATGAAATACCGTTCCAGCAGCTCCTCCACCGCCCGCTCGCCGGCCAGCTTGCTCTGGCCGTACACGTTGAGGGGCGCAAAGGCTGCGTCGTCCGGCTGCCAGGGACGCTCGCCCTGGCCGTCAAACACGTAATCCGTGCTGATATAGATCATTTTGGCGTTCACCGCCCGGCTGGCCGCGGCCAGATGGCGGGTGCCCCTCTCATTGATGGCAAACACCTTTTCCCGGTTTTCCTGCTCCTCCGCCGCGTCCACCGCCGTCCAGGCGGCGCAGTGGATCACCACGTCGGGACGCGCCTGGGCAATCGTTTTGCTCACGGCGGCCTCGTCGGTGATGTCCAGGGGCACGGCCGGCGGCTTCAGATCCGAACCCACGGCCTCATGGCCCCGCCGGGCCAGTTCCAGCATCACGTCATAGCCCAATTGGCCGCCTATGCCCGTCACAAACGCTTTCATCAGGCTTTCTCCCGGTTTCCGTACATTTTTTCGTAATAGTTCTGATATTCCCCGCTGATGATCTCCTCCCACCAGTCCCGGTTGTCCAGATACCACCGGACGGTTTTCTTGATGCCGTCGGCGAATTTGGTTTCCGGCAGCCAGCCAAGCTCATTATGGATCTTGGTGGGATCGATGGCGTAGCGCATGTCGTGCCCCTTGCGGTCCGCCACATAAGTGATCAGGCTTTCGGGCTTGCCCAGCTCCTTGCAGATGAGCTTGACGATGTCGATATTCTTCATCTCGTTGTGGCCGCCCACGTTATACACCTCGCCCACCCGGCCGCTGTGGATGATCAGGTCGATGGCGCGGCAGTGGTCCTCCACGTAGAGCCAGTCGCGGACGTTGAGACCCTGGCCATAAACGGGCAGGGGCTTGTCGTTCAGGCAGTTGGCGATCATCAGCGGAATCAGCTTTTCCGGGAAATGATAGGGGCCATAGTTGTTACTGCACCGGCTGATGGACACCGGCAGGCCGAAGGTGCGGTGATAGGCCATGACCAGCAGATCGGCGCTGGCCTTGGAGGCGCTGTAGGGGCTGCTGGTGTGGATGGGGGTTTCCTCAGTGAAGAACAGATCGGGCCGGTCCAGCGGCAGATCGCCGTACACCTCGTCGGTGGACACCTGATGATAGCGCCGGATGCCGTACTTGCGGCAGGCGTCCATCAGGGTGGCGGTGCCCAGGATGTTGGTTTTGAGGAATACGTCCGGATTTTCGATGCTGCGGTCCACATGGCTCTCCGCCGCGAAATTGACCAGGATGTCGGGGCGCTCCTCCTCAAAGAGCTTATAAACGCCCTCCCGGTCGCAGATATCCAGCTTGACAAAGCGGAAGTTGGGCTTGTCCATGACGGATTTCAGGGTGCTCAAGTTGCCCGCGTAGGTCAGCTTATCCAGGCAGACGATGCGGTCCTCCGGATATTTTTTGAGCATATGGAAGATGAAGTTGCTGCCGATGAAGCCGGCGCCGCCGGTGACGATAATGGTCTGGCCCATGGTTAAACCTCCCCGTAAATGAAATTGCAGTCAGAATCCCGCAGCAGCGGGGAATGGGTATCCTTTTCGCTGAGCAGTTCCCGGGCCACCTCGCCCCAGTCCACGCCGATGGCCGGATCGTCAAAGCGGATGCCGCGGTCGCACTCCTTGCTGTACAGATTGTCCACTTTATAGCAGAATTCCACGCTGTCCGTCAGGGTCTTAAAGCCGTGGCCGAAGCCCCGGGGAATCATGAGCATCCGCTTGTTCTCGGCGCTCAGCTCCACAGCCGCCCACTGCTTGTAGGTGGGGCTGCCGCGCCGCAGATCCACCGCCACGTCCAGCACCGCGCCCTTTGTTACCCGCACCAGCTTGGCCTGGGCGCAGGGCGCATTTTGAAAATGAATGCCCCGCAGGATGCCCTTCTGGGCGGAGAAGGACTGATTATCCTGCACAAAATCGTAATGCAGTCCCATCTCCTCAAAGTTGCGGGTGCTCCAGGTTTCCATAAAATAGCCGCGCTGATCGCCGAACACCTGGGGCTCAATGATCAATACGCCGGGCAGGCCCGTTTCGATTTTTTTCATCAGTACCTTACCTTGCCTTCCGCAACTGCCCGCAGGTGCATGCCATAGGGGCTCTTGCCGTATCTGTCCGCCGAATCCAGCAGCTGGTTCCGGGTGATCCAGCCGTGTCTGTACGCGATTTCCTCGGGCGCGGAGATCTTGATCCCCTGGCGCTTTTCCACCATGCGCACAAAGTCCGCCGCGTCCACCAGGCTGTCCATGGTGCCGGTATCCAGCCAGGCGAAGCCGCGGCCCAGCAGCTGCACGTCCAATTGGCCCGCCTGCAAATACATGCCGTTCAGGGTGGTGATCTCCAGCTCTCCCCGAGCGGAGGGCTTCACCTGCTTCGCCCAGGCGCTGACGCCCGCGGGATAGAAATACAGCCCCGTCACCGCGTAATTGCTCTTGGGATGGGCGGGCTTTTCTTCAATACTGGTGGCCTTGCCATTCTCGTCAAAATCCACCACGCCAAAGCGCTCCGGATCGGTGACATAATAGCCGAACACCGTGGCGCGGCCGTTCCTTTCGGCATTCTCCACCGTGGCATGCAGGATCTTGCCAAACCCGTTGCCATAGAAAATATTGTCGCCCAGCACCATGGCGCAGGCGTCCGAGCCGATGAACTCCTCGCCCAAAATGAAGGCCTGGGCCAAGCCGTCCGGGCTGGGCTGGACCTTGTAGGACAGGGAAATGCCGAACTGCGCCCCATCCCCCAGCAGGTGCTCAAAGCGAGGGGTATCCTCCGGCGTGCTGATCACCAGGATGTCCTTGATCCCCGCCAGCATCAGCGTGGACAAGGGATAATAGATCATGGGCTTATCATAAACCGGCAGCAATTGCTTGGACGTCACCATGGTCAAGGGATAGAGACGCGTTCCCGCGCCGCCTGCCAAAATGATGCCTTTCAACGTGCTCTTCCTCTCTCCTGCGTATTTTGGGGCATAGATAAATGCAATACCAAACTACATTATATATGATTTCTTTGTTTTCCGCAACCAAACGGAAATGGAATGCCGAAAAAAATGTTGATTGCTCAAACAAAGCAATCAACATAAATCCGCCTTATCCCCGCCGCAGTCCCCTTTGATAGAGGGACACCAGCCGCTGGCCCACCTTTAAGGACTGCTCCACGGCCAGATATTTCATATCCTTTGGCAAATACCGGCCGTATTCCTGGATCTCGAAGGTCAGATCCCCAGCGTATCCGCTTTCCGCCAAGCCCAGCATGGCCTGCTCCCAGTCGATGGAGCCGAAAAAGGGCAGCAGATGCTCGTCGGTCTGGCCGTGATTGTCCTGCACGTGGACGGCCTGCAAGCGCTGGCCGATGGCATTCAGGTTTTGCCGGTGGCAGCCGCCGGTCAGGTTGGCGTGACCAAAATCATAGCAGATACCCACGTGCGCCGGATCCCCGAAGGCGTCGCACAGCGCCATGAGCTCATAGACGCTGGCGCAGTACACCCGCCGCAGGCCGCCCTGATACTCAAAGTCGTTTTCCAACGCGATGCCGATGCCGCACTGCCGGGCCAGCTCCGCATGGGGCGCGTAATAGCGCAGGTTCGCGGCCTCTGACGCCGCCATGTCCTGCCCGGCGTCCCACACGGTAAAAGGGTGCGTCACAGCCCATCTTGCCCCCAGCATGGCGGTGCCCCGGATGGAGCGGCGGATCAATTCCTCCATGATTTTCGCTTCATCGGTGTCCCGCTTGGCGTACACGTCGTAATAGGGCAGATGGGACTGGTTGAAGCGGATGCCAAAGCTGGCCGCCAGATCGCCGATGGAGCGCACATAGGCCTCCCAGTCCGGCCCCCGCAGGGGGGATTCCGGGTTCATGGCCATGCAGAAGTTGATGTCCAGCACCCGGTATCCGGCCTTGGCGCAGGTTTCGATGCTGAATTCCACCGGCAGCCGGGAGCGGCCCCGCTGGAAGGCGCAGATATTGGTGGAAGTGGAGATTTCCATGCCGCACCTCAGGGATTGGCCCGCAGATACTGCGCCAGCATGCCGTTCAGGTCGTCCCGCAGGATCTCCACGGTTTCCTCCACGGAAAGATCGCTGTCCAGCATGTCGGAAATGTCGTTCATGATGGCGTAATAGAAATCGGCGGAGGGGCCCACGGTGACGCTGCGCATGGTGTCCGGGGTCCGCATCAGCTGCTCCAGGCCCACCTGATACTGGGGATGCTCCGCGATCAGCGCCTGCCAGGCTTCGCTTTCCGCGGCGGCGGCGTTGGCGGGCAGATAGCCGGTGCCCCGGGCGAAATCGGCCTGCACCTCGGCGCTGGTCAGATAATTTGTCAGCGTCCAGGCGGCGGCGCGGCGGGCGTCGCCGTGATCGAACATCACCAGGCAGCTGCCCGACACCGTGGCTCCGGCGGAGGCGTTTTCATTGACCCGGGGATAGCCGCTGACGCCCAGCTCGAAGGCGCCGCCGATGCGGCCCAGCAGGGAGGCGAGGCTGGAAGAGCTGCTGGTCATGATCAGCTGGCGCCCCGCCACAAATTCATCGGTGGAGGCATTGGCGTTCGCCAAGGCGCCGGTGGCGTACAGGTCCTTCCAAGCGGTCAGGAATTCCGTCAAGGCCCCGTTTTCGATACAATCCAGCGCGGCAGCCGTACCCTCGGTGCCGTTATGATTGTCCACCAGATTGCTGCCCAGCTGGCCCAGCCAGTTGGCCAGGGTGGGGGTATTGGGCACGCAGGCATAGACGGTCACGCCGTCCGCGGCCAGGGAAGCCATGGCGCCGATATCCCCCAAGGTCTCCGGCGCGGCAAAGCCCGCGGCCTCCAGGGCGGTCTTATTGTAATAGGTCACGGTGGTGGAGGTGGCGAAGGGCAGGCCCAGCTGGGCTCCGGCCAGCTGCCAATTGGCCAGGGCAGGCGCCAGAATGCCGGAAAGATCGGCCTCGGGATGCTCGGCCAGGGCTTCGTCCACGGTGTAGGCGTTGTCCGCCGCGGCAAAGGAAACCTTGCCGGTGGCGTCCAGCTGCATCACGTCGGGCAGGGCGTCCAATTGGCCGTTCATCAGCATGCCGTTCATCTTGGTGACAGCCTCGGCATAGGTGCCCTGGAACACGGCCTCCACCTGGATGCCCTGGTCGCGGCCCAGGGTATCGTTGAACTGCTGCACGTATTTGTCCATCAGCGCCCCCGCCTCCTCGGACATGGAGTGCCACAGCACGATTTTGGTATTTTCCGCCTGGGCGCAGGCCGTCAGGCCCATCAAAAGCGCCAGGGTCAACAGCAGGGAAAGCAGTTTTTTCATTTTTATTTCCTCCTTACACAATATCCTTGTTAACCCACCGTGGACCCGCCGGCCATGGTGCGGTTCATGCTGCGGCGCAGGGCCACAAACAGGAGAATCGCCGGCACCATGGCCACGGCGGAGCCCGCCAGGATGGTTTCGTAGTTGGTGCCCTCGATGGTGGTCAGCATGGTGATGCCCACCTGCACCGTGCGCATCAGGGTGGTGTTGGTCACCATCAGGGGCCAGAGATAGGTGTTCCACTGGGCCACGAAGCTCTGCATGAACAGGATCACCAGCGTCCCCCAGCACATGGGAGCCAGGATGGACACGATAAACCGCAGATCCCCGCAGCCGTCCAGCTGGGCGGCCTCCCGCACGGCGGTGGGCGAGGTGAGGAAGCGCTGGCGCAGCATGAACATCTGGCTGGCACCCACAAAGGAGACGATGCAGATGCCAAGATAGGTATCCAGCAGGCCCAGCCGGGACACCGTCTGATAGTTGGTGATCAGCAGGGTGTCCGCCGGCAGCATCATGGTGCCCAGCAGCAGGAAAAACAACACCTTTTGCCCCCTGAATTCAAAGAAGGCAAAGGCGTAGGCCGCCAGCAGCGCCATGGCCAGCCGCACCACGGAGGTGAGGCAGGCGGTGATCAGGGAATTGAGGAGATAGCGCAGCATGGGCGCCTGGGTGAATACGGCGCGGAAATTGCTGAGGTTGGCAAAGCTTTGCGGCAGCACCGTGGGCGGCCAGCCGATGAACTCCGCCGGGGTTTTGAAGGCCCCCGCCAGGCCATAGAACACCGGGAACATGAGCAGACACCCGATCAGCAGGCCCAGGATGCCCTTGAGGATTTTTCTCATTGATAATGCACCCGCCTTTCCTCCAGCAGGAAAAGCGCTGCCGCAAACCCGAAGGTCAGGGCGAAGGCCACCAGGCTGACGCAGGCCGCCAGGCTGTAATTGGCCGAGCGGTAGCCCGCGGTGTACATGAGGTAAATCAAGGTGGTGGTGGATCGGCTGGGACCGCCCTGGGTCAGAATCATCACCGGGCCGCTGGTCATCATGGCCTGGATCATGTTGGTGCACACCACATAGAGCAGGGTGGGCGAAATCAGGGGAAGCTGGATGGAGAAGAACATCCGCAGCGGTCCCGCGCCGTCCAGCAGCGCGCAGCCCATCAGATCCTCCGGAATGCCCCGGAAGGCGTTCAAAATCAGCACGTAGTTAAAGCCGATGCCCATCCACACCGTCAGCATCAGGATGCCCGCCATGGCGGTGTGACGATCGGTGTACCAGCCCACGTCCAGGCCCAGCGCGTAATTGACAAAGCCCACGGAGGGGTTGAGCAGCACCTTGAATATCAGGGTGATGACGGGCATGGACACCGTCATGGGCAGCGCCAGGAGGGTTTCATAGACAGGGCTCAGGAAGGTGCGGCGGTTGCTGAACCAGGCCAGCAGGCACGTGAGCGTCAACGTAACGGGCACATTGATAAACATGAGCTTGAGCGTATTTTGCATGGCGATGGAAAACTCCCGGCGGGAAAAGAGATAGCGGAAGTTTTCCAGCCCGGCAAAGCCCGTGATCTCCCCCCGGAAATTGACGACGGACACGCTTTGGGCCACGGTTTTGGCAAAGGGATAATAGACGAAGCCCACGGCGAAAACCAGCATGGGCAGCAGATACAAATAGGGCTTCACGGAAAAGCGAACAGCGCGACGCACGAAAATCCATCCAGACTATACTGTCGGCCCCGGACTTTCACCGGATCAACCTTTCGGCTCGCGGGCTTTACCGCCGGTAGGGACTTGCACCCTGCCCTGAAGAACTCTTTCTTATTCTGTTCGTTACCATTATAGAAGCATGAATATGCAATGTCAATACATAAACGCTAAAAAATTATATTTTCCCATTTTCCGTCGGCAAAAAGCCGGAATCCTTGTCCGTTTTTGACCTGATAGTCAAAATAATCCCGCCGCGGCAGCGCATGGGCCTGCATAATGGCCATGAGCGTCCCGCCGTGGGCGATGACGGCGGTATCCTGTCGCCATAGGTCCTCGACGCTCTCAAAGGCATGCACGCAGCGGGCGATGAAGGCCTCTCGGGCTTCCCCGCCGGGAAAGGGCAGCGCGCCGCCGCTGTCGATCCAGGCCTGATAGTCGGGATCGCCGTTCAGCTCGGCGTAGCTCTTGCCCTCAAAGCGGCCAAAATCGCACTCGCGGAAATCGGCCACGATCTCCGGGGAAATCTGGGGATACAGGATCGCCGCGGTTTGCCGGCAGCGCAGCATGGGGCTGACCAGCACCCGGCGGACGGGCGGATATTCGCCTTTTTTCAGGGCTTCGGCCCCCGCGCCGCACAGGGGCTCGTCGGTGCGGCAGCCGATATAGCGGCGCTCCAGATTGCCCTGCGTCAGCCCGTGGCGGATCAGGAGCACGCTCATTTGAGGCGCACCCCGATGCCGCAGACCACCCGGGTCACCTGGTCCGCATGGCTGGCCAGCACGCACAGCGCCCGGCCGCAGGCCTCCCGCCAGGCCCGTTCCTGCCGATCCATGGGCACGATGCCGCCGCCCACCTCGTTGGCCGTCACCACGGCGTCCGGGTGCGTCCGGCAAAAGGCCTCGGCAAATTCCCGGGCGTCCCCGGTGTGCTCCCGCATCAGCTCATGAAAATCCGCAATGATCTCGCTTGCCGGGCATTCCCGGCGCGCCAGCTCCTCCTGGCCCTGCCAGGCTCCGCCGATATACAGCTTCACAGCAGCTTTCCCTCCAATACCACGGCGGCAATCATGCAAAGCTCCGCCACCTGCAAAAACCAGCCCGCCAGATCGCCGGTGACGCCGCCGAAGCTTTTGCGGGCCATATGGATGTAATAAACCGTCACCGCACCCAGCGCCGCCGGGATCAGCAGCCCCCAGGGACCGCGGGCGCACACGGCGAGGACGCCTGAAAAGCCATACACCGCCGCGCAGATCAGCACCGCCTTGCCCGCCGCCGTGCGGGCGAAGCCCTCCAGCATGCCGCCGGGCCGGGCCTGCCTTTGGGTCACCGACAGCGCCGCGCTGGCCGCCCGGGACAGCAGAAAGCAGGCCGTCAGGGACGGGGCGTTTTTCAGCGTGCATTCGCTGAGCAGCCCCGCCATCGCCAGCAGATACCCGGCGCACACCATCACCGCAAACGCCCCCACGTGATGATCCTTGAGGATCTCCAGCCGCTTTTCCCGGGGCTGCCAGCTGGCCAGGGCGTCGCTGGTATCCATGAGCCCGTCCATGTGGATGCCGCCGGTGATCAGCAGCGGGATCACCGCGCCGACAGTCCCGCGCAGGAAGGCGCTTATGGCCAGCAGGTCGCAGACCCACAGCCACAGGGCCAAAAAGCCGCCCACGGCCAGGCCGATCAGCGGGAAAAAGCACAGAGCGTAGCGGCGGTTGGCATCCGTCCAGTCCACCCGGGGCATGGGCAGCCGGGAATAGGTGGAAAAGGCGATGACCAGAGAGCTGAAAATGCGCATGTCAGTTTCCTTTCAAATAGCAGGGCAGGGAAGCCGCGACCTCCGCCACGGTATCCGCCTTCGCCGCGATCTCCTGGCCCAGCAGCGCCAGACGGCGAATGTACTCCGCCGTTTCCGCGCCGTAGGTCACGCCGTCGGTAAACACGTCGCCGGTGACCACGGTGAGCAGGGCGCACCGATCCGCCAGGGAGAGGATATCCGGCAGGATGCGGTCGGGATCGCCGCCGCCGAACATCTCGTTGGCCAGAAGGTTGGGCAGATCCTCCAGCAGCACCGCCGCGCCGGGCTCGGGCGCAAAGCCGCCCAGGTTCCGCGGGCACTCCACCGTCTCAAACCCCAGACCCGCCCGCTGGTCCCGGTGGCGCGCCACCCGGCGCTGGGACTCGGCGTCCCCGGCCTGCATGGTGGCGATATAGTATTTTTTGTGGGCGGGCCAGGCGGCGGTGCGGGCCTCCGCAAAGGCGGATTTGCCGCTGCCGCTGCCGCCGATGACCAGCAGGATCATGGTTTGTCCTCCTGGGGCGTATAAGCTTCCATTTTCAATTGATCAAAGGTATGATTGCCGGAATAAACGCGCTGCGCCATGTCCAGCAGCGGGAACAGCATCACGGCTCCCGTTCCCTCGCCCAGGGCCAGGCCCGCGTCGATGACGGGACGCAGCTCCAAGGCTTTCATCAGGTCGGCGGAGGCGGGCTCCCGGCTTTCGTGGGAAGGCAGCAGAAACTGCCGCGTTCCGGGCTGGATGCACTCGGCGATCAGGGCGGCCACGGCGGAGATCACCCCGTCAACGACCATGGGCACGCCATGCTCCGCGCCCCCCAGAAAGGCCCCCGCCATCCCCGCGATCTCAAAGCCGCCCAGCTTCGCCAAGGCGTCCAGGGCGTCCGTGGGCTCATTGACCCGCAAGGCCTGCCCCACAGCCTCCCGCTTGCGCTGTAAGCCCGCATCGGATAAGCCTGCGCCCCGGCCCGTCCATTTTTCCACCTTGCCGCCCAAAAGAGCGCAGGCCAGCGCCGCCGCCGCGGTGGTGTTGCCGATGCCCATCTCCCCCACAGCGATCATGCGGTAGCCCTTTTCTTTCATCTGCCCCACCAGGTCGCGGCCCGCCTGCAGGCCCTTCATTGCCTGCTGCCGGGTCATGGCGGGACCCTGGGTCATATCCGCCGTGCCCGCGCCCAGACGACGGTCAATGGCGCCGGGCACCCTTTCCGCCATGCCCATATCCACGGCAAACACGTCGGCCTGGGCCGCGGCGGCCATGAGGTTGATGTTGGATTCGCCATCGGCCACAGCCTTTGCCACCTTGGCCGTCACCTCGCTGCCGCTCTGGCTGACGCCCTGGGCCACCACGCCGTGGTCACCGCAGAAGGTCAGCACGCACCGGGGCGACAGCCGCACGTCGGCGGCGCCCTGAATGGCGGCGATCTGGGCGATCATGGGCTCAAAAGCCCCCAGGGAACGCAGAGGTTTGGCCACGGCATCCCAGCGGCGCAGCGCCGCCTGGCGGGCTGATTCATCCAGTTTTTGCATGTTTTCACCCAATAATCCATGTGATTGCAGCCAAGATAAGCAGCATCAGCCCGGCGGCCCCAAACAGCAGCCCCACGGTTTTGCCGATGTCGGCGGAGGCTGCGGGCCGGCCGTCATCCCCGATGGTGGGCTTATATACCGGCTTGCCAAAGTAATCGTGGGTGCCGCCCAATTGGATGTGCAGCGCGCCGGCTGCGGCGGCCTCGCTCCAGGCGCAGTTGGGGCTTTTGTGGTTGGCATGGTCCCGGCGGACGATCCGCGCGGCGTTTCTGCCGTCCAGGCGCAGGATATACGCCGCCAGAATCATGAGCCCCGCCGTCAGCCGGGCGGGAACGAAGTTGAGCGCGTCGTCCAGCTTCGCGCTGCTCCAGCCGATGTCCCGGTATTTCTCGTCCAGATAGCCCACCATGGAATCCAGGGTGCTGGCGGCCTTGAAGCCCCACAGCAGCACCGGCCCGCCGATGAAGGCGTAAATCATGGGCGAAATGACGCCGTCGGTGGTGTTTTCCGCCACGGTCTCCACGGCGGCCTTGACCACCTCTTCTGCGCTCAGATTGGCCGTGTCGCGGCCCACGATGCGGGCCACCTGCCTGCGTCCGGCCGCCACGCCCTGTTTCAACGCGCTCTGCACGCCGCGGGCCTCCTTGGCCATGGAGGTCATGGCCAGGCCCATCCAATCAAGCAGCGCCATGCCGATCATCCGCGGCCAGCGGCCCAGCAGGGACAGGAGAAGCAGGATCAGCGCCGCCGCCGCCATGGTCAGCAGCACCGTGGAGGCTGTGAGAAAAACAGCACTTTTCCGCAGGTTTCCCCCTCTTTTGCGCAGCCTTTTTTCCATCCAGGATATGTATTTGCCGATGAGGCGCACCGGATGATAGAGCCATTCCGGATCGCCCAGCAGCAGATCCAGCGCAAAGCCCGCCGTCAAAGCCAGCATATAGTCCCGCATCAGCATTCACCCCGCAAAATGCGATAGATGGCGTCCATGTCCACGCTGGCCCGCACGGTCTCGGCGATGCGGTCAAATTCCCGCTCCCGGAATTCCTCCATGGTCAGCGCTTTACGGACCTCCCCTGTGCCGCCCTTCATGCGCCGCACGTGGGCCGCCAGGGCGGCGAAGAACTGGCCGTCGTCAAACAGGCCGTGGAGGTAGCTGCCCAGCACGTTGCCCGCCGGATTGCAGACGCCGTCCACCTGGCCGCGCACGGTGAGCCAGGGACGGCACTCCGGGCCAAAGGCGTTATGCCCGGCGTGGATCTCGTAGCCGTCCACCTGCGTGCCCCGCAAAGGGCGCAACCAGTCCACGCCGCCTTCGACGGTGCCCACGGACTGGGCGGTGTATTTTTCGGCGGCGAAGGTGACCTCCATGTCCAGCAGGCCCAAGCCCGCGGCCTCGGGCACGTTGGATTCCACGTGGTCCGGGTCCCGCAGCACCTGGCCCAGCATCTGATAGCCGCCGCAGATGCCCATGACCACGCCGCCACGGCGGGCATGGCGGATGATGGGCGCGTCCAGGCCGCGATTGCGCAGGTCCATCAGGTCCTCGATGGTGTTCTTGGTGCCGGGCAGCAGGATGATGTCGGCGTTTTCCAGTTCCCCCGGCCGCTCGGCATAGCGCACCCGCACGCCGGGCTGGAGGGTCAGGGCCTGGAAATCGGTGAAGTTGGAGATATGCCGCAGGCGCACCACGGCGATGTCCAGATCGCCCTGGCCCGCCGCCCGATGGAAGCGCTCGGTGACGCTGTCCTCGTCCTCGATCTCCACGTCCATCCAGGGCACCACGCCCAGCACGGGGATATGAATGCGCTCCTCCAGCATGCGAAGGCCAGGCTCCAATATGCGCACGTCCCCCCGGAATTTATTGATGATGACGCCTTTGACGCGCTGGCGCTCCTCCTCCGTCAATAGCATCACCGTGCCCAGAAGCGACGCGAACACGCCGCCCAGGTTGATGTCCCCCACCAGGATCACGGGGGCGTCCGCCGCCCGCGCCATGGACATATTGACGATGTCCCCTTCCCGCAGGTTGATTTCCGCCGGGCTGCCCGCGCCCTCGATGACCACATAATCGCAGTCGCGCTCCAGAGCATCGTAGATCTCCTTGATCCGCTGGCGCAGCTCGGGCTTATAGCGGTGATACTCCATGGCGGTCATGTTGCCCACGGCCCGGCCCTCCACGATGACCTGGGACCGGCGGTCGCCGGTGGGCTTTAAGAGCACGGGATTCATGCGCACGTCGGGCTCCACGCCCGCGGCCTGGGCTTGGGTCACCTGGGCCCGGCCCATCTCCCGGCCGTCCCGGGTCACAAAGGAATTGAGCGCCATATTCTGGGCCTTGAAGGGGGCCACGCGATAGCCGTCCTGCTTAAGGATGCGCAGGAAGGCCGCGCACAGTATGCTTTTGCCCACGGACGAGGCCGTGCCCTGGATCATCAGCGTTTTTCCGCGCATGTTTCCTCCTTGGGTCTGTCGATCATGATGACGTGCATGTCCCTTTGCAGAGCGGGCAGCACCTTTTCCTCCACGCCGCCGGGCTGGCCGGAATCCTTGGTGACCATGCAGGCGATGTCCAATTGGTCATAAAGAGCGGCGTTGAAGGCCGCCGAAAAGGGCCCCTGCATGGCGATGATATGCGAGGCGGCGACGCCCGCCGCAGCGCAGAGCCGCAGCGCTTCCTGGGTGGGCAGCACCCGCGCCCATAGGCGCTCCGGCGGCAGGATGGCCGTATAGATGCCCAGGGTGTGGCTGCCGGTGGTCAGCAGGATATTGCCGGGGATTTTTGAGGCTGCCAGCGCCGCGGCTTCGGCGGAAGCCACGTGCTGCACCTCCTGCCGCCAGGCCCCCGGCGTGACGGGCCGGGAGACACGCGTCAAGTGGATGCCCAGCTCCCGGCAGCAGGCGGCGATGTTGGCCGTGGCCTGCAAAGCATAGGGATGGGTGGCGTCGATGACCTTTTTCGGCTGTTCCCTTTGCAGCAGGCTCCGCATTTTCTCCCGGTTCAGCCGACCCACGCGCACGTCCGCCTCCGCGGGCAGCAACTCCCGGGCATAGGCGCTGGTGACGCAAATCACCGCTCCAGGATGGGCCAAGGCCGCCTGCCGCCCCTCGGCGGTGCCGCCAAAGATCAGCATATCAGCCATGGGGCCAAAACCTCCCGATCAACTCCGGCCGGTCGCCGAAATACACATGGGCGAAGGCCGCCAGGGTGTTGTTTTTTTCATAACCGCAGGCCCAGGTTTTATCCGGGCGGGAGGCCTTGCGGACGATGTACGCCGTGGGCGCGTCGCTGTCCGCCGCCGCGTGGTGGAATTCGTGGGCCGGAAAGCTGAGGCCGTCCTTGTCCGTCACGGTGACGTAGCCAAAGCGCTGGAGCCTGTCCGTCATGCGGCAGCGCAAAGGCAAAAAGCCCACCATCTCCGCGCCGTCAATCTCCCGGCCCAGATACATGAGCCCGCCGCACTCGGCATAGCAGGGCAAGCCCTTTTCCAAGGCGGCGCGAAGTTCGGAGCGCATCGCCCCGTTGGCCGTCAGCGCAGCCGCGTGCACCTCGGGATAGCCGCCGCCGATGTAGAGCCCGTCCAGGTTTTCCGGCAGATGGGCGTCCCGCAAGGGCGAAAAGAAGACCAGCTCCATGCCTGCCCGGCGCAGGGCGTCCAGGTTGTCCTGATAATAGAAATGGAAGGCGTCATCCAGCGCTACGCCCAGGCGAAAGCCACGGTAATCCGGCATTTGCGGATCAGGGGCTTCCGGCAGCTCGGGGGCGCTGGAAGCCAAAGCAAGGATTTTATCGATGTCCAAGGTTTCCGCCGCCTGCCGCGCCGCCTGCTCCATGCGGGGCAGCAGATCGGGGGTTTCCCGGGCGGTGACCAGGCCCAGATGGCGGCTGGGCAGTTCGATCTTCTGCTGTTTGGTCAGATAGCCCACGCAGGGCAGGCCGGTGTAATGGGCCACGGCCTGACGAACCAGCGCGTAATGGCTGGGACCGGAAACCCGGTTGACCAGCACCCCCGCGATGCCGCTGTCCGCCGTCAGGGTTTGGAAGCCCTTCACCGTGGCCGCCACGCTGGCCGCGCCGCCGGAGGCGTCCGCCACCAGGAGCACGGGGGTATGCGTCAGCCGCGCCGCCTCATAGGTGGAGCAGCGGAGCGACGCCGCGTCCAGGCCGTCATAATAGCCCATGACCCCTTCGATCACCGCGATGTCCGCGGGATGGCGCAGCAGGCGGCGGAGGGCAGGTTCTCCCATGAGCCAGGTGTCCAGATTGTAGCTGGGCCGCCCGCACACCGCCTGATGAAAGCCGGGATCAATGTAATCCGGGCCCACCTTGTAGGGAGCCACGTCCAGGCCGCGCTGCCTGAGCGCCGCCATGAGCAGGATGGCGGCCGTGGTTTTGCCGCAGCCGCTGCCCGTGCCCGCCAGCAGAATCCTCATGGACGCACCCCCGGAATGCCGTAGAGCAGGGCGTTGACGATGGCCGCGGCCACGTTGCTGCCGCCGCGGCGGCCCAGGGCCGCGATGCAGGGAATGCCGCTGCGCCACAGCCGATCCTTGGCCTCCGCCACGTTGACGAAGCCCACGGGCACGCCGATGACGGCCACGTCCTCAGGCGCTTTGGGCAGCTCCAAGAGCGGGAACAAAAAGGTGGGCGCGTTGCCGCACACCAGCAGCTTTTTGCCGGGCAGGGCCAGCGCCTTTTCCATGGAAATGAAGGCCCGAGTCTGGCCGCGTTCCTTCGCTTCCCGGGCCACGTCCTCCTCCGCCATGAAGCAGCGGGCGGACGCGCCCAGCTTTGCCAGCGCGGGCTTGCTGATGCCCGCCAGCGCCATGTTGGTATCGGTGATCACCGTCGCGCCAGCGGTCAGCATTTCCCGCATCAGCGGCACAGCTCCCGGCGTAAAATGCAGGCTTTCGGCAAAGGAAAAATCCGCCGTGGCGTGGATGACCCGCTTGACGATGGGCTTGACCTCCTCGGGCAGTGTCACCTGCAGCTCGGCTTCGATGATCTCCATGCTGCGCCGTTCAATATCCATGGGCTGCATTACCATTCAACTCCTTTGCGGGCGGGCAGTTTTTCGGTGGCATAGGGATGCTTGTCCGCCTGGATGCGGCTGACATAGTCGGCGCGATCCAGCAGCCAGTCGGGCACGTTCCGCCCGGTGACGGCGGTCTCGCCGGATCGCAGCGCGGCGTCAAGAAGGGCTTCCGCGTCCTCCCGGGCGACCATGCCGGTGGTGAGGGCGATGCCCAGCTCGTCCAAAATGACGGTTTTGGGGGCGATTTCCGCGATTTTCCGCAGGATCTCGGGGATCAGCGCGCTCTGCTCGGCGGCGGTTTTCACCTGGGTTTCGGCGTCCATGCGGAAGGTAAAGCCCGTAATGGGCGGAGCCGTGAGCACGCAGGCGTCCAGCTTTCTGAGGGCCGCCAGCTCGCCGGAATTGGCCCGCTTCATGAATTGCGCCACCAGCACAGGGTTGCCATGGCCCAGGCTGCGCAGGGCCAGCCCCATGGCCGCGGTGGTTTTGCCCTTGCCAGTTCCCGTATATACATGCAGTTTATTCATCCTTATACCCTCCTATGGGCTGAACCCCGGCGTCCAGCAGCAGGGTATCCACCCGCAGCCGGTTCCGCACCCGGGCCTTGCAATAACGGCTGGCGGCGGCGCACAGGCTGTTCCACACGGCGCTGTAGCCCGCCTGCCCGATGGGCGTGATGACCCCGTCCAGGGTGGGGCTGTCCATGACGGCGCGCAGCAGCTCCATCGGCGCGCCCAGCAGCGCCAGATGGGCGCACACCGGCTCCTTGCGGCCGTCGCCATAGCGGCTGTGGGTCTGCATGCTGCCGCCTGCGACCTTGCACAGCTTGCCCGGCTGGCCCGCCAGCAGCACGCGGTCAAAGGCCAGCTCCGCGGCGGCGTCCAGGGCGAAGCCCACAAAATTGCTGATCTGCACGCAGGGCAGGTGGGGCTTCAGCTTGCGCAGCGCCTCCTCTCCCTGGCTGCCGAACACCAGGGCGATTGCGGCAGCGCCGTTGGCCTTCCGCACCGCCAGCTCCAGGCGGATGGTGTCGGTCAAGGCTTCCTCGCTCATGGGCCGCACCACCCCCGTGGTGCCCAGGATGGAGAGCCCGCCCACGATGCCGAGCCGGGGATTAAAGGTCCTTTGCGCCAGCTCCCGGCCCCCGGTGATGCCCACGGTAACGATGGCTCCCCGTCCCGGAAAAACGCCGCCCACGGCCTCCGCGATCATGCGCCGGGGCACGGGATTGATGGCGGGCTCCCCCACGGGCACCTTGAGGCCGGGCAGGGTCACCGTGCCCACGCCTTCGCCCGCAATAAACCGAACAGGGCCGTCGGGCAGCAGCTGCACCTGGGCCCAGACCTCGCTGTCCTTGGTAATGTCGGGATCGTCGCCGCTGTCCTTGTACACCGCGCAGCGATAGAGCGACAGGGGATGGATCTCGGGCATATAGGCGCGGCCTTCGGGCAGGGTCAGCTCCACCTGGCCGGGGCAGACGCCGTCCCGCTGCCACAGGCAGGAGGCCAGGGCGCAGGCCGCGGCGCAGCTGCCGGTGGTGAAGCCCTCCCGCAGCGCCGTCATGCTTCCTTCTCCCCGGCCAGGGCGAAGGTGACGCCCGCCTGAGCCGTTTTGCCCATGAGCAGCACGCCGCCGGAGGCCAGCACCGCCGCCCGCTCGCACACGTTGCCCACGCCCACGGTCTTTTCCACAAAGTCCGAATGGGCAAACACCCCGGGCACGGCGCGCAGGGCGTCGGCGGAATAGGTCAAAAGCGGCAGACGGTATTTATCGCAAAAGCGGTTCAGCGCAGCTTCGCCTTTTTTCAGGTCGATGGTGGCCAGCGCCTTGACGGACAGCAGGGAGACCCCGCACTGCCGCAGAAAATCCAGGGCTTTTTCCTCAAAAACCGCCGGATCGGTATCCTTTTTGCAGCCTGCGCCCAGCACCAGCGTGCGGGGGCGCAGGAACAGCGTCACCGGGAAAGGCGGCTTGATGGTCCGCTCCGTGATGGCCACGCCCACGGCTTGTCCCGCCAGAGCAGCGGCGGAAAAGAGCTTGATGGCCGCGGGATTCTCGATGGCGCAGTCCTTTTCCACCGCCCAGGCATCGATGGCGGGAATGCCCCGCACGTCGGTGGCGGTGGTGACCACGGGCGCGGCTCCCGTCATTTCCGCGATGCGCATAGCCAGCGCGTTGGCTCCGCCGATGTGGCCGGAAAGCAGCGGGATCACGTGCTGCCCGGCTTCGTCCATGACCACCACGGCGGGATCGGTGGTCTTATCCTTCACCAGCGGCGCGATGGCGCGCACGGCGATGCCGCAGGCTCCGATGAAAAGCAGCGCGTCGGAGGCGTCAAAGTGCTGCCGGGCCCACTGCATCACCGGGATGCCCCGATCCACGGGAATGCCCAGGGCGGCGGACCAGCTTTGGCCCTTTTCGGTGAAGGCGATGGCGCTGATCTTCATTTTTCCGCCTCCCGGAACATATGGGAAAAGCTGGGATCGTAGAGCTTGGAGCGGTCATAGGGGCCCTGCAAAAATCCGCCCACCAGCACCAGGGCGGTGCGGCCCACGTCGGCGGCCAAATCGGGCAGGGTGGCCAGGGTGCCGCAGATGACGTGCTCGTCCGGCCAGGTGGCCTTATACACCAGGGCCGCCGGGGTCTCGGGCGAATAGCCGCCCCCGATCAGCTCGGCGCAAAGGTCCCTCAGCATGCTTGCGCTGAGGAACAGCACCATGGAAGCCCCATGGGCGGCCAATTCGGGGATGGATTCGCCATCCGGCATGGGGGTGCGTCCCGCCCGTCGGCTGACGATGACCGTCTGGCTGACGCCGGGCAGGGTGTATTCTGCATGGAGGACGGCGGCGGCGGCGTTCATGGAGCTGACGCCGGGCACCACCGCATAGGGAAGGCCCAGCTCGTCCAGAGCGTCCATCTGCTCCCGGATGGCGCCATAGATGGAGGGATCGCCCGTGTGCAATCGCACGGCAACGGCCTCGGGATCGGCCTGACGGAAGGCGGCCACCACCTGCTCCAGGGTCATGGAGGCGCTGTTCAATATTTTGCAGTCGGGACCGCAGTATTCCAGCAGCTCGGGGTTCACCAGGGAGCCGGCATAGATCACCAGCTTCGCCTGCTGCAAAAGCCGCATGCCGCGCACGGTGATCAGATCCTTGGCTCCGGGACCGGCGTGCGCCCGGAACATGCGGTAGCCGCCCACCCTTTCCAGCCGGGATACGGCGATCTGCGCCGCCTCGAAATCCGGCAGCAGCGCGGCCAGCTCCTGCACGCTCTCCAGCGTCACCGCCGTGGCGCAGATGCGCGCGCCCGGGGGAATGCGCGCCAGGATCTCCCCTGCCCGCTTGCCTGTGCCGCCCAGGAAAACATGGGTGGGCGCGGGCAGCTCGGAAAGCGCATCCGGGGCTTCACCTTCGACGACGCGCAGGTTTTGCAGATGAAAATGCGCTTGGTTCTGCTTGATCAGCGCCAGTGCGTCGGCGTCCCGCTCGATGGCGTACACCTCCCCCAGCGGACACTGGCGGGCGCACTCCACGGACACGCTGCCCGTGCCCGCCCCCACGTCCCACACCACGGCGTCCAAAGGCAATTGCAGCGCGGCCAGCACCTGTACGCGGATCTCCCTCTTGGTCATGGGCGTTTTTCCCCGGATGAAGGCCCCGTCCGGCAGGCCGACGGCGGGCAGGCCGGACGCGGGATGCGCATTGGTGATCAGGCCCACGGACAAGGGGTCATAGGGGCGATCTGCGAAGGGCGCAACGCGTTCATCCGGCAGGGAAATCCGCTCGCCAACGGTCAATGGCAGATGGTCCAGGCCGCCTGCGTCCAATGCCTTGCGCACCCAGCGGGGATCGTGCTCCCCATCCAGCAGCAGAAGCACCGCGGGGCAGGTGCGGGCGTAATGGCACAAAGCCTCGGGCGCGCAGGCGCGGCCATGGGCGGACAGGATTTTGGCGTCCTGCCAAGGCAAGGAGAGCCTGGCGCAGAACGCTTGCAGGCTGCTGACGCCGGGGACCACCCGCAGGCGTTCCCGGCCAAAGCGCCGGGCAAGCAAGCCCAGCATGCTGTACAGCCCGGCGTCCCCGGACACCAGCACGGCGGGATGGGCCATCCCCTCCATGGCTTGCATGGCATCCTCAAAGGGCGTCAGGGACCGCCGCTTGTCCGCGGGCACCAGGCCGCTGTTCCGCTGGGCGCAGAAAACGGCTTCCGCGTCCCGGATGGCCCGGACGGCCTGGGCCGTCAGCATGTCCGCCGCGCCCGGCCCGGCGCTGATCACATCAATCCAGTTCATCGGCGCTCCTTATGATCCGCTTGTCGTTCTCCTGGGCAAAGGCCAGCAGGCCGGCGTTGGCCGGATACCCGGCGTCGATCACCGCCTCGCAGGCAAGCAGGGCTTTTTTTGCTTCCTCGGCATGCACAAAAACCTGGGCCGCCAGCGCCTTTGCCACGGGATATTCCACGTCGTTCTCCTGCAAAACCCCGGCGGCAAAGGGCAGGCGGCGCTTTTGCAGCAGGCGATACCAGGCAAGTCCCCGTCCCCCGCCGCCCAGCACAAAGAGGCGGGGCTCGCCCGCGGGACGGGAAAGCTCGATGCTGCCGCGGCTGGTGAGATAGCTGCCCCGCTCCAGATCGTAAAGAGCCGCGATGGCTTCGTCGGAAAAGACCTCCGACGGCGTGCCCAGCCGCCACACCCGGTCTCCTTTCAGGCACAGGACCAGATCGCTGATCTTTTCGGCCAGGTCGATTTCGTGCAGGGATAAAATCACCGTGGTTCCGCGGCTGCGGCTTTCCTCCAGCAGGATGTCCAGCAGGTCGATCTTGTGCCGGATGTCCAGAAAGGAGGTGGGCTCGTCCAGCACCAGCAGCTCCGGCTCCTGGCACAGTGCCCGGGCCAGCAGCACCCGCTGGCGCTGACCGTCGCTGATGCGGTCAAAATCCCGGTCTGCGATGTCCTCCGCCCGCACCCGCTGGAGCGCCGAGCGCACCACCTGATGGTCGCGCTTGGTCAGCGCCCCAAACCGTCCGGTGTGGGGATAGCGGCCCATGGCGGCCACCTCGTAGCAGGTCATCATTTCGGGCCGCACCCGCTCGGTGAGCACCACGGCCATGCGCCGGGCCAGCTCCGCGGGCGCGTAGGACTGCAGGTCCTTGCCATCAATATACACCTTGCCCGCCACGGGCGCAAGCTGCCGGGTGATGGTTTTGAGCACGGTGCTTTTGCCCGCGCCGTTGGGGCCGATGAGGGTCAGGATGGCACCCCGCCGCAAATCCACCCGGATGCCGGAGATCAGGGGCTTTTTCTGATAGCCCACGGCCAGATCCCGGGCGGAAAAGAGAAAGTCAGCCATTCTCCCGCCTCCTTTGCCGTTTCAGCATCAGGGCGATGACCACCGGCGCGCCGAACACCGCCGTGACGGTGCTGATAGCCAGTTCCGAGGGAGAAAAGGCCGTGCGGGCAATGAGATCGCAGCCCATGCAGAACACCGCGCCCAGCAGGAAGCTGCCCGGAATGATGACGGCGGGCTTGGCGGTGCCAAACAGCAGCTTGGTCATATGGGGAGCCGCCACGCCCACAAAGGAAATGGGGCCGGACAGGGCTGTCACCGCGGCGGAAAGCACGCTGGACAGGCCGATCAGCGCCACCCGGAACAGGCGCACGTTGACGCCCATGCTGCGGGCGTAGTTTTCCCCCAGGCGATAGGCGGCGATGGGCTTGCTGAGCAGAAAGGCTCCGATGACCGCCGCGAAGATGACGGCGGAGGCGATGTGCAGGCTCCGCCAGGAAATGGCGGAAAAGCTGCCCATGGACCAGGCGTGCAGATTGGCCACGTTGGCTTCGTCCGCGAAGGTGATAAAGAAATCCGTCACCGCCGTGCACACGCTGCCGATCATGATGCCGATGACTAAGAGCGCCGACATGCTCTTGACCCGCCGGGCGAAGAGCAGCACGAACCCCGTCACCAGCATGGAGCCCAGGAAAGCCGCCGCCATCATGGCCCAGAAGGGCACCCCGGACAGGCGGCGCAAAAGAAAGATCATGGTGATGCCCACCAGCATTTTTGCCCCGCTGGAAATGCCCAGCACATAGGGTCCGGCGATGGGATTGCGGAAAAAGGTCTGCAAAAGAAAGCCGGACACCGACAGCGCCCCGCCCAGCACGGCGGCGGCCAGCAGGCGCGGCAGGCGGATCTTCCAGATCACGTTGCCCGCCGGAGTGCCGTCGGTGCCGCCATGCAGGATGATTTTGAAGATTTGGCCCGGCGCTATGGACAAGCTGCCGGTATTCACGTTCAGCACCAGCGCGGCGCCAAACGCGAATACCAGCAGCGCGAACATCACTGCGACACGGGCTGTCGCGGTTTTTTGTTTCATTGCAGCTGGAACAGATAGGTGAATTCCTTCACGGTTTCATCGGTGTTGGTCAGCATTTTGTTGAAGTCCAGGATCATGGCGCCCAGGGTATCGTTGACCTGGAAGTAATCGGGGGTGGTGAACCACACGTTGCCTTCCTTGACAGCCTTGAAATCCTTCAAAATTTCGCTGCGCTCCAGGAAAGCGTCCATGGTTTCGGGCTTGCCGCCCATGCTCCAGATGTACACGATGTAATCGGCGTCTCCGGCTCCGGCGTAAAACTCCTCGGCCTCGATCTTCTGGGTGCCGCTCTCCTCGGGCTTGAGATCGGGCAGCACGTATTCGCCGCCGGCCAGCTCCAGCATCTTGACCATGTAATCGCCGGCCTTGCGGGTGTACAGATCGCCCTTGCTGGTGATGTAGAACATGGCCACGGTCTTGCCGGTGCTCTCGGCGCCGATGCCGTCCACCAGCGCCTTCTGGGCCTCAAAATGGGCCTGGGCTTCTTTTTCCTTGCCCAGCAGCAGGCCGTAGAGCTTGACCCACTCCATGCGGCCCAGGGGATGGGTTTCATAGGTGCTGGTATCCCGCAGGTAAGGAATGCCCAGTTCCTTCAGCTTTTCCGCCACGTCGGGCACGCTGTCCAGCATCGTGCTGAACACGGAGAAGGGCGGCGGGTTGGCGGTGAGCGCCTCAAAATCCGGCTCCTTGTAGCTGCCGATATAGTTCAGCTTGCCCGCGTCCATGGCTTCCTTGACGGCGTCGATATACCAGCCTTTGTATTCCTGGGTGGTCATGGTGACGGCGTCCAGCGCGCCGATGGCGTTGATGAGGGACACGGTGGGGGTGGAGGAAATGAGCAGGTTGCTGAGGGGCAGCTGCAAAGGCACGATGTCCGCGTCCAGATCGGCGGGAATCTCCGCACCCTCGGGAATGGTGAGGAAGCGCGCGCCGTCGGAATTGGTGATCAGGGCATAGCCGCCTTCGCAGTAATCCACCTTGAACTGCTGGGCGTACTCCAGCTCCATGGAGCCGGTGACGTTCAGCTCGGCCAGAGCGGGCAGGCAGCCGCAGGCCAGGAGCAGCGCGGCCAGGATGGCGATGATGCGTTTCATGGGATGACCTCCAATGAAGATATTTATCTCCAGGACAAAAAAGAAAACGCCCGCATTCCGGGGAACGGGGCCAATGTACGCTGAAAACAAGACCGGTGCTGCCCGTCCTTGTCATAGCGGACTTTCTCCCTTGCCCAAGAAATCCACTTTATTCGCAGGCAAGGCAGGTCTCCTGGCTGACGGCTGGAAAAGCGTTTTCCCCGCGGACGCGCCTTCTCAAGCAGAAGCTCAATGGCTTATTGCGCCGCGGATACCGATCACAGTAATGGCTGTTGTGCCGGGTTTGCACCGGACTTCCCTTTTCACCCGGGCGAATCCCCGGGCACCTGGTCTGCGTATTCAATTTCCATAAAAATTATACCGCAGATTGCCTGGAAAATCAACGGGGAATATTGATTCCCGGCGTATTTGCTTCTATAATGAGCAGGAAAGGGTGATTCATATGACTTCCAAGCCGCTGCCGCTGTGCAGGATACAGATTACGGACGCCTTTTGGAAAAGGGAGCAGGAGCTGATCCGCTCCGCCGTGCTGCCCTATCAGTGGGAGGCGCTGAACGACCGCGTGGAAGGCGCGGCCCCCAGCTGGTGGATGCACAACATGCGGGCCGCCGCCCGCGCCGTGGCCGCAAAAAAAGCCGGCGGGCAATATATCCCCCGGCAGAAGCCCCGCGGCATGGTGATAGAAGGCCCGGATCCGGCCCAGGCCGATCCCGACCTGTTTTATGGCTGGGTGTTTCAGGACAGCGACGGCTACAAGTGGATCGAGGCGGCGGCCTATCAGCTGGCCTTGGCCCCGGATGACGCTCTGCAGTCCCAGGTGCAGCAGGCCATCGACGCCATTGGCGCGGCCCAGGAGGCGGACAGCTACCTGAACACCTTCTATACCCTCACCGGCATCGAAAACCGGTTTACGAATTTGAAGGATCACCACGAGCTGTACTGCTTCGGCCATCTGGTGGAGGCGGCGGTGGCATGGAAGGAAGCCACGGGCCGGCAAGACCTGCTGGACATCGCCCGGCGGTTCGCCGCCTGCATCGGCCGCCGCTTCGGGCCCGGCAAGGAGCGCGCCTGCCCGGGACACGAGATTGCCGAAATGGCCCTGATGCGGCTTTATGAGGCCACAGGCGAGCCGGAATGGCGGACGCTGGCCAACTTTTTCCTGGACGTGCGGGGCACGGCTCCCAGCACCTTCGCCCTGGAGGAAAACGCCCGGCGCAGAAAAGACGGATTGCCCGAATTGCCCGTGACAGCGGACCGCTACGCCTATTACCAGGCCCATATGCCCGTGCGTCAGATGACGGAGGCCACCGGCCACGCCGTGCGCCAGATGTACCTGTGCAGCGGCATGGCGGACGCCGCCCGGCTGAATAACGATCCGGAAATGCGGGAAGCCTGCCTGCGGCTGTGGCATTCCGCAGTGGATGAAAAAATGTACGTTACCGGCGGCGTGGGCGGCACCCACGTGGGCGAGGCCTTCTCCCGCCCCTATGATCTGCCCGGCGATACCGCCTATTCCGAAACCTGCGCCGCCATCGGGCTGGTGTTCTTTGCCCGGCGGATGCTGCAAATGGCCCCCGACAGCCGCTATACCGACGCGATGGAGCGAGCCCTATACAACACCGTGCTGGCAGGCATGGCCCTGGACGGCAAAAGCTTTTTCTATGTCAATCCCCTGGAGGTGGACCCCGCCGCCTGCCATAGCGACGACCGCCTGCGCCATGTGCAGCCCCAACGGCAAAAGTGGTTCGGCTGCGCCTGCTGCCCGCCCAATATCTCCCGGCTGCTGTCCTCCCTGGGCGCATATGCCTTCACCCGCAGCGACGGCACGCTGTTCGTGCATCTATACGTCAGCAGCCGCTTTGAGACGGAGCTGAACGGGCGCAGGCTGCAGCTGCGCCTGCAGGCCGACCTAATGCGGGACGGCAAAATCACCCTGAGCGTGATGGAAGGAGCGGCGGAGGGCGCCATCGCTTTCCGCATTCCGGGCTGGGCGGATGGCATGACCGTTCATGCCCCCAGAAAGGAACAGCGGCGGGAAAAGGGCTATCTGTACCTGACCGGCGCCTGGACGCAGGGCGAGAAAATCACCCTGGATTTCGCCATGCCCGTGCGCGTCCTGACGGGGAATCCACTGATCCGGGAAACCGCCGGGCAGATTTGCTATGCCCGCGGGCCGCTGATCTACTGCGCCGAGGAAGCGGACAACGGCAAGCTGCTGCACCTGCTCCGGGCCATCCCCCAGGCGGATGCAGAGGTGGAAACGCAGGCCATCGGCCCGGTATCGCTGCCTGTGCTGCGGGTGGCGGCCAAGCGCATTTTGGCGAAGGACGCGCCGCTGTATGCGGATTGGAAAGCGCCGGAAACAGCGGATGTCACCCTGACCCTGATCCCCTATTTCGCCTGGGCCAACCGGGGCGAGGGGGAAATGCGGGTGTGGATGCATTGCTGAAAATAGAAACAAAGATCCTGGTTGAAAACATACACAAACAGATATTTGATGAGGAAGAAGGTTCCATTGGGCCTCCGCGGCCCAAACCCGCGCCCAGACTTGCGTGTGTTGTTTGCCAAACTTGGTTGTGACTACCGCTCCAGAAATGACGTCGGTTTGCCGACGTCAATAACGCGAAGCGTTATAGCCAAAAACGGGAACCGTCCGGTTGAGCTTGCTCTAATCCGGGCGGTTTTTGGTTTTGACGTATTTCTGGAGCGCATGACAAGTCAAGCTTTATTCAATGAGCTAACGGAAATTGCGGGAAAGTGTACCCAAGCTTGCTCGCCCGCTGAGGTCCAGGAGAAGAATTCTCCTGGTACGGGGTCTTAGGGGATGCACTCATTTAGCGATAAAAGCTCACTGCACCCACGCTTACAATCCCGAATTATTCGTTACATGGAATCCCGATGCCTATAATTCTTGGAATACCGAATCATGTAGAAAGTGCAATGAATTTGCTGATATGGCCTGTTTTTTGCGGGGGGTATTTATCTCTTGGTCTTCTTTCTTCTGCGCAGGCCCACGGCTCCGCATATCGCGCCAACGCCCAGCAGCGCACAGCCCGCCCACAGGATCAGGTTGGCGGTATCGCCGGTGCGGGGCACCTTATAGTTGATGATGGTGCCGCCATTGTAGCAGCGGTCAGTGACGCCAGCATGGGCGCCCACGTTTTCATAGCGCACCTTGTAGCCTTCGGGCACATTCTCGATCAGGTAGTAATCCATTTCACTGGAGAACCAGCCCTCATAGTACCATTCGTCCTCGCTGATGATTTCCTTATTGAACCACTTGTGCCTCTCAGAGCCATTGGGATAATACAAGGTCCAGTCGATGCTATCTTCAACGCCTCCAAGCCATTTTTTCGTGAAGCTGAACCGGTATACATAGGGATTCGGTGTCGATGGAACCGCAGGAATGGATGGATTCGTGGGCGAAGGAGTGGGGGCGGGTACGAAGTTATTTTCAAAGATCGCCTTTTCGAATGCAGTGTCAGCGTCATGCTCTTTGGTGATGGTCATCGAACTGACAAGAGTTACATCCTGCTGGCGCACTTCAACTATTAAGGTGTAAATGGTGTCGTCGTATGTGAATTCTGCATCGCTCCCAGCTATTTCGCTGATGGAATAGGCCCATACACCCTCTTCGCTATAAGATATTTTGCCGAATTCAACTGGCCCCGCACCTTGGATTTCCACTTGCTTGACTTGGCCGTCAGAATCATCGGGCATGGGCGCGCCATCCAGGCCTTCCAGCTTAAACTGGAAAGTGTTTTCAGGCGCGTTTTCTCCATGTATGATTTTTTCGACTGGCGGGTCAATGAATACAGGAGCAAGCGTAACAGTAGGCGAAGCAGTTTGTGTGGCTGCAGGCGTGACCGTGAGTGTAGCCGTTGGCGTAGCCGAGGGTGTAGTCGTGGGAGTGGCCGTTGGCGTAGCCGTGAGTGTTGGCGTGGGCGTCGGGGTAGGTGTCGGGGTGGGCGTGGGCGTGACCGTTACTGTCGGTGAAGGCTGAACCTTGGTATTGGTGATGGTTTCGTCATCATAAGCGGCTGTCGCATCGGGGCCGCTGTACACCGGCGCGGTATAACCGCTTACCTGCGCTTCGGTCACATAGTAGGTATACGCATAGCCTTCCGCGTCATACTTGGCAAGGTT